>NZ_CP046508.1:4277000-4591000 GCF_017161115.1 Variovorax sp. RKNM96 | reverse complement strand
GCGCGAAACCTTCGAGAGAACGGTCGGCGAGTACGTCGATTTCTACCTGAACCACATGGCGCTGGAAGAGCGCGAGATCCTGCCGCTGGCCGAGCGCGTGCTGACCGAGGACGACTGGCTCGACCTGGACGAAGCCTTCGCTCAGAACCGCGACCCGATGACCGGGCACGTACCCGACCTCGAATACAACGCGCTCTTCACCCGCATCGTGAATCTCGTGCCTGCGCCCATCGGTTTGGGGCCGGAGCTCTGAGCGGGCAACTCGAACCAGGCCGTGCACCCCTGGTTTTCTTGATGTGGCGCAAGGTGAGCCAAGGGCCGGAGAACGACCATTCATGCACCGGGGGAGGGTCCCCGCCAAAGGAACCACCATGAAAATCCTGCTCGCCGTCGATGGCAGCGACTACACCAATCGCATGTTGTCCTACCTGCTTGCCCACAAGGAGTGGGCGAACGCGGGCCATGCATTCACGGTCTTCTACGCGGTACTGCCGGTGCCCCACCGTGCCGCAGCCTTCGCGGGACCCGACCTCGTGCACGGCTATTACGAGGACGATGCGCGCGTGGTGCTCGAACCGGTTCGCGCCTTGCTGGCCGAGCGCGACATCGACGCGCGCTTCGAACACCGCATCGGCCATCCCGCAGCCGAGATTGCGGCGTTCGCGCAAAAGGGCAACTTCGACCTGCTGGTGATGGGATCGCGAGGTCATGGCTCCCTCGCGAGCCTCGTGCTCGGGTCGGTTGCCACCAAGGTGCTGGCCTCGTGCACGGTGCCGGTGCTGCTGGTGCGCTGAATTCTGCACAGGCCCCAAGCCATCCCGACATTCCAGAACGATGGATTCACAACCCCACACCGAGGCCGCGCCATGAACATCACGTTGAACGGAACGCTCCAGTTCCTGGTTTTCAGCATCGCCACCTTGCTGGCCACGGGCGTTCTTGTGCTCGGGGGGCTGAACGAGCGCAGCAACGCACCGGACAGCCTGGCCTTGCTCTCACACACAACGAAAGACTCACGATGAACACCCGCCGCCGCGCTTTCATGATCACGCTCGTCGCGACAGGCTCGGCCCTGTCCGCCACGCGCTCGCTGGCCCAGGCCAGGCTCGACGAAAAAGATCCGCAGGCCGTGGCCTTGAGCTATGTCGCCGATTCGGCGAAGGTCGACGCGAAGAAGTTTCCGAAGCACGACAACGCGCAGCTGTGCAATGGCTGTGCGCTGTGGCAGTCCAAGCCCGCGGATGCGCTGGGTAATTGCGCCCTGTTTGCTGGAAAGCAGGTGAGTGCGAAGGGGTGGTGCAGTGCCTGGTCCAGGAAGGCTTGACTTCGACAGCTTCGTATCTCGATGCACAACCTCAAGGCCGATGCCACGGTGGCGACGGTTGCTTACTCGAAGCTTCCTCAGGTTCTGCCGGAATTCTCGAAGCGCTACCCCAAGGCATTTCTGTCGATTCGGGACGGCATCTCAGCGCTCTCCAAAGCGGTCATCGCGACGGGCCTGCCGTCCTGTCGCGGACATCCGATACACACCGCGCCAAACCCGGTGTGTCCGCCAGGGTCAACTCGACGTTGCCCAAGCGCTTGGACTCAGCGGTCCTGTAGTCGGCATTCCAGCCGGCCCGCCGACTGACCAACTTCGCGCGATAGCCTGCCTTGCAAATCCAGAGTTCTTGCGTCACCAGAGCTTCGCCCATCATGGACGTGGCAAAAATCAATTCGCTTCGGCTTTTCGGATTCAACGCGAGGTGTCCAGCCTCATCGCTTTGAGCCAGGGCCCTTGGAACACCACCTTCGATTCGATCAAAGACGAATGCATCTGGAACGGGTCGTTTCGTGTCCGCGTCGACGATCACAGCGTCAACGCCGTCGTGGATGACGGTCGTCTGCCATGCGCAGCCCGAAAGTACGAGGGCTGCACAGAGGAGAGGCAGGCGACACCTACCGCAGCCCGCCTCGAAAAACTTGAATTCAGGAGTTTGCATGGAAGATGGTTGTCGAGCGAGGTCCGACTTGTTGGGCGGCGGGCCAAAGCCTACCGAACAGGAGAGCAGTCGGGCGTGCCGCGCGATGTTGTGCGTGCCGAACGGCAACTGCCTTGTCCGACCAAGTGGGCGGGAATCTCGAGGCTGGACATCGCGCGTTGGGTCAAATTGAGCGGGAGCGGCGTAGGTAGGTCCATTCTGGCCGACGACAGCCGTTCGATGGACCGAACGAGTATCTCGGCTGCCCAGCCGGACATGTGGCCGATCGCAGTGGGTCGTGACACCGTCACGAAGAGGACCGGAGCGGAAGCAGCGCTTCTCTGAAGCAGACGTCCGCGAGGCTGCTGGGCCGGCTTGTTCTGGTATTCGAGCGGAGAGTGGAACGAAGGTTGCGGCCCATGGAGCGAACGCAAGTGCGCCGACTCCAAGCACAAGATCGGCGAAGACTCACGTGCCCACCGCTGCCACCTTGCCTTTCACCAGCGGCGAGTCTTGAAACGCATCGACCAGAAAGTCGACCATCACCCGCACCTTCGCGCTGAGATGTCGACGGCTTGCATAGATTGCCAAGATGTCGACGGGCGGCATGTGATAACCGGGCATGACCTCGACCAATCGACCGGCCCGCACATCCTCGCCAATCACGAAGCTCGGCTGCCAGATGACGCCGGCACCGGCCAGCGCTGCGGCGCGGGCGGTTTCGCCATTGTTGGCGCGCAGGGCCCAGCGCACGCGGACAGATTCCAGCGAACCGCCGGGGCCGGCGAACTGCCACTCGTCGGAGGTCGCGCCGTACGTGTAGCCGAGGCACGAGTGGCGTGACAGGTCTGCCGGCAGTTGGGGCATGCCATGGGTTGCAAGGTAGTCTGGCGAGGCGCACACCAGGTTCTGCGAGCGGCCCAGCCGGCGCGCGATATGGTTGCCCGACGTGGTGCGAGAAATACGGATGGCCAGGTCGTATCCCTCTTCGACGATGTCGACCACGCGGTCGATGAGCGCGACGTCGAGCTCGACATCGGGGTACTTCGCCATGAACTTCGGCCACAGCGGCGCCAGCACGAGGCTGCCGAAACTCAGCGGCGCGTTGATGCGCAGGCGTCCGCGCGGCTGAAGAGAGGCGGTGGTCGCCAGTGCCTCTGTCTCCGCGACTTCTTCAAGGATCGATTTCGCGCGGTCGAACAAGGCTTCGCCGCCTTCGGTGAGCGACAAGCGGCGCGAGGTGCGGTTGATGAGCCGCGTACGCAGGTGGGCCTCCAACTCGTTGACATAGCGCGTCACGTTGGCCGGCGAGGTGTCCAGCGCGTCAGCCGCCTTGGTGAAACTGCCCCGCGCCACCACGGTGACGAATACCTCGTAGGCACGCAATCGGTCCATGGCGCCACGTCCAATCATTCATGAAAGCTGAATGAGTAAACCACTTTTGGGCTCTTTCTGGAAGTGAAGCTGAATCATAAATTCACCTCACCCCAGCAACCGACAGAAAGGAAGTGCCACATGACCGACACCGATTTCACCCCCGCCGCTCTCTCCGCGCGCACCCGCCGTGCCCTGCTTGGCGGTGCCGTCGCCGTGAGCGCCGCCCTGACCATGGGCCGCGTCGCGCACGCGGCTCCCGCCGCCGACACGGTGCCGGGCTTCCGCTCGGGCAGCGCGGACGTCAACGGCACCCGCATCCACTACCGCATCGGCGGCAGCGGGCCGACCGTCGTGCTGCTGCACGGCTATGCCGAGACCGGGCACATGTGGAACCCGCTGATGCCGCTTCTGGCCAAGACACACACCGTGGTCGTGCCCGACCTGCGGGGCGCCGGCAATTCGTCGAAGCCCGAGACGGGCTATGGCAAGAAGAACATGGCCGTCGACATTCATGAGCTTGTGCGCTCGCTGGGCATTCGCAGCGTCAGCATCGTCGGCCACGACATCGGCCTGATGGTGGCCTACGCCTATGCCGCGCAGTTTCCTTCGGAGACCGACAAGGTGGTGCTCATGGACGCTTTCCTGCCCGGCATCGGCGCATGGCAAAACGTCTGGCTCCTGCGTGACCTGTGGCATTTCCATTTCCACGGTGCGACGCCGCTGGCGCTCGTGAAAGGCCGCGAGCGCATTTATTTCGAACACTTCTGGAACGACTTCGCGGCCGACCCGAAGCACTCGGTGCCAGAAGCCGACCGCCAGTTCTATGCCAGGGCCTACGCGCAACCCGGCGGCATGCGCGCAGGATTTGAATATTTCAAGGCCTTCGAGCAGGATGCAGCCGAGTTCGCCGAACTGGGCAAGACGCCACTGCCCATGCCGATGCTGGTGCTCTCTGGTGAAAAGGCCGGCGGAACCTTCCTGATCGAGCAGGGAAAGATGGTCGCGACCCACGTGCAGGGCGTGATCGTCAAAGGCTCCGGACACTGGTTGATGGAAGAGGCGCCAGAGCAGGTGATTCCGGCATTGGTCAACTTCCTGGGCTAGCGGGAAGCTGGCGCGACATTGATGCGACACGGGCGCGAGCAGGGGCTCGCCACCCCCGCGGGTGACACGCACGGCAGAACTCGGCGAACATGAACGTCAAACCAACCCAGGAGAACCAAGATGGACCTGCAACTCGATGGAAAGCTCGCCCTGGTGAGCGGAAGCACAGCCGGCATCGGCTATGCGATTGCGCGCACGCTGGCCGAGGAGGGCGCAAGCGTGATCGTGAACGGCAGAACGCAGGCGGCGGTCGACGAGGCGGTGGACCGCATCCGCTCGGAAACGCAAGGCACGGTGCTCGGCTACGCCGGGGACCTCAGCCGGGCGGACGCCGCGGAGGACGCCGTGCGCCGTCATCCCGGCATCGGCATCCTCGTGAACAACCTGGGCATTTTCGAGGCCAAGGCTTTCGAAGACATTCCCGATGAAGACTGGCGGCGCTTCTTCGATGTCAACGTGCTGAGCGGCGTTCGCCTTGCACGCCTCGTGCTGGCGGAGATGAAGCGGGCGAACTGGGGCCGGATCATCTTCATCTCGAGCGAGAGCGCCGTTCAGATACCCACCGAGATGATCCACTACGGCATGACGAAGACCGCGCAACTGGCGGTGTCGCGCGGCCTTGCGGAATCGGTCGCCGGTACGAACATCACCGTGAACAGCGTCCTTCCAGGACCGACGAAATCGCGCGGCGTCGGCGACTTCGTGGAAGGCATGGCGCGCTCGAGCGACAAGAGCTTCGAGCAGGTCGAGGCGGAGTTCTTCGACCACGTGCGCCCGACCTCGCTGATCAAGCGCTTCGCCTCGCCGCAGGAGGTGGCCTCGCTCGTGGCCTACGTGGCAAGTCCGCTCGCCTCGGCAACCACGGGTGCGGCCCTGCGCGTCGACGGCGGCGTCGTCAAGAGCGCTTTCTGACGAGCGCTCGGCAGGCTCGTCGCCGCCAAGCCCGTGCTCGCCGTGTGCAGTTCGACAACACTAAGGCTCGTCGACCTTCTCCAGCCTTGCCTCGAAAGGTGCGGCAGGCCCTCAGTTAGACAATCCGGTTGGGCATGAATCTATTCACGCCAGTTGATGTGCCGAGCGCTTTCATCCGCGTTTCCAGACAGCCTTGGACGACTCGAGGACTTGCCTGTGCTCATGGCGCAGCGACCTGTCCGTCCGATGACTGGTCGAGGGCGCCACCCGATGCCGCGATGCTGCCGCCGTTGTCCCGCGTCGGGTCTTCTCTTCGCTTGAGCGCATCGAGGTAAGCCTGCACGCGCTCCACCGAAGCGCCGACGGCGCGCATCGCGATCCTGAGTTCGGCGATCGAGCACCCCAGGTGATCGGCCCACGCCTTCGCCGCGGCGGGCGTGGGTGTCGAGATGCTCTTCGCGCCCGGCCGAATCGCACGCGTCATCGCAATTCGCGCGGCTCGCGGATCGTCTCGATGGCGCTCCCCGCCGGCGATCCGGAGAGAAGCTGAAAATCAAGCGCGCCGGAGCCGGCGGCGTGCTCGCGTTGCACGGCAAGGCGCAACAGCGCAATGGTGGCGATCAGGACCGCCACGGCGACCAGGAGCCAGAACTCCCCGCGCGGCGGTTGTGGATGCTGATGCCCTCGTGGATCACGGCTGCCCATCTCTTTGTCCTCCGGTGGTGAAAGCCGGAGTTTGGCTCGTGGCGTGTGAGCCTGCGTCGGACAAAGCTGAACTGTCCTGTATCCCGGCGTCTGATAACGCGATGACGAGACCTCACCGTTGGTCATCACGATGGGTTGCGCCATTTCGAGCGCCACCGATTCGTCGCGCGCCCCGAGCGCATCTAACGCATGCTCGGCGGCCTTCACCGCGGCGGCGCAGACGATGCCGTTGACATCTGCCGCTCTCCGCATCAAGGCGGCTCGAAACACGCCACGTAGGGTGTCGTTCCAGCGCTGAGGGCCCTCCCATGCCTAGACGGTACCGCCCTCGACAAGCCGAAGAGCCACCTGGACGTTGTTGCGGCCCGCTCCCTTGGCCTGGTAGAGCATTGCATCCGCCTGCCGAACCAGCCCCTCGAGGGTCGTGGCGCCTCCCTGATAGAACGCGAGACCGATGCTCGCGGTGACATTGACCGTCTGCTGGTCGATGACGAATGGCGTGCTCATGGCCTCGACGATCTTGGCGGCGACGGTCGACGCTATTTCTGGCCGCGGCAAGCCTTCCATGATCACTGTGAACTCGTCGCCCCCGAGGCGGGCGACGGTATCGCTGGAGCGCAGCGTCTGCGACAACCGGCTGGAGAATGCCCGCAGCAGTGCGTCGCCCGCGTTGTGCCCGAACCGGTCGTTGATCTGCTTGAATCGGTCGATGTCGAGGTACATGAGCGCCATCAGTGCGCCCGTAGCGCGGCAGCGCTCCATTGCCTCGGCCACGCGCAACTCGAAGCCGGCGCGGTTGATGACGCCCGTGAGAGGGTCCACGCGTGCCAGTTCGGTCAGCCGTCTCTCTTCGACCTTCTGGCGCGTGATGTCGCTGACGACCGCGTGGAAGCCCAGCACGGTGCTGCCGTCGGCCGCCAGCTGCGGTATGTATTGGGCCTCGTAGTAGACATGGCTGTCGCCGCTGGCGATCTCGCTCAGGAACGTGACCGCCTCTCCGCGCAGCGCGCTGCGAATATGGGGCTCGACCGACTTGTAGGCTGCGTCGCCCAACAGCGCACGAACGGTCTGCCCGTAGATTTCCTGGCGCGATCTGCCGAAGCCGCGCTCGTAAGCCAGATTGTTGAAGCGGTAGCGCTCGTCGGAGTCGATGTAGGCCACACGCATCGGCAGCACATCGGCCACCGTGCGCACGCGCGCCTCGCTCTCCTGAAGCGCTCGTTGCGCTTCGCGGTACGAGGTCACGTCGTGGATGAGGGTGTACAGCCCCACGACCTCGCCTTGCTCGTCCCGGTCGGGGACGACCGTGACTTGCACATGGCGCCGACCACCGTCGGGGCGCACCATTTCTCGGTCATAGGCAACGTCCTGCCCGGCCAGGGCGGCTCGCAACTGGGGCTCGATTTGCACCCAGGCCTGCTCGCCATAGAACTCCTGCACGCTGGTCCCGATCCGTGGTGCCGCCGCCTCGCCGAACCACTCCTGGTAGGTCCGGTTGAGGAAGCGGAATCGCAAATCCCGGTCGAGATAGGAAATCAGCACCGGCAAATGGTCGGTCACCATGCGCAGGCGATGCTCGCTGTCGCGCACCGCCTGTTCCGCCGCCTTGGCAGCCGAGATGTCGCGCATGAGGGCCGAGAAATATTCGACCCTGCCTTCTTTGTCGCGGTGGGCGATGACGATGTGGCTCACCGGAAACTCGCGCCGCGCGGCATCCCAGACCAGCGACTCGCCCACCCAGACGCCGGTGGCCACCGCAGCCGGCCAGACCTCCGAGATGAACCTGTCGAGCGTTTGCGGCGGATTGAAGTCTTCCAGCGTCAGGTGCTCGAGCGATGCGTCCAGCGCCACGCCGGTGCGATGGCGTGCGGCGGGGTTCATGTAGGTGATTCGGCCCTTCATGTCGAGCTGCACCACATAGTCGGTCGTCGCGTCGAATATCGCGGTGAGCGCGCGCATGGCGCCTTCAGCCAGCTTGCGCTCGGTCACGTCCGTGTACGTTCGCAGTACGCCCCCGCCTTCGATCGGCACGCTGTGAATTTCGATCGCGCGGCCATCCGGGCGTTTGCGATCGTAGCTATGCGGCCGATCCAGGATTCCCCCTTGGCGAACGAACTCCTGCACGTCCTGCGGCGTGTGGACGAACTCGTCGGTGGACCACTGGTAGGCGAGCACCGCTTCAAACGTCGGTTTGGACGCCATCAGATCTTTCGGCAGGTCCAGCAGCTCGACCGCACGCCGGTTGCAAACCTCCACCACCCGCGCGGCGTTGACCATCATCACGCCTTGTTCCATTCGCTCCAGGGTGGCTTCCAAGAGCGCCGATTTCTCCGTCAGGAGTTCCTGGCTGGCACGCAAGGCCAGTTCCGTCTGCTTGCGCTCGGTCACGTCGCGGCCGACCGAATGAAGCATCGGCTCGCCCGAGGGATCGCGCTGCAGGCTGTTGGTCCAGGCGACCCAGCGCTGGGCGCCGTTGGCGGCCGTCATGCGGTTCTCGCTGGTCACTGTCGTGCCCGTCGACAGGACTTCCGCAACGACCTGCCGAACCACCGCACGATCCGCAGGCTCGATGTAGTCGAACAGATTCGCGCCCGTCATCACCGCGGGCGTCAGCCCGAAATGCCTCGCGTAGGCCGGGTTGACGTAGGTCAGTTCGCCGTCGGGCATCGCGAGCGACACGAGTTCGGATTGGTCCTCGACGATGGCTTTGACTCGCTGCTCGCTTGCGACCAATTGCTTGAGCACCGGCCTGACCTGGCTGTGTTGGGCATAGATGGCCAGCGCGACGATGCCGACGAGAGCCAGGGTCAGGAGCTTCAAGCGCACTCGCAGCGGCGCGTAGAGCGTATCGACATCGGTCCTGATCGCCAAACCGAGCCCGAAATCCTTGACCGGCGTGAAGGCCGACAGGATGTTGACGCCACGCCTATCCTTGAGGAATTGCACGCCACGTTCACCGAGCAGTGCTCTCGCCACGGGAAGGGTGGCACCACCAGCCGCGTTGAACATCGGCAGATCGAACCCGGACGGCCGGAACCGATTCGGGGCACAGATCAGCTTGTCGTTGTCACGCCCGCAGATCGCCACGTCGGACGTATCACTGGAGGCTTGAACGTTGGCCAGGAGGCCGTCGAACAGCAGCATTCGCTGCTCGGTGAACACCCGCCCCATCATCTGGCCATCGACGAGCACGTCGTTTTCGGTGAGGAGCACATAACCGTCTTTCCAGGCCAGGAAGGCGGTCTGCCCCGTATTCGCCAGACGCTGAAGGATCTGCGCCTGTGCACGCACCATCACTCCAGCCTGGACCAGGCGCTTGCCGTTCGCGTCGACGATCTCCAGGCCCGTCAGGTCGGCGGTCAGGAAGCTGTCCGCGATTTTCTGCAGGAAGTCCTTGGCGGCAGCGTCGCCGGGCGCCTTGCCGAGTTTCTCCAGGGTCTGGCGCACGGTCGGCCGAGTGGCAACCGTCCGAGGGAACCACAGGCTCACATCGACAGCGTGACCGAGCGATGTCGCGTTCGTCGTGGCGGTGAGCAACATGTTTTGCGAAATCGACTGCTCGAACGTGTCGCGCATCACCGCGAAACCTGCCACGCCGCTCGCCAGTGCGACGCAGATGATGACTGCGAGCGAGCGCCGCTTGATGCGCCGCTCACTCTTTTCCAGTGCCTTGCGGTCGAACGCCTGAGACGCTTCGTGAAGCATCCACAAGCCGCCACCGACGACCGAAATTCCGAGCGCGGTTACCGGCAGCATCCGGTTGAAGCTCGCCACCTGGTACAGCGCCTCCAGGCCCACGAAGTAGCCGAGCAGGCCACCCAGGCCGATGACGGAAACTGCCAGGACCGACGTGAGGAAGATGAGCTCGCCGATCCGGGTGGATCGTCGTCCGTGCAGCCAGAAGGCGACGCCGGTGAACAGGAACGCCAAGCTGGCGTTCGGGGACAGTCGCCCGGGATGTGGATTGGTGGCCGTGGGAATGGTGCCGGCGCGGACAAAGTCGACCCCGAGCCCGATACCGGACGCGCTTTCGAACAGGTATGCCAGTGGTAGCGCGATCAGGGCGGCGATGCAGATCGCCGAGAGTCGAGTGAGCCAGCCGCCGGACTTTTGCGGCAGAGTGGCGTTGAAAAAGCAGATGCCGACCGCGATGAAGAGCAGTGGATTGACGATACCCACTTGCTCGGAGCCAGGGATGAGACGCGCGATGGCATCGACCTGAAAGATCCAGCGCGTGGCCGTGGCCGCGCCGAGCAGGCCGACCAGGGTGCCTGCAACTTGCGGGGCTGAAAGAGCAGGATTTTGCATATGGGCATCCGGGTCGGAGCTGGTCGCGGTCGGACTGGCGGTGAACACACTCAAAGCAAGCGGGCGATTCCTGAACAAGACCGTGACGGCCTAGAGTACACCCCAGGGAAATGTGGATTTCCGTGTTCGTTGGACCCCATCTTCCATCGAGCGCTGGCCCGCCTCCGTATGCCGATGCATGACCGGTGTGCGTGCTCTGGGATATGGACGGATCAAGCGTCGGCGGAAAACGTGGGCCATGTACGCGCGGAAATCAACCATTGGCAAGCCTGTGTACATCGACAGGCTTGACCCGCGCTTGATCCATCTCAACACCGCACGGTGCTGCGGCGCGCAGCATCGTTCCCGATCCTCTGCACGAGGAATCGCATGTCTCCCTCCCTGGAATGCAACGCCTTTTTAAATTAATACTTAAGCACTCTAATTTTGAGTGAAGAGTACGAACTCTGTCCTGACGCTCGCCGAGACAAATCATGTGACGCTTTCGCACCGCCTATATACATTGCGCCAACGATGCAACATGCTGCGTTCTCTGCCGTGCCGCACTGCTGCACACAGAGCTAACCGGCCTGTCCCAGCGATGGGATCTTCAAATCCGATGTCATTGTCCGTCTGGGTCAGGATTCGCTTGCCGCTGGTAATTTTCGTGGTCGGCACTGCGCTATCGATCGCCCTCAGCGTTTCGGCCCACCAGGAGATCAGGCGCGGTGCCCAAGCGCGCTTCGACGCAACCGCGTTCGATCTGGCACGCAAGGTCGAAGCCCGCTTCGACGACTACACCGCCGTCCTGGTCGGCCTGCGTGCGCGATTCAACGCATCCGAGACCGTGACGCGAAGCGATTTCAGGGACTACGTTGCAGGGCTGAACCTGGCGAGCGCCTATCCCGGTTTCCAGGCCGTCAGCTATGCGCCCCGGATTGCGGCCAACGACAAGCAGGCCTTCGAGGCGCAGGTCCGCGGTGATGCCAGCCTCGACGCTGGCGTTGCCTCCGGCTTCGCCATCAAGCCGCCCGGTGAGCGGGACACGTACTACCCGCTGATCTACGTCGAACCGCAGGCCGGCAACGAGAGGCTGCTGGGCAATGACCTGGGCGCGATGCCCGACAGAGGAGACGCGCTCGAGCAGGGGCGCGACACCGGCGGGCTCGTCACATCCGGCCGCAAGGTCCGCATCGCAGGTCGCGAGTCCGACATTGGATTGGCGATGCGGCTGCCGGTCTATCGCCCAGGACAGCCGCTCGACACGCTCGAGCAGCGGCGTAGTGCCTATATCGGTTCGGTTGGCGCGGGCTTCAGCGTCGCAGGGATGTTGAGCGATGTGGTGGGGGCCGAAACCGCGAGGACGTTCCGGTTGCGCTTGATCGATGCCGGGCCGGGTCAGGGGGTGATCGGGACACGCGTCGAGACCAGGTTTGTAACGCCGACCTCGTTCGGCGAGCGGCAATTGCTGTTCGACAGTGCGGCCGCAGCGAAGCCCGCTGCTGCAACGGCGCGCAGCCTCGAGCGCATGCTCGGCTTCGAGTTGGGCGGCCACTCTTGGCTTGTGGAAGTCGGTCAAGACGAAAACCAGGTCTTCGGCCCGCTTGACAAGGCCATCCCGTGGTTCGTCGTCCTCGGTGGCCTGGCCACCAGCATGCTGCTTGCCGGCATCGTCTTTTCGTTGACCACCTCACGCAGCCGAGCCCAGGTCCTGGCGATCGAGATGACCAGCCACCTGCGCACCAGCGAACGGCAGTTGGAGGAGGCCCAGCACTTGGCAAGCCTGGGGAGCTGGATCCTCGATCTCGAAACCGGCGCCTTGCAATGCTCCGAAGAAGCTCGGCGCATCATGGGCCTCGAGACCGGACTCTTGCTGCCGGACCTGCCCACGCTGCTCCTGCGTGTTCCGGCCGCAGAACGTCCTGCGATCGAACAGCAGATCGCACGGGTCTCCCAGTCCACGGAACGCAGCGAATTCGAGCACCGCCTGTGCCTGCCTGATGGCACGGAACGCTGGCTCCACGTCATCGCGCAGTCGGCCGAAGACGAAGGAAAGAGATGGGTGCGCGGCACCGTGCGCGACGCCACACGGCCGCGCAAGGATGCGTTGCGCCAGAAGCTCGAGTACAAGATCGCTCGGCTGCTTGCCGGCGACGGCAGGGCCGAGACGGTGATTGCGCTGGCGCTCGAGGCGGTATGCACCGACCTGCGCTGGGACTGCGGCGCGTTGTGGAGCGTCGGCGACGACGGCCTGGCTCGCTGCACCGTGGCCTGGCATGCCGACAACGATCCGGCGGTGCGGCAATTCGTCGATGTCAGCCGGTCGCTCGCCTACCGGTCTGGCGAAGGTTCGCTGGGCCACGCCTGGGGGATCGGCAGCGTCGTGCGAATCGACACGCTGGCGGCTCCGAGCCATTTCGCGCGCGAAGCGATGGCCCGCCAGGCCGGGCTGACCGTCGGCCTCATCGTGCCGATGGTCGCCACCGTTGCGCCCACGGCCCTGGAATTTTTCGGCTCCAATCCGTACGTTGTCGACGCAGAGACCCTGGAGTCGCTGCGTGTGATCGCCTTGCAGATCGCCCAGTACGAGCAACGCAAGCTGGCCGAGGGGAGTCTTCGTTTCATGGCCAGCCACGACGAATTGACCGGGTTGCTCAATCGCGCCGCGCTGCAACAGGCGCTTGCCCTTGCCATCAGGCGCAGCGACCGCCATCAGAGGCAGTTCGCGGTGATGTTCGTCGATCTGGATCGCTTCAAGCACATCAACGATACGCTGGGCCACGGTGTGGGCGACGAGATGATCAAGCTCTGCGGCGAGCGCCTCACGGCGCTGCTGCGCGATGCCGATGTCGTGGCGCGTTTTGGCGGCGATGAGTTCGTGCTGCTGCTGGAGGACCTGTCCAGCCCGAACGATGCCGTGGTGCTCGCCGAAAAGGTGCTGGCTTGTTGCGCCGAGCCTTTCGTCATCGAGGGGCGCGAACTGCACGTCAGCGCCAGCGTCGGCGTGAGCGTCTATCCGGAGAACGGCGGCGATGCCGAAGCGCTCTTGAAAAATGCCGATACGGCGATGTACCGCGCCAAGGAAAGAGGCCGCAACACCTACCGGTTCTACGCGGCGAAGATGAATGCGCAGAGTGCCGAGCAGCTGATGTTGGAAGGTGCGCTGCGCCATGCCTTGGAACGTGGGGAGCTGGAGATGCACTACCAGCCGAAGATGAACCTGCAGACCCAGCGCATCGTCGGTGTCGAGGCGCTGATGCGCTGGCACCATCCGGTTCTGGGCATGATTCCGCCGGTGCAGTTCATTCCGATTGCCGAAGAGATCGGTTTGATCGTGTCCATGGGCAAGTGGGCGCTGGAGAGGGCCTGTGCCGATTCGCGTTCGTGGCAGAAATACGGGTTGCCGGAAGTGTTGGTGAGCGTCAATCTGTCGCCGCGCCAATTCGAAAGCCGCACGCTCATCGCAGACATACGGGCCGTCCTGGAAGCCTCTGGCATGGAGCCGTCGCTGCTGGAGTTGGAAATCACCGAAGGCGCGGTGATGGCGGACCCCGAGCATGCGGCGAAGTTGCTCTGGATGATTCGAGACATGGGTGTCGGACTCGCCCTCGACGATTTCGGAACGGGCTATTCCTCGCTCTCTTACTTGAAGCACTTCCCGCTGTCGACGATCAAGATCGACCGTTCCTTCGTCAACGATCTTTCGCAGGACGCCGATGCGCGAGCACTCGTCGACGGCATCATCACCCTGGCCCACGGGTTGCGAATGAAGGTGGTGGCCGAGGGTGTCGAGACCACAGCCCAGCTTGATTACTTGCGCAGCCGCGGTTGCGACGAGGTCCAGGGCTATTGGCTGTGCAAGCCCGTGTCTGCCGACGAGGCGCGCAATTTCATGGCGCATCACCTCCCCAACCAATTTGCTCCATCGGTGGCGGCCTGACGGCTGAAACTTCGAAGCAATCGTCGCCGGGCGCGTTCGCTCGGATCCTCAAGCAACTTCACAGGAGCATTCATGATTCATTCCCCCCAGTGCAAGACACAGGAGCAGACGATCGCCGCAATCGAGGCGCTCGACCTCACGCCGATCAAGTTCAAGGCTTGCCGCAAAGAGGATGGCTACGGCTGGTCGGCAGGCTACGCAGACCAGATGGAGGTGGCCTACAAGCGCTACTTGATACTGCACGCCAAGCACCCCGATCTGACGCTCGCTCCCGAGCAGGACGTCGACCGCTTCTGGCACATGCACATCCTTGACACGAGAAAATACGCTGCTGATTGCGAAACCACTTTCGGCCATTTTTTGCACCACTTCCCGTACCTCGGCCTGCGCGGCGAGGAAGACGCGAAGGCGCTGCAAGCAGCCTTCTTGGAGATGCAGCGCTTGTCTGCCAAGGAATTCGGCGAGGCGACGCCTGTGCTCCAACACAAGCCTGCCAAGGAGGCAGCTGCATGGTGCTCGCTGGAGGCTGGCAAACCCGCCGCGGCATGGTGTTCGCTCGAGGCAGGCAAAGCGACAGCAGCATGGTGTTCGCTCGAGCTAGGCAAAGCCTCGGCGGCGTGGTGTTCGCTGGAGGCGGGCACGACGGCCAGTACTGCCTTCACGGCAGAGCTCTCGGCGAAAGCCAGCGCGTCTGAGCCGGCAGCTTCGCGCGCAGGTTCGAGTTTGGCGTGAACGGATAAAGAATAGGCGGAGGACGAGGCGGTTCGTTCGCCTCGTCCCTTCCGCACGCTGCAGACCAAGGCCTTGGGAGAGAAGCCGGGCACCCTTAGTAGCGCGTATGCAGCAGTTCACGTCTTGAACCGCCAAGCGCTGGCCAGCTTTCAACGCGTCGTCTGAAAACCAGAGTCGAACGTTATCCAGAGTGCGTCGTTCGCGCGACGCATCCTTTGATGCCATCGCTTAGAAAGAATCACATGAAAATCAAGCAGCTCCTTCTCTCCAGCGTCGTTGCCTTCGCCACCCTGGCGGCATTTGCACCGACGATCGCTTCGGCCGCACCACACAAGGCGCACAAGGTGTGCAAGTGGGATGCCCGCCATCACCACCGCGCCTGCCACTGGGTTCGCTGAACCAGCGCGCCACGTCAGACGAAAAGAGCCCTCCCAGCGAGGGCTTTTTCATGCCCGTCCGTCAATGACGGATTTTTTTCGCGCTCGCCTTTTGGACGGGGGCAGGCACCGAAGAACTTTACGGACGCCCGCTCCCCGCGTACCACCGCTGGAGGCTCCGTCCACCGTCCTTGCCTGCGATGCGTTGAGTAGTGACAGCCACAGCTGGATCACCCCATCAACCAGTTCCAAAAACTCAACGCCAGCCACGGTACTTCCCTGCGAAGAGGAGACCGGGTGTATGTTGATGCGCACTTTGGGTGCATTGTGGGCGCGACGAGCACACACGTCCGCGTGCGATTTGATGGTTTTCCAAGCGGCGTGCCTTGCGATCCGAAAGACGTGCGGGTTGTCAGTCCAACAGGCCAGGCCCTTGAAATCGCTTCAGTACCGTAGCCTTCGCCCAAAGCTCACGGTGCACTGCACCATTCAAAGAACATGTCGAGCTCTTTCGACTTGTCAAAAATGGCATCGGCGCCCAATTCCAGGGCCCGGCGCCGCATTTCCTCCGTGGGATAGTTCGTCAACACGACCACCCGCTGGTGCGGCATGCGCCCTTGGCAAGCGCGCAGCACCGTCAGACCGCTTCCTTCACGCAGGAAGAGATCCACCACAGCGAGGTGCCACCCATCCCCGAAACTCTCGAGGACGGAGACAGCTTCGCTCGCCGTTTCGGCGATGGCCACCACGTCCACATCAGCGAGTTCTGCCAACGCGGGAATCAAGTTGTCTCTGATGGTCTTGCTGTCTTCGATCAATATGGTTGCGAGCGGCATAGCGATTGCGTCGGAGCACCATGTTTGCTGTGTCGAGTTGCAGACCGAACTGTCACTGTTTATACGGACAAGTCACACGACGCATGTAGGCCAAAAGCTCCACTTGCTTGGCGGTCCATCGGCTTTTGAATAGCATCAAGGAAGTGCTCGATCCAAGGAAACTCATGCCCAAGCAGACGCGACCCTCCGCCCCAGAAAATGCAACTGGCCTGGTCAAGGCGTTGAAGGAAAACAAGGAAGCGACCCAAGCAGTCGAGAAGGCTGCCGACGAGCTCGCGGTCGTACACGCCGTTCTAGACAGCGAGCTCCCCAGGGAGGTCATCTCATCCGATGCAGATCAAGCGGTGGAGCGAACGAGTCAACTCGAAAAGCAACTCAGTGCATCGAGCGAGAAGCTAAAGAAAGTGAACGAATCACTGGAGCGAGAGTTGGCCAAGGGCAAGCCCTAGCACCAGCGCAGCAATGTCAGTGGCAAGCGCCTGGGAAACACATGGGGTGACTATCGTCGCGGTCCGGCGTTGCATCAGATGCTGCGCAGGTTCACGCGCTTGGACAACATCTCGGCAGTCTCGCGCCGCTCGCTGTAGCGGTCGACCAGGTAGCCTGCGCAGTCGCGCGTGAGCAGTGTGAATTTCACCAGTTCTTCCATCACGTCGACCACGCGCTCGTAGCAGGGTGAGGGCTTCATCCGTCCGCCGTCGTCGAACTCCATGAAAGCCTTGGCCACGGACGACTGGTTGGGGATGGTGATCATGCGCATCCAACGGCCCAGCACGCGCAGTTGGTTCACAGCGTTGAACGACTGCGAGCCACCCGACACCTCCATCACCGCCAGGGTCTTACCCTGCGTCGGGCGAACCGAGCCAACGGACAGCGGGATCCAGTCGATTTGCGCCTTCATGATGCCGGTCATGGCGCCGTGGCGTTCCGGCGAGGTCCACACCATGCCCTCTGACCACTGGGCGAGATCCCGCAGTTCCTGCACCTTGGGATGGTCCTCGGGGGCGCCATCCGGAAGCGGCAAGCCAGTGGGGTCGAAGACGCGAGCTTCAGCACCCATGGCTTGGAGCAGGCGGGCAGCTTCCTGCGTCAGCAGCCGGCTGAAGGAGCGCTCGCGCAGCGATCCGTACAGCAGCAGGATTCTTGGCGCATGCGTCGAATGCTCCGACGGGAAAAGGCGGTGAAGGTCAGGCTGGCGAAAGTGCTCCACCTCGACGTTGGGGAGGTCAGAGCTTGTGGACACGCTGACCTCCGGCGTCGATCACGACTTCGCCGTCTTCCTTCGAGAACGCGCCTCGCTGGGGCCGGGGCAGGATGTCCAGCACCACCTCCGAAGGGCGACACAGCCGCGTGCCCAAGGGCGTCTGGACGATGGGCCGGTTGATAAGGATGGGGTGCTGGCGCATGAAGTCGATCAGTTGCGCGTCGGTCCACTTGGCGTCACCAAGGCCCAGTTCGTCATAGGGCGTGCCCTTCTGGCGCAGCACCTCGCGCACCGGAATGCCCATCGCGGCGATGAGACGCTGCAAGGTCGCGCGGTCCGGCGGGTTCTTCAGGTACTCGATGACGTTGGGCTCTTCGCCGGTGTTGCGGATCAACGCGAGCGTGTTGCGTGACGTACCGCAGGCGGGGTTGTGATAGATCGTGATGTCGTTCATGAAGACCTCGGGAATAGGGGGGTGAAATGCGGGTCAGCCGAAGCTCAGCCGGATGGCAAGTGCGGCCAGCGTGACGGCCAGCACGGGAATGGTCAGGACGATGCCCACCTTGAAGTAGCAGCCCCAGGCGATGGTGGTGCCTTTCTTCGCGAGGACGTGCAGCCACAGCAAGGTGGCCAGGCTGCCGATCGGCGTGATCTTGGGGCCGAGGTCGCAGCCGATCACGTTGGCGTACACCATGGCCTCCTTCACAACGCCGCTGGCGCCAGATGCATCGATCGACAGCGCGCCAACCAGCACGGTGGGCATGTTGTTCATCACGGACGACAGCGCAGCCGTGAGGAAGCCGGTGCCCAGCGCTGCGCCCCATATGCCCGTTCGCGCCAAGGCATCGAGCACCACGGCGATGTGGGCAGTCAGGCCGGCGTTGCGCAGTCCGTAGACCACGAGGTACATGCCCAGCGAAAAGACGACGATCTGCCACGGCGCCCCGCGCAGCACCTTCTTCGTGCTGATCACCGATCCGCGGCCGGCGACCGCCAGGAGCACCAGTGCGCCTGCAGCGGCAACCGCGCTCACCGGCACGCCGAGCGGTTCCAGCCCGAAGAAGCCCACGAGCAGCAGCACCAGCACAACCCAGGCTGCGTTGAACGTCGAGCGATCGCGGATGGCCTCGGCAGGCGCCTTGAGCTGCGCCGCTTCGTAGCTGGCCGGAATGCTGCGGCGGAAATACAGCAGCAGCACCGCCAGGCTTGCCAGCACGGCGGCGATGTTCACCGGGACCATCACCGAGGCGTATCGGTTGAAGCCGATCCTGAAGAAATCCGCCGAGACGATGTTGACCAGATTCGAGACGATCAGCGGCAGGCTGGCCGTGTCTGCGATGAAGCCTGCCGCCATCACGAATGCGAGCGTGGCGGCCGGCGAGAAGCCCAGCGCGACCAGCATCGCCATCACGATGGGCGTGAGGATCAGCGCCGCGCCGTCGTTGGCAAACAAGGCCGAGACGGCAGCGCCCAACAGGACGATCAGCGCGAACAGCATCCGCCCACGTCCGCCACCCCAGCGGGCGACGTGCAGCGCAGCCCACTCGAAGAAGCCTGCTTCGTCGAGCAGCAGGCTGATGATGATCGCGGCCACAAAGGTGGCCGTGGCGTTCCAGACGATGGCCCAGACCACCGCAATGTCGGCGAGGTGCACCACGCCGAGCAGCAGCGCGATGACAGCCCCCAGCGAAGCACTCCAGCCGATGCCGAGGCCACGCGGCTGCCAGATGACCAGCACCAGCGTGAAGAGAAAGATCAGGATGGCCGTGAGCATGTGGATCCAGGGGAGCAGAAGGCGCGCACAGACGCGCCTGCGCGATGCGCAGTTCGGTTGTTCAGGGTTCAGGAAAGCTGGTGAGCTGCGTGTGCGGTCAGCAGGCGCAGGCTGTCGAGCCATCGACAGCGCATGGCTGCCCTTGACAGCAGTTCTCGGTGAGGTAGGCCATGAGACCGTTCATCTGGTTGAACGACGCGCGGTAGATCAGGTTGCGACCTTGCCGCTCCTGTGAGACGAGGCCGGCGTTGGTGAGCTCCTTGAGGTGGAACGAAAGGCTCGTCGCCGGCACGCTCAACGCTTCGGTGAGCGCGCCAGGCGTCATGCCCTCCGGGCCCGCCACCACCAAGGCACGAAAAACCCTCAGGCGTACGGCTTGCGCCAAAGCCAAAAGGGAGCGGACAACGTCATTTTCTTCCATGATTCAATCATCGTTGAAATATGGAATGGATGCAACCGACTTGAATCGATCGGCATCTCAGGCGCAAGCGTGATGCCACGCAGGTGCGCGTGGCTTGTTCAGACCTTCCTCGTGTGTGGCTATCGTCGGTGGAGGGATTTTTCGGTGGCAATCGCAGACGCGCCGTCGCTGGTGATCGCGACCACGCGCGCAACTTCCGGCGCGAATCCTTTCGCCTTGCATTGAACTTCAAGAGCCACTTCGATCATGCCGCTCGCAACCAACCGCTTCGCTGCGGCCACATCCGCAGACAGCGTGAGCCATCGAGGGGGTGTCATGCGTTCGATCCGCATCAGCAGTTGAATGTCCATGAGAGTCCTTCGGTGACAGAGAACGATGGAGTTCCGGTTACTGCAGGGTGTTGCGCGGCAGGCAAATGGTGAAAACGCACCCGACGCCCGGTACGTCTCGAACAGTCAGCGTGCCGAAGTCGGCCTCGATGCTTTGGCGCGCGATGGAAAGACCCAGGCCAAGGCCCGACTTGTCGTGGCTGTGCTGATTGAACGGGGCGAACATTCTGGTGGCGCTCCCCGGGGGAAGCCCTCCGCAGTGATCTGCGACTTCTATCAAGACATGCTCATCGAGCGCATAGGCCTTCAAGGCAATCTCGGTGTAAGGATGCGTGAACTTGAATGCGTTCTGCAGGAGGTTGGCCAACGCTGCAAGCAGCAATTCGCGGTTTCCTCGAATGGCCAGCGGCGGATCGACCGGTGCCACCTCGAGCACGCAGCCAGCGGCGTTTGCGACCAGTTGCGCCGAGGTTTCGGCTTCCGTGATGAACGCGGCAAGGGAGAAGGTTTGCCGTTGCTCCGGTATGCCGCTGCGCACCTCGGCGAGTGCCCGGCTGATCAAGGTGCCCATTGCCGACATGCTGCGCTTGAGGACGGCGCCGGTGGCACCGCTCACTGCCATGTTGCCGAGTTCGAGCGCGTGGATCGCAAGGGTTGCCGTACCCAGGGCGTTGCGCAACTCGTGAACCAGGAAGCCGAAACGCTCGGTGGCGTCGAGGTTTTGCTGGCGGGCGATCTGGGAGTCTCGTTGGGAGCTGAACTCGGTAACCGCGTCTGCAATTGCGTTGTCCAGGCAGCGGTTCAATGTCCGAAATTCTCCGACGGCGAACGGGGCATCGCGTTCGAAGGCCAGATCCGTGATCGCCTGGCAAAGGTCGCCGTAATCGTGGACGACCTGGTCCACGGTGTAGCCCAGCTTCAACAGCTCCTTGCCATGGGCTGTGGCAGTCACTCCCATTTCCGACAGGGCCGGCAAGTCTCCGCCCGATGGTCCCGAGATCCTGATGCTGTCGGCGGGTTTGTTGTCTTCCTCGGCCGCAAGGGTTCTGATCAGCTGATCGAGGAACAGCGGGATGCCGTTTGCCAATTGCTGTTCGGTCGCGGCCCGCCGGGGTCTCAATGCAACCTTCGACTTGCACCGTGAAACCAGCTCCTCCTGGTTGTTGGTGAGAAAGTTGCGCATGTTCCGAAACCTCGATGGCTTTCGCCTGGCTCATTCAATGAAATGCCGCCTTCCTTCTGCTCGGAAGGCGTACTACCCATCGTTATCCGTTCAGGCAGGCGTTGTCTGTTCGACATCGCACATAGCCGCGGCAACCGCCGCCTGGCAATCACCGGGGTTTAGATGAGTTCTGCCCTCATCCGAGAGAAAGTCTCGCACGCAGCACCCGCATGCCCCACTATGTGAGAGAGCGCACAGACCTCCTGGCCTGGATTCGTGACGCTCGGAGCAGTTGAAAAGGTGGTCACGTTGGAAGTTGAAACTGGTTTTGAGGTTGCGGCGATCGGCGCAGTGCCCTCCCGCAATCAGTGGCAAACGCGAATATTCGCGGGCCCGACTTACGCCAAAGGCATGAGCTACTTCGCCGCCATTTACTGGGGGAGGGCTTGCCTGTGCCGGCTCGTGTATGCCGGTCCGGTACAGACGCCCGTCGAAGCGCATGCCGCATTGGCCGCCCGCGCGCTGATCTGGATCGCGAGTTACGAATCGCGGCCTGGCCGGACGATGGTGGCTTGGGTCGCGGCCGAGAGCGACCCCTTGTACCCATCGTTCAGCTGAAGGCATGCCGATATAGAGACTGAGCCCGGCGCGTCTTACTCGACGCGCACAGGTGCGTCCGACCGCGCAGCCGCAGGCGTTCGTGCCGGGGCTGGCGCGATGAGCACCATCGCGCCGTCCTGGCCACGCCGCACGCGCAGGCGGGTGCCGTCGAGCAGGCGGTCCAGCGCCGCGTCGGCGGCGATCTTTCCCTTGAGACCCCGGGTCGAGACGTCCTTGACGTCTTCCACCTTGTAGATGAGCTGCACGCCCGACTGCGCGATGTAGGCATCGAGCGCGGGCCGCAGCTCGCCGCCCTTCACATCGAACTCCATGGCATGGGCGAAGGCCGGACCCGCCGCGAGCAGGCAGGCTGCGGCAACGAGGGCAAGGCGGGGGCGTTTCAAGAGGGCGAAGACGGTGGGGGTGGGGGGCTGCCTCCGGATTCGAATCATGTCGTTCTGTTTTCCGCGAATTGGTTTTTCTTCTGCCCCGGTAAGACGAGTTCGAACGCACTTTCCGGTAACGGGGCAAGGCAGAAAAGCCCTCGGGCCGGCCTTCTAGAATTTCGGCGAGTGCTGCCGGGCGCGGGAATTCGCAGGAATTTCGCCAGATTCGCCCGGCATGCCTTCGCGCGTTACCGGAAATCCTCGGGCCGTTCGTCTCACTGTCTGTCGCCAATCCCGGCGGCTGCCGTCCTTTTGTTTCGGCCCTTCACTTTCCAGGAGCGCTTAGTGGTTCTCAGTGACTTGGACGCCTGGTTCGTCAGCGAGGTGCTGCCGATGGAAGCCGCGCTCACGCGTTTCCTTCGCCGCAACTGGCGCGACGACGCGGAAGTGCCCGACCTGCGGCAGGACGTTTACGTGCGCATCTACGAATCCGCCTCCAGATCCATGCCCGAACAGGTCAAGCCCTTCGTCTTTGCCACCGCGCGCAACCTGCTGATCGACCGCGCCCGGCGCGCGCAGATCGTCTCCATCGAGATCATTGCCGACCTCGACGCGCTCGATTTCTCGGCCGACGAGCTCACGCCCGAACGCCACGCCGCCGGCCGCGGCGAGCTGCGGCTCTTGCAATCGGCGCTCGAAGCGCTGCCGTCCAAGTGCCGCCGCGTGGTGGAGATGCGCAAGATCGACGGGCTCTCGCAGCGCGAGGTCGCCACGCAGCTGGGCATCACCGAGGACACGGTCGAGCGGCAGGTGTCGCGCGGCGTGCGCGCCCTGGCCGATGCGCTGTTGTCGGGCGGCGTGCAACTGGACACCAAGGCCTTCGGGCGAGCGCAGAACGAGCGGAGGCTCTCCACATGAGCGCCGCGCCGGGCCGCCCCAAGCAAGCTCGCACCGCAGTGCGGAGCACGAAGGTATACCTATGAGCGAAGTGCAGCGCATCGAAACCCTGGCCGCCGACTGGCTAGCCCGCCGCGACAGCGGCGCATGGACCGACACCGACCAGCAGCAGCTGGACGCCTGGATCGCCGCGTCGATCGCCCACCGCGTGGCATGGCTGCGGCTGTCCAGTGCCTGGGAGCGCGGTGACCGGCTGGGCGCGCTGCGCACGCCGGGGGTGTCGACCACGGCAGAGCCGCCCGCGCAGCCGCCGCAGCAGCAGTCGAAGCTGCAGCCCGTGCGGCCCGCCCCGCGCCTGCCGCGCTTCTCGCTGCAGCGCATCGCCGCCGGCGTGCTGGTGGCGGCAGCCGGCACCGCTTGGTTCGGCTGGCAGTACATGCAGGAAGAACGTGGGCAGCAGTACGCCACTGCCGTGGGCGCGCGCCAGTCGGTGGCGCTGGCCGACGGCTCGAAGCTCACGCTGAACACCGCCACGCAGGTGCGCACCGCGGTGAACGACAGCGGACGCAAGGTCTGGCTCGATGCGGGCGAGGCCTACTTCGACATCGCGCACGACAAGAAGCGCCCCTTCGTCGTCATCGCGGGCGACCGCCGCATCACCGTG
This sequence comes from Variovorax sp. RKNM96, assembly GCF_017161115.1. Lineage (GTDB taxonomy): Bacteria > Pseudomonadota > Gammaproteobacteria > Burkholderiales > Burkholderiaceae_C > Variovorax. Next base: position 4,567,332 of record NZ_CP046508.1, on the reverse strand, counting down.
CTGGGCACGCGCTTTCTCGTGCGGCGCCAGGGCGAGCAGGTGAACGTGACGGTGGAAGAAGGGCGCGTGCAGATCGCATCGGCCCAGCCCGGCGCGAAGAGCGCCGAGCCCACCGTGCTCACGCGCAACCAGGCGGCCGTCACGCATGCGGACAACGTGCTGGTGATCTCGAAGGCGCCCAAGCAGGTCGGCGACGAACTCAGCTGGCGCGAAGGCAAGCTGGTGTTCGACCAGACCACGCTGGCCGATGCGGCCGCACAGTTCAACCGCTACAACACGCGCCAGCTCGTGATCGCCGATCCGGCCATCGCGCAGGTGCGCATCGGCGGCAGCTTCGATGCCAACAACATGAGCGGCTTCGTGGCGTTGCTCAAGCAGGGCTTCGGCCTTGCGGCGCATGAGCAGGGCAACGAAATCAGAATTTCGAATTAACAAATTACCGGAATGTGACGGTGCGTTCGTCTCAGTGGGTATCCCAAACAAATAACCACGTTGGAGAAGACAACCATGAATCGCATCGCGCCTCGCACCGGTCTGCCGTCCAAGAAGAAGCGAACGTTCGGGGCCCTGCGCCCATGGGTCATCGGCGGCGCGTGGGCGCTGTCGAGCGCAATGGCCGCGCAAGCGCAGACGCAGGCCCCGCCTCAAGGGTTCGATGTGAGCGGTGGCGATCTCAAGACCGCGCTCGATGCCTACATCGCGCAGGGCGGCGTGCAGCTGCTCTACAAGGTCGACGACGTGAAGGGCGTGTCCACGCGCGGCGTGAAGGGCGCGCTCTCGCCGCAGGAGGCGCTGGCGCAGCTGCTCGAAGGCACGTCGCTGCGCACCCGCCGCGGTGACGACGGCGCCATCGTGATCTACACGACCGCTGCCGCCGCGAAGACGCAGGTCGACGAGATGCCGCAATCGCTCGACAGCGTCACCATCACGGCCACGCGTCGCCGCGAGCCGGTGCGCGAGATTCCGATGCAGGTCAACGTGATGAAGGCGCAGGCGCTGGAACGCGCGGGCGCCAGGAGCCTCGCCGACTACGTGGCCGAGCAACCGGGCGTGAACCTCACCAGCAGCGGCAGCGTGGGCGGCACGCTCACCATGCGCGGGCTGACCACCGGCCCGGTGCAGGGCATCGCGACCGTGGGTGTGTACGTGGACGACGTGGCGACCGGCCTGAGCTCGGCCGGCGCGAACGGCGGCAACACGCCGCTGGACATGGGCATGCTCGACCTGAGCCACATCGAGGTGCTGCGCGGCCCTCAGGGCACGCTGTACGGCGCCGGCGCCATGAGCGGCGTGCTCAAGTACGTGACCAACCAGCCCGACACGATGGAGTTCGCGGGCTCGGTGAAGTTCGGCACGTCGTGGACGCAGGGCGGCGGCCCGAGCTTCACGACCGGCGCGGTGCTCAACGTGCCGCTCAAGGAAGACGTGGCGGCCATCCGCTTCGCCGCCTTCACCGACCAGGTCGGCGGCAGCTACGACGCCACGGGCCTGGCGCGCGGCCGCAACGTCGACCGCGGCCACACCGACGGCGGCCGGGTCTCGCTGCTGCTCACGCCCACGCGCGAACTCACGGTGCGCCTCACGGGCACGGTGCAGGACGTGCATCGCAAGGGCCTGGGTTTCGAAGAGATGGACCAGCGCACGCTGCGCCCCTGGAACCGGGAGCGCACGCGCCAGCTGTCGGCCGGCGAGTCGTACAGCAACCTCACCCAGCTGTTCGGGCTGGACGTGGAGTACGACTTCGGGTGGGCTCGCCTCAACTCGATCACCTCCGCGCAGGACGTGAAGATCAACAACACCGTCGACGTCACCGGCCGCTACGGGCCGCTGCTGACCGCGCTGCGCGTGCCGGTGGCCTCGGTGCCGATCAACAGCACCGTGGAACAGCACCGCGTCAGCCAGGAGTTCCGCCTGACCTCGCGCTCGGGCACCACCATCGAGTGGCTGGCGGGCCTGTACCTGAACCGCGAACGCGGCAGCAACAACGGCGCCATGGACGCCAACCTGATCGGGGGCCGGAGCAGCCTCGGCCTGCTGACATCGACGCAGTCCTCGCGCTACCGCGAAGAGGCGGCCTATGGCGACGTCACCTGGAACGTGACGCCCGCGTTCTCGCTCACCGGCGGCGTGCGGCTGGCGCGCAACAACCAGAAGTACGACAGCCGCCAGACCGGCCAGCTCGTCGGCTCGGTCGCCGCCAATGCCGCCGGCACCTCCTCGGAAAGCCCGACCACCTACCTTGCCGCGGCCAAGTACACGCTGTCGGAGACGAGCACCATGTACTTCCGCGCGGCCAGCGGCTATCGCCCCGGCGGTCCCAACGTGCTGAAGCCCGACACCGACCGCCGCGTCGTGCAGCCGTCGTACAACTCCGACTCGCTGTGGAGCTACGAGCTGGGCTACAAGGCCGACCTGCTGGACCGCACGCTGTCGCTGGAAGCGGCGCTGTACGACATCGAGTGGAGCGGCGTGCAGCAGCCCACGCGCAGCGGCGCCTTCGTGTTCGTCACCAACGCGGGTGCGGCCCGCATCAAGGGCAGCGAGCTCACGCTCAACTGGAAGCCCAGCAAGGAGTGGCGCTTCATCGCCAATGCCGCGGCCGTCGATGCGCGCCTGACCGAGGACGCCAAGGGCCTGGACGCCAAGGCCGGCACGCGGCTGCCGCACACGCCGCGCTTTGCGGCCACGCTGGGCGTGACGCGCAACTTCAGCCTCGCCGACCGCCCGGCTTACGTCGGCATCAGCGCGCGCTACACCGGCAAGCGCGATGCGGGCTACCGCGGCAGCACGACCCTGCCGAGCATCACCATGCCGGCCTACACGCTGGTCGACCTGCAGGCGGGCATCGACTTCAAGACCTTCAACGTCTCGGCCTACGTGCGGAACCTGACGAACAAGCGCGGCATCGTGTCGATCGAAACCGGCCTCAACGTCAACCCGAACCTGGTGACCGCGGCGCTCGTGCCGGCGCGCACCATCGGCGTGAACGTCAACGTTCCGTTCTGACATGTCGGGCCTCCCACCGTTCGCGGCATCGATGCCGCTGGATGCGGCCGCCCCTGCGGCCCTGGAAACGACCCGCAAGGCGCCGGCCAGCGCCTGGTATGCGCTGGCGGTGCTCATCATCGCGACGGTGCTGGGGTCGATCGACAAGGTCATCCTCACGCTGCTGACGGAGCCGATCCGCCAGACGCTGTCGCTCTCCGACACGCAGATCGGGCTGCTGCAGGGCGCGGGCATCGTGCTGTTCACCGGTATCGCCACCTTGCCGCTGGGCTGGCTCAGCGACCGCTACGACCGGCGCGTGGTGCTCGCGGCCTGCGTGGTGCTGTGGAGCGCGGCCACCGCCATGCGCGGCACGGCCATGGACTACGGCGTGCTGTTCGTCGCCTCCGTCGGCCTGGGCGTGGGCGAGGCGGGCCTCACGCCCATCACCAACAGCATGATCCCCGACCTGTTCCCGCGGGCGCAGCGGGTGCTGGCCAACGCGGTGTTCGCGCTGTCGGCCATCTTCGGCAGTGCGCTGGGTGCGCTGCTCGGCGGCACCATCGTGCACCTGACCGACGACCTGCGGCCCTGGCTGCCGGTCGCGATGCGGCAGCTCGAAGCCTGGCGCCTGACCTTCTTCGTGCTGGCCTCCGCCGGCATTCCGGTGACGCTGCTGGTGCTGTCGATCCGGCGCACCTCGCGCGGCGGGGCGCAGCAAGCGAAGCCCGGTGCACCAGCCGCCCCGAGCGCCGACGCGTCGGCCACCACGACCCTGCGCCAGCACCTGCGCCTGCACTGGCGCACCTTCGCGGGCCTGGTGGTCGGCGTGGGCCTGACCAGCGTGGGCCTGAGCTCGCTCGGCACCTGGCTGCCGATCGTCACGGCGCGCACCTACGGCGTCACGCCGGTGCAGATGGGGCAGGGCATGGGCCTGGCCTTCCTGTGCGGCACGGTGGCCGGCGGCCTGCTGGGCGTGCTGTCGATGCGCTACGTGCAGCCGCGCATGGGGCCGGCCGCTGCGCTGCGCCTGATCATGCTGGGCAACCTCTCGGCGGCGCTGATGTCGACGCTGCTGCTCTTCACGAGTTCGGCCAACCACAACTTCATGCTGCTGGGGCTGCTGGTGGTGCCGCTCATCGGCAGCGCGGTGCTGCTGCCCAACGTGCTGCAGGACGCGGCACCGCCGCACCTGCGTGCCCGCACCATCGCCATGCTCACGCTGGCCAGCCTGCCCTTCGGCGTGGTGGGGCCGCTGATGGTCGGCATGTTGTCGGACGCCCTCAAGTCAATGCCCAACGGCCTGGCGGTGTCCATCGTCGCGACCACGCTGGTCGGCGGCAGCCTGGGCGCCATGGTGCTGCGCGCCACCGAAGGCCCGTTCGTCCGCCTGATGCGCGAAGCGAAGCCGAACTGAGCCTTCTGCTTCGAGATTCCGCTCCTCCCTTTCATCGTTCGTTGTTCCTCCATGTCACAGCCACACCCTTTAGCTTCTCTTCCTGACACCGCTTCCGCACTGGCCGCCATCGACGCGCTGGTGGCGCCCCTCAACCGCAGCGACGCGCCCGGCCTGGTGCTGGGCATCGCACAGCACGGCCGCCTGCTGTACCGCCGCGCCGTGGGCATGGCCAGCCTGGAGATGGGCATGGCCCTCACGCCGACCACGCGCATGCGCATCGCCTCCACCAGCAAGCACTTCACGGCGATGGCCGTGCTGCTGTTGGCCGAAGACGGCCTGCTCGATGTGGAAGACCCGGTGCAGAAATACCTGCCCGAGCTGCCGCAGCTCAGCGCCAACGGCCCCACGCTGCGCCACCTGCTCACGCACACCAGCGGCTGGCGCGGCCATGACGAGCTGTGGGCCATTGCGCACGGCCTCACCTTCACGCTGCCCGGCCCGGGCCTGCCGGCCATGGCGCGCCAGAGCGAGCTGAACTTCGAGCCCGGCACGCACATGGTCTACAGCAACGGCGGCTACTTCCTGCTGGCGAAGATCGTCGAGCGCGTGAGCGGCCAGAGCTTCAACAACTTCTTGAAAGCGCGTCTCTTCGGCCCGCTGGGCATGCCTGACACCTCATCGGTGCAGACCGACCTCGACATCGTTCCCGGCATGGCCGGCCTGTACATGCCCGCGCCCGGCGGCGGCTGGCGGCGCGGCCTGTACCCCTGCGAACTCGACGGCGGCGGCTCGCTGGTGTCGACGGCGGACGACATGCTGCGCTGGCTCGCGCACATGCACGGCAGCGAAAAGATCGTGGGCAGCGCGAAGAGCTGGGCGCTGCTGTCGGCGCCCACCACGCTGTCGTCGGGCTCCCAGGTGAACTACGGCTTCGGGCTGGCGCGCCACCCGTACCGCGGCGTCGAGATCGTCCACCACGCGGGCGCCGTGCTCGGCGCGCAGTCGCAGATGATCAGCGTGCCCAGCCACGGGCTGGACATCATCGCCATGGTGAACGGCGCGCCCGTGTCGCCGTCGGCGTTGGCCCTCAAGGTGATCGAGCTGCTGCTCGGCGATGCGCTCGCGCCGCCCGACGTGCGCCCGCTGGCCAGCGCCTTCCCGGCGCTGCCCGGCCAGCGCTACCACGCACCCTCCACGGGCAGCTTGCTGGGCTTTGCGGACGTCGCCGGCAAGCTGGCGATGTCGTGGCAGGCCGGCGAGGCCAAGCCCTTGAACCAGGGCGACGGCAAGCTGTGGCTGGGCCTGCAGGACCTGCCGACGAACGACCTCGTGCTCGACGCCGGCGACATCGACCCGCAACGCGCACCCGACGCACTCGTGCTGCACGAAGGCGGCCAGCCGCGCCGCTTCGAGCGCCTGCCCGAGACCGCGCCCGATGCCGTGTCGCTGGCCGGCCAGCTGTGCGGCGACTACACCAGCCCCGACCTCGACGCCACCGCACAGATGGCTTTGGTCGACGGCAAGCTGCTGCTCACCGTGCAGGGCCGCCACGGCCAGCACGTGTGCGTGCTGACGCCGCTGTCGGCCGACGTGATGACGCTCGCCTCGGTCGATCCGGTGCTGTCCCAGTTGGGCAAATCGGTTCTCAACGTGGAGCGCAAGGGCGGACGGGTCGTGGGACTGCTGTTCGCCACGACGCGCTCGAGAAACATCCACCTTGCCCGCCAGGAGCCCCGCGCATGAAGTTCTTCACCACCCTGTTCGCCACCGAGACCAACACCTTCGTCTCGGCCCCCACCGGCCTCGGCAGCTACGAGGAATACGGCATCTTCCGCGGCGACGCCAGCACGCGCGATGCGGCCGGCTACGGTATGTACGCGGTGGAGGTGCGCAGGCAACTGGCCGCCGAAGGCCACGAGACGGTCGAGAGCCTGCTGGCCTTTGCGCAGCCGCTGGGGCGTACCGTGCGCAGCGTGTACGAGCGTCTGCGCGACGAGATCCTGGACGACCTGCGCAAGGCCGGCCCGGTCGACGGCGTGATCCTCGTGCTGCACGGCGCGATGGTGGCCGACGGCTATGACGACTGCGAAGGCGACGTGATCTCGCGCGTGCGCGACATCGTCGGGCCCAGCGTGCCCATCGGCGTGTCGCTCGACCTGCACTGCCACTTCACGCAGAAGATGCTGAATGAAGCGGACGCGATCATTTGCTACAAGGAATATCCGCACACCGACGCGTTCGAACGCCTGACCGAACTGGTCCGCATCGTGGTCGACACCGCAGAAGGCCGCGTGCGTCCCGTGACCGCCGTGCACGACTGCCGCATGGTCGGCAAGTGGCACACCACGCGCGAACCGATGGCCGGCTTCGTGCGCCGCATGCAGGCGGCCGAGCAACTGCCGGGCGTGCTCTCGGTGTCGCTGGGCCATGGCTTCCCGTGGGCCGACGTGCCCGAGTCGGGCGCCAAGCTCTGGGTGGTGACCGACAACGATCCCGCGCTGGCCGCCAGGCTCGCCGAAGAGCTGGGCCGCGCCTTCTGGGACCTGCGCCACGAGACCGGCGTGCCCTCGCTCTCGATCGAGGAGACGCTCGCCAGGGCCATGGCCACGCCGGACGGCCCCGTGGTCATTGCCGACACCGCCGACAACCCCGGCGGCGGCGCCACCAGCGACAGCACCTTCATGCTGCGCGCGGTGGTCGAGCGCGGCATCGGCGACGTGGCCTTCGGCGGCGTCTGGGACCTGGGCGCGGTGCAGCTGTGCCGCGACGCAGGCGTGGGCGCGAGCTTCGAGCTGCGCCTGGGCGGCAAGTGCGGCCCGGCCTCGGGCGACCCGATCGACCTGCACGTGACCGTGATGAACGTGGTGGAGGCGCATTCGCAGGGCGGCCTCTCGGGCGTGCGCACGCCCATGGGCCCGTGCGTGTGGGTGCAGGCGGCGGACGGCGTGGACATCGTGCTCATCAGCAAGCGCAACCAGGTCATCGGCGCCGACCTCTTCACGGGCCTGGGCATTGACCTCGCGGCCAAGAAGCTGGTCATCGTGAAGTCGGCGCAGCACTTCCACGCGGAGTTCGGCCCCCTCGCGAAATTGGTGCTGTATGTGTCGACGCCGGCCTCGCTGAGCACCGACTTCGCCAACCTGCCGTACCGCGTGCGCGACCTCGACTACTGGCCGCGCGTGGAGCAGCCCGGCCGCCCGTACCACATGGCCGCGCCCGGCGAGCTCTACACCATCGACGGCCGCGCCATGCACCTGCAGCGCAGCGGCCCCATGCCCGCCAGTGCGGCGCAGCCCACGCTCGTGATCGAAGCCGGTGGTGGCTGTGCCTCGACGACCTACGCGCGGCTGCAGCAGGCGCTGGCCGCGAAGCACCCGGTGATCAGCTACGACCGCGCCGGCATGGGCTGGAGCGAGGCCGACGACGCGCCTTTCGATGGCGAGCGCAATGCGCACCGCCTGCATGCGCTGCTCGCCGCTGCCGGCGTGACGGGCCCGATCGTGCTGGTCGGCCATTCGCTCGGCGGCCTGCTGAACCGGGTCTACACGGGCCTGTACCCGCAACAGGTGGCCGGCATTGTGATGCTCGATGCGAGCCACCCCGATCAGTTTGCGATGTACGAGCACCCGCCCGAATCGCAGTTCGCGGCCGAGCGCGAGAAGCGCGCGAACTTCCAGGCCGGCGGCCCGCCGCCGCCGGAGCAGGCGCCCATCGAGGCGCTGTTCGCCGACATGCCGCAGGTGCTGCGCCAGTTGAAGGCGACCTACACGCCCGAGGCCCTCGACACCATGCTGGCCGAGGTGCGCGGCCTGCCGCACGTCGCGCGCCAGGCTGCGGCCTCGCCCGACTTCGGTGCGCGCCCGCTCGCCGTGCTGTGGGCGAAGCAGCAGCCGCTGCCGGCCGGCGCCGACCCCGCGATCGCGGCGGTGCAACAGCGCTGGCCCGAGTTCCAGGAATCGAATGCGGCGCTGTCGACGCAACACCGCCTGGCCTGCATCGACGGCGCCGCGCACATGACGCTGGTGCTGCTGCCGCCGCTGGTGCAGCGCGTGGCCGAGGAAATCGACGGCGTGATGGCGCAGATCGCGTCCGGGACCGGCCGATGACACCCTTGGCCGAACTCACCACGCCCGCGCTGCTGCTCGACGTCGCGGTGCTCGAGCGCAACTGCGAAGCGATGGCGCAGCGCGCGGCGCGCCACGGCGTGGCGCTGCGCCCGCACCTGAAAACGGCCAAGTCGGCCGAGGTGGCGCGGCGCGCCACGTGCGGGCAGGGCGGCGGGCTCACGGTGTCGACCGTGGCCGAGGCCGCCTACTTCGCGCGCCGCGGCTTCACGGACCTGACCTACGCCGTGGGCATCGATGCAAACAAGATCGATGCGCTGCACGACATCCAGCGCACCAGCGGCGCGCGCGTGACGCTGCTGGCCGATTCCATCGAGGCCGTGCAGGCCGCCGGTTCGCGCGCGCGGACGCTGGGCGCGACCTTCCGCGTGCTGCTCGAGATCGACACGGGCGGCGGCCGCGGCGGCGTCGGCCCGCGCGACGACGACCTGCTCCCGCTCGCACGCGAGGTGCAGCGCAGCGAATCGCTGTCGCTGGCCGGCGTGCTCACGCATGCGGGCCACAGCTACCACGTGCGGGGCGGCACCGCGATCCGCGCCATCGCCGATGCCGAGCGTGCCGGCGCCGTGCATGCGGCCGAGCGGCTGCGCGCGGTCGGCATCCCGGTCGAGGTGGTGAGTGTGGGTTCCACGCCCACGGCCGTGTGCGCGCAGACGCTCGAAGGCGTCACCGAGATGCGGCCCGGCGTCTACACCTTCTTCGACCTCGACCAGGTGGCGCGCGGCATCTGCGGCGTGGAAGACATCGCGCTGTCGGTGCTGGCCACCGTGATCGGCCACAACCCGCGTTCGCGCCGCGTGCTCATCGACGCCGGCGCGCTCGCGCTGTCGAAGGACCAGTCGGCGGCCGAGTTCCGCAGCGGCCTGGGCTTCGGGCTGGTGTGCCAGGCCGATGGCACCGTGCCGATGCCCGGCCTGTGCGTGGCCGAGTTGCACCAGGAGCACGGCCTCATCGCCTGCGAGGGTGATGCCGACGCATCAGCCATGTTCCGCGCACTGCCCGTCGGCGCCCGCGTGCGCGTGCTGCCGCACCACGCCTGCATGACGGCTGCGCCCTACGACCGCTACCACGTGGTGGAAGGCGCCGGCAGCGGCGTGCAGGCTGTCTGGGACAAGGCGCGCGGTTGGTAAGCCGCGGCCTGCAGAGAACCTATTTTTTCCGGAGAAGACAACGATGACGAAGACATTCCTTGCACGGCTCGCGGCCGTGGCCGCGCCTTTCGTTCTGGCCTTCGGCCTGGGCAGCGCTCCGCAATTCGCGGGCGCCCAGGCCTCGCCGGCACCGCAGGCCGCAGCCAGCGCCGCTGCCGCGCCTGCACCTGTGGCGGTGCCCGAGAAGCCCGCCGCAACCGCTGCGGCACATGCCGCCACCGCCAAGGTCGACAACCCCTACGGCATCGGCGCGCTCTGGTCGCAGAGCGATGCCGTGGCCAAGGCCGTGCTCGCCATCCTGGCGATCATGTCGATGGGCAGCTGGTACGTGATCGTCACCAAGCTGCTTGAGCAGATGCGCATGGGCCGGCAGGCGCGCGCGGTCGACAACGAGTTCTGGAACGCGGGCACCGTGCAGGCCGGCACCGCGCGGCTGGCCGAGGGCAGCCCGTTCCGCTTCATTGCCGACGCCGGCATGCAGGCCACGCAGAAGCACGACGGCCTGCGCGGCAAGGTCGACTTCGCCGACTTCGTCGACCTGTGCATCCACCGTGCCACCGAGCGCGTGCAGCGGCGCCTGGGCAACGGCATGTCGCTGCTGGCCACCGTGGGTTCGACGGCACCGTTCGTCGGCCTGTTCGGCACGGTCTGGGGCATCTACCACGCGCTCACCGCCATCGGCGTGGCCGGGCAGGCGTCGATCGACAAGGTGGCGGGCCCGGTGGGCGAGGCGCTCATCATGACCGCCATCGGCCTGGCCGTGGCCGTGCCCGCGGTGCTGGGCTACAACTGGCTCCTGCGCCGCAACATCGCCGTGATGGACGACGTGCGCGAGTTCAGCGGCGAGCTGCACTCGGTGATCCTGGCCGGCAGCGCCGCGGCCTGACGGCCCGCACAGGCAAACGGATCGCACCATGGCGATGAACATCCCGGCCGCCGGGGGAGACGAGGAGCAGGCCATCGCGGCCATCAACACCACGCCGCTGGTCGACGTGATGCTGGTGCTGCTGATCATCTTCCTCATCACCATCCCGGTGGTCAATTACTCGGTGCCCGTCGCGGTGCCGAAGGAACGCAACGAGGTGCGCGAGAGCAAGCCCGAGACCGTCGTGATCTCGGTGGACGCCGCCGGCCGCACCTACTGGTACGACACGCCGGTGCGCGACACGCCCGCGTTGATCGCCCGGCTCACCAAGGTGGCCGCCCTGAACCCGCAGCCCGAGGTGCACATCCGCGGCGACTGGCATTCCGACTACGAGCCGGTGGGCCGGATCGTCTACGCCTGCCAGGCGGCCGGGATCGCCAAGGTGGGCTTCATCACCGAGCCGCCCGCGCTGAACTGAGACGCGCACACAGCGAGACAAGCCATGCCAAGAAAAGAAAAGCAGGGGCGGCGCAGCAGCGCGCCCTCTGACGAGCCCATGATGGACATCAACACCACGCCGCTCATCGACGTGATGCTGGTGCTGCTGATCATGCTGATCATCACCATCCCGATCCAGCTGCACGCGGTCAACCTGAACATGCCTTCGGGCAACCCGCCGCCCAGCGACATCAAGCCCGAGGTGCTGCGCATCGACATCGATGCGCTGGGCGTCGTGCAATGGAACGGCGAGCCGCTGGCCGACCGCGTCGAGATCGAGCGGCGCTTCGCGCAGGTCGCCGCACAGGCGGTGCAGCCCGAGGTGCATCTGCGCCCCGACAGGCGCGCCAGGTACGAGGTGGTGGCCGCTGTGATGGCCTCGGCGCAGCGCACGGGTGTGAGCAAGCTGGGCATCGTCGGCGCGGAGCAGTTCGTTCCATGAAGCGCGCCCGCCAGGACTTCAACCCCAAGTCGCGCTTCGGTCCCGTGGGCATCGCCGTGATGGTGCTGTTCCACGTCGGTGTGGGCTATGCGCTCGTGTCGGGGCTCGCGCGCCAGACGGTCGAGCTGATCAAGAAGCCGATGGACGCGACCATCATCAGCGAGATCAAGCCGCCGCCGCCCCCACCACCGCCGCCTCCGCCGCCGCCGAAGAAGATCGTGCGGCAGGAAACGCCCAAACCGCCGCCGCCGCCGCGCCCGGCCTACGTGCCGCCGCCGGCCGTGACGCCGCCCGTCACCTCGGCGCCCGCGATCACTGCCGTGCAGAACACCGAACCCGTGCCGCCGCCGCCGGCCGCACCACCGGCGCCCCCCGCGCCACCGGCCCCGCCGAAGGCGACCACCACCGACATCGCGGTGGCCTGCCCGCGGCAGGTCAAGCCGGAGATGCCGCGCAAGGCGATGGACGAAGGCATCGGCGGCGTGGTGAAGGCCGAGGTCCGCATCAAGGGCGGCCATGTGCAGGAGGTGCGCATCCTGTCGGGCCCGCGTGTCTATCACTCGGCCGTGCGGGCGGCGGTGATGCGATACGAATGCGAGACCTCGGGTGATGCGGAGGTGCTGGCGACGCAGGAGTTTGTCTTTCGCATCGAATAGCCGGCATGCGATGGCCGCGGCGTTCGAGTGCGCAGGCCCCGGCGATTCATTCGTGCTTGTGTTCCGGGTCGCGGTGGCCGTGGTGCCCACAGCCGCCCGCGGGATCGCAGCCGGTCTGGCGGTTCCAGCGCGAAGCAAGAATGACCGTGCACATGTCGATCCTCTGAAAGCCCGGATCCTTGAATGCCAGGACGTCGTCGTTGAAGGTGCCGAAGGTGCTGTCCGGACGGTGCTTCATGCCCTGGTGGAAGGCATCGATGATTCCATGCGCAAAGTCGGTTTCCCTGGGAAACGCGGCGACGACGGCCTCGCGCTGCGCGTCGGTGAACTGGTCGTAGCCGCGGCCGGCCACGTCCATGCCGGCGCCCGCCTGCACCAGCGCAATTTCCGGACGCATGAATTGCGGGATGCCGGGCGTCGTGTGGAGTGCAACGGCGTTCCAGACCGTCTCGATGTCGCGCTCGGAGATGCCATGTCCCCGAAGAAAATCGCGCGCGGCGTTCGCGCCATCGACCTCGAAGCGAAGCTGGCTCTGTTCATAGCGCGCAGTGAGGCCGATGTCGTGGAACATGGACGCCGCGTACAGCAGCTCGGGATCGAACGTCGATCCGGTGCGTGCGCCGGTCAAGGCGCCCCAGCAATAGACACGGGCGGAGTGGTGAAACAGCAGGTCGCTTTCGGTGTCGCGAATGAACTGGGTTATCTCGCGGGCGAGCTGGCTGTCGGGAAGGCGTATGCCGGCGATGTCTTTCTGCATGATGAATGCTCCGTCGGGTCAGCCGAAAAGCCGGGCCGCGATCTCGGCCACATGCCTGCCCTGGAACTGCGCCATGCCGAGCTCCTGCTCGCTGGGCATCCGCTCTCCCTGGCCGCCAGCAATGGTTGCCGCGCCATAGGGGCTGCCGCCCTTGATCTCGTCCAGTCCCATCTGCCGCTTCTCGGCATACGGCAGACCCGTGACGAGCATGCCGTGGTGCAGCAGCGTCGGCAGGAAACTCAGGATCGTGCTCTCCTGTCCTCCGTGCTGCGTCGCCGACGCGGTGAAGACCGATCCGACCTTGCCGATGAGGCCACCCTGCATCCACAGCGGGCCGGTCTGATCGATGAAGGTGCGCATCTGGGCGCTGACGTTGCCGAAACGCGTCGGTGCGCCGAACACGATCGCGTCGTAGTCGGCGAGCTCGCCGGGCGTTGCGATTGGCGCAGTCTGGTCTTCCTTGCCCTTCGCGTTCCGGAAGACGTCGGGCGGTACGGTTTCGGGGACGCGCTTCAGATCCACCGTGGTGCCGGCAACGTCGCGCGCGCCCTGCGCAACGGCTTGCGCCATGGCTTCGATGTGACCGTAGAAGCTGTGATAGAGAACGAGAACTTTTGCCATGTCGTTGGAGGTGTCCGCTGAAAGGGGAAAAAGGACGCCTTGCGCAAGATGCAATGCGCCGGACTGTCCGCTTGGACACGATCATGGGCAAAGGTTGAGCCGAATGGAACTGATGTGTCTGCAACTCCACAATGCAGCGCATTCATCGGGCGCCACGACTTGCAGGAAGAGGTGGGGGGTGTGCTGCGACGCCGTTCGGCCGTCGGGGGAAAGAGAAGTTAAACCTTTCGTATGGCGCCCATTTTTTTCTCTCAGAATGAGACACCTACTGTCGCGTTGAGGGTCATGAAACGCGCGTTGCGCTGCTATGGTGCGCGGGCAGTTTTTCATTGCCCGCACTGCCCGTCGTTCTTGCGCCGGGTGCGACATTCCTATGAGCCACGCCAAAGTCTTTCCCCGCCATTCCTTCTATTGCGTGCTCGCCGGCATTGCGGCCCTTTACGTCTTCGGCGCCATGATGCTTGTGCCGGTCAAGGTCTACATCCTGCCTTACCTCATCACGCCGGACTTCATTCACCACAGGGGCGCGATCGTCGTTCTCTTTCTGGCGGTTCCCGCCGCGATCTATCTGATCTGCTGGCAGGGCAGCGACTTCTTCGCATGGCTGCGCACGCCGGGGCAGCTGTCCGTGGGCGGGCAAGGCCTTCGGCTCGGCGACCGCATACTCGCCTTCGCGGACGTCACGCGCTTTCGCCACCGCCATAACCGCAACCATGTGCTGCTCGACACCCACGACGGAAGGACGCTGCGCCTGCGCCTGAACCTGTGGGACGCACCGGATGCCTTGCTCGCCGAAGTGGAAGAGGCCGTCGGTGCCACGTTGGCGCACGATGTCGAGCGCCGCCTGCATGCCGGCGAGACGGTGAAGTTCGGCGCGCTCGGCCTGCAGGCCGAAGGCCTGGTGCACAAGGGCCAGCTGATTGCGTGGTCGAGCATCGACACCATCCGCACGCAGTCCGACGAAGAGGGCATGGAGGTGGACGAACACCTGGTCATCGTTGCGCACGGCAAGTCCCGAAAGATCGACCGCTCGAAGATCGACAACGAGCCCGTGCTGATGGCCTGCCTGATGCAGCGCCTGCCCGCGCACTGAGTTCTCCCTCCGCTTTTTTTCACTCCAGCACGCGCACAGCGCATCAGACGAAAATGGAAATCTACAGCTCCGCCGCCCAGCAAGAGAAGACCCGCCAGGACCGCCCCGTGTTCTATTCCCGCACGCGCCTGATCGCCGGCACCGCGCTCTGGGCTGTGGTGACGGTGGTGCTGGCGGTGCTGTGCGTCCGCGCGCAGGACAAGAACATCGGCATCCTCATCGCGGCCTGCTTTGGGTTGCTCACGGCATGGCTCACCTTCAAGTGCCTGAACACGCTGCGCAACATCGATCAGCCCGCGTTCGTCGTCGGCCACCAGGGCCTGACCTTCGAGAACGGCATGCTGCTGCCGTGGGACAACATCGTCGAGAACACCTGGGTCAACCAGAACTACATGGGCATCCCCATCGGCAGGCAGATCCAGATCAAGACCGACCTGCCCAAGCCGCGGGCGCGGGTGCTGCGCCGTGCCACGGGCCTGGAGATCTCGGGCGACGAGTATCTGGCACTGTGCGACGCCTATCGGTAAGGCGGCCCATGTCTGGTCACGCATGGACCGGGCGAACAATTCAAGCTTCACGATGATGATTGAGTCAACCGAACCATCCGCTCCGTGGCCGCCCGACGGCTGTCCGCCGCTGATGTGGCCGGAACTGTCCGATCCGACGGCGCGCGGCCGCTGGTACGCCGACGTGATCGGTGCATACGCCGCCCTGTGGCAAGGCCATGTGAGCCAGGCATCGATCGCGCCCTCGAGCGACGCCGATCTGGATGCGCTGGAAGCACGTCTGGGCTGTCGCTTGCCCGCACCACTGCGCGAATACCACCGCCAGTTCGGCGCACTGTCTCTGGCAGAGACCCTGTGCAGCGTCGAGATGGGCGACACGCCGGTCCAGGCATTGCGCGAGGCTTACCCCGGCATCGTCGACATTGCCGAAGATCTGCCCGATGGCGATGGCCTTCTCGCGCTGGCCGACGAGATGGTTGCCTTCGGCGACTATCTCGGCAACGGCAACATGTTCTGCTTTCACCGGCGCGATGGCGAGGTCTACTATTTCGACCACGACGATGGCGAGCCGTTGACACGGTTCTTCGCTTCCGTCTCCGACTATCTCGACGCTCTGATGATTCGCTGCCTGGCGGAAATTCACGAAGACGAGGAGGGCGGGGAAGCGCTGCTGATACATCGTTTCGGCCAGCCTCTTGTGCGAAAGTGGCTGTATTGAGTTGGAGCGCACACCCGGTGTCCGTCTTCGGCGGAAGCCTTCAGTTGTGAGTTCACTCACGCAAGCGGCCAGACCGCAGCCAGGCCTGGGGCCGGCTAGGGTCGGTCAGGCGAGCACGCAGTCGGGGTACTGCCGGCAGATCTCGTTCACCGCACCTTGCCACGAAGACAGCGGAAAAAATTGGCCGCTGCTTTCCGACCTATTGAAGAAGCGACACGCCCTCTTGCACCGAAAACTGCGGCATAGGCGATTGGGCTGAATTCTCGGGGCCCACAAGATGTAGATCCCGCGGGTCGCACGGCGCGGAAATCGACTTGCCGTCGAACCTCACCCGGATGTGCGAATAGTTTGCGCTGGCAACGGTGCCGAACCGACCCTCGCAAATGACGCGGTCGCCCCGCTGGAACGACGCGCCGAACCGATCCCTGATGTCTTTGAAGCTCATACCTGGCCCCGTGGAAATGGAAGCGCCATGGTCGGGGCGACAAGTGTTTTTTTCTGTAAGGCCTTGGTATTACGAACTGTAGGACAGTCCAGTTGCCGCGCGAAAGACGGCACCGATCGGGCAAGAAAAAGCCCGCACGAGGCGGGCAAGGGTAGCCCAGAGAAGGGGAGGAGGGAGAAGACGAGGGCTACCGAAGTGAAGTCTAACGTACTAATTGCTGCCGTGGTGCACTGTGTTCGAACCGGATTGAAAGTACGCCCTTCAATTCCAGGCAGTGGAATCAGCGGGATGCGGCCGGACCGCCTCCAGCCTAAGCTGGTGTATCGAAAAGCCAAAGATGCTCGTCGCATGCAGCGATGCATCCCCAAGGAGACCCGCGTGCCCCCAACCTTCGCCCCTTCCCGGCGCCACTTCAACGCCATGGGAGGCGCACTCGCGCTCATGGCATTGGCCCCGCGCGCCTGGGCCGACACCACCTTCCCCTCGAAGCAGATCCGCATCGTCGTGCCGTTCTCGCCCGGTGGTCCCACGGACCTCATGGCGCGCGCGATCGGCAAGATCATGTCGACCCACCTGGGCCAGCCCGTGATCATCGACAACAAGCCCGGCGGTGGCGGCGTCATCGGCATGAGCGAGGTGAAGCACCAGCCGGCGGACGGCTACACGCTGGTCTTTCCATCGATCCTGGCGGTCACCAATCCGGCACTGATGCCGGGCTACCCCTTCGACACCCTGCGCGATTTCTCTCCGCTGACCGTGGTGGGTTTCGTGCCTCACGCGGTCGTGGTACGAACCGATTTCCCCGCGCCGGATCTGCAGGCACTGGTCGCCAGCGCGAAAGCCAGGCCGGAGGGCTTGTCGTACGGCTCGTCCGGCAACGGCACCTCGGCGCACCTGGGCGCGGCGCTGTTCGCGCAGCGCGCCGGCATGCGTGCGACGCACGTGCCCTACCGGGGCGCCGGCCCCGCGGTGCAGGACCTCCTGGGCGGGCAGATCCAGTTCATGTTCCTCGACATGAGCAGCGCCTTGCCGTTCATCCAGGCTGGCAAGCTGCGCGCGCTGGCCGTCGCGACAGCCACGCGCTTCGAGGGGCTGCCTGCGGTGCGGACTGTGGCCGAGCAGGGCTATCCGGGCTTCGAGGTGCATGGCTGGTACGGCCTGCTGCTCAAGGCCGGCACGCCGGCGGCTGTGACGCAGCGCCTCTACGCCGAGGTCAAGCGCGCCCTCGACACCAAGGAAGTGCGCGATCTCTTCAAGGCCCAGGGCATCGCGCCCGGCGGCATGCCGCCCGAGCAATTCACGACGCTCGTGCGCAATGACCTGGCGATGTGGAAGCGCACGGTCGAAGAACTTCACATCACGCTGCAATGAAAGACAAGGAGCACCTGCGCATGCACATCGCCATCCCCGACGACTACCAGGACTGCGTCCGCGGCCTGGACTGCTTCTCGAAGCTCGACGCCCACGAGACGCGCATCTTCAACGACACGGTCAAGGGCACCGACGCGCTGGCCGAGCGCTTCGCCGATGCCGACGCCATCGTGTTGACGCGCGAACGCACCCGGATCGATGCGGCGCTGCTCGACCGTTTACCGAAGCTCCGGCTGATCAGCCAGACCGGCAAGCTCGCCGGCCACGTCGACCTGGCGGCCTGCACGGCGCGCGGCGTGCTCGTGGCCGAGGGCAGCGGGGCGGGGTCCGCCACCGCGGAACTGAGCTGGGCGCTCGCGCTCGCGAGCCGCCGGTACCTGGTCGACGAGGCCAACCGCATGCGCCAGGGGCTCTGGCAGGGGCACCTCGGCCAGCAACTGGGCGGACAGCGCCTGGGCGTCTGGAGCTATGGCCGCATCGGCCGGCAGGTGGCCGCCTACGGCCGGGTGTTCGGCATGAAGGTCTGGGTCTGGGGCCGCGAGGCATCGACCGCCGCGGCGCGCGCCGACGGGTTCGAGGTGGCGCCGTCGCGCGAAGCCTTCTTCGCCGAGAGCGATGTGGTCAGCCTGCATGTGCGGCTCACGGCGGACACCCACGGGCTGGTCACGGCCGAGGATCTCGCGCGCATGAAGCGCACGGCGCTGCTGGTGAACACGAGCCGCGCCGAACTGGTCGCCGAGGGTGCGCTCGAGCAGGCGCTGCGCGCGGGCCATCCCGGATTCGCGGCGGTCGATGTCTACGAACAGGAGCCGGTCATGACGCCCGACCATCCGCTGCTCGCATTGCCCAACGTGCTGTGCACGCCGCACATCGGCTATGTCGAGAAGGACAACTACGAGCGCTATTTCGGCATCGCCTTCGACAACATCAATGCGTTTGCCGAAGGGCGGCTCGCCGATGTTGTCAACCCCGAAGCGCTGGAGGCCGCGCGCCGCAGGACCTGATCCGGCGGCGCGTCCAGGTCACCCGCGTGCGAGCACGGCCACCCCGTCCGCCGCACGCACGCCTTCTCCCTTCGGCAGCACGAACACCGGGTTGATCTCCGCCTCGACGAGCCGCTCGCCGAGCGCGTCGATCATCCGGGAGAACGCGACGATCGCCGACACCAGCGCATCGACATCGGCCAGCTTGCGCCCCCGGAAGCCGTCGAGCAGCGGCCAGGTGCGCAGCTCGCGCACGAGCGACAGCGCTTCGTCGCGGCTCAATCCGCCGGGCGGCACCATGCGCAGCGCGGTGTCCTTGAGCAGTTCGGCCGTCACCCCGCCCATGCCCAGCAGCACCGCCGAACCCAGCGGATCGCGATGGCAGCCGAGGATCAACTCCACGCCGCCCTCGACCATCTCCTGCACCAGGAACTGCCCGGGCCGCACGCCGGTTCGTTCGCTCACCTCGTCGGCCATCCGACCGAGCCGTTCGCCGACGCGGTCCGCGGCGATGCCGACGGCCACGCCGCCGACGTCGCTCTTGTGCGTGATCTTGGACGACAGGATCTTCAGCACGACCTTGCCTGCGCCAAGTTCGCGAGCCGCCGCGGTCGCTTCTTCGGCATTGCTGACGATGCGCTCGCGCACGCAGGGCACTCCGAAGCGCGCGAACAGATTCTTCGCCTCGGCTTCGTTCAACGGGCCGTCGGGGAGGTCGTCGAAGTCGACGGCCGCAGGCGCGCTCCGTGCCGCAGGTTCCTTCCACTGCGCTGTTTCCAGCATCGCCGCGAGCGCGCTGGTGCAGCTTTCGGGCGCCATGAAGGCGGGAACCCCGCGCCGGTTGAGCAGGCTCGCGATGCCCGGCGCATGCGGGCTCACGAACACGATCAACGGTTTGTCGCTGCCCGGCAGGCTGTCGCGGATGGCGCTCGCCATCAGGTCGGGCATCGCCAACCCGGAGGAGCCGACGATCACCACCACCGCGTCGTACGTCGGACTCGCCAGCAGCGAGGTGATCGCACCCCGCAGCAGGGCAGGCTGCAGGCCCGCCAGCGTGACGTCGATGGGGTTGCGGTCCAGCACCGCGTGGTCGCCGGACTGCAGCGCCCGCAGCGCGGCGGCCGTCGCCTCGTCGGGCGCCGGTGTCTCGAAGCCCGCGGTGCCGAGGCTGTCGGCCACCAGCGTTCCCGCGCCGCCGGTCGATGTGAGCACCGCGACGCGGCGCCCCGCAAGCCGCCGGCCGGTGACCAGCGCGGCCGGCAGGTCGAGCAGGTCTGAAAACGTCTCTGCACGGATGACGCCGACTTCGCGGAACAGCGCGTCGTACATGCGGTCCGCACCTGCGAGCGCGCCGGTGTGCGACACAGCCGCTGCCGCGCCCGACTCGGAACGCCCGACCTTGAACACGACGACCGGCTTGCCCTTGCGCGCGGCCTTGAGCGCCGCGGCCTTGAACTTGGCGGGGTTGCGCACGCCTTCCATGTAGAGCGCGATCACCGAGGTCGCTTCGTCGTCGGCCAGGTGGTCGATGAAGTCGGCCATGTCCAGGTCGGCTTCGTTGCTCGTGGAGATCAGCTTCGACAGCCCGATGCCCCGAGCCGCCGCACGCGACAGCAGCGCACCGAGGATGCCGCCGCTCTGCGACACGACGCCGATGCTGCCGGCCTCGAAGTCCTCCAGCTCCAGCGCACCGGTGGCCGAGAGCGTGATGCGGTCCGTGAGGTTGACCAGCCCGATGGTGTTGGGCCCCAGGATGCGCATGCTGCCTGCCGCTTCCAGCAGCTGTTGCTGGCGCCGTGCGCCTTCCGCGCCGACCTCGGTGTAGCCGCTGGCCAGCACGATGGCGGCCGCTGTGCCGCGCGCGGCAAGGTCGCGCACCGCCTCGTGCGCGCGCTCGGCGCCCAGCAGCACGATGCCGACATCGGGCGCCTCGGGCAGCGACTGCACATCGGGGTAGCTCTTGAGTCCGCCGATCACATCGGCGCGCGGGTTCACCGGATAGATCGCGCCGCCGAAGCCGTGCTTCGTCAGGTAGGCGACCGGACGGCCCGCGGTCTTCGTCGGATCGGCCGAGGCGCCGATCACGGCCACGCTGCGCGGCTTCATCAGCCGCGCGATCGCGTTGTCGGGCAGGGACGTGCTCATGCCGCCTTCTCCTTGCCCGCGTTCAGGAACGCCAGCACCGCGTCGCGATGCTGCTGCGTGGTGTAGCAGATGCCCTGCGCCTGGCTGCCCTTGGCGAACACCTGTTCGGCCGGCGATTCGAAGCTCTGGTTCAGGATGGACTTGCCCAGCGCGATCGCGGCCGCCGAGCCTTGCGACAGTTCGGTCGCCCACGCGTGCGCGTCGGCGAGCAGGTTCTGCGCGCTCGTCACGCGGTCGGCGATGCCCAGTTGCAGCGCTTCATCGGGCTCGACCTTGCGGCCGGTGAAGATCAGTTCCTTCGCGCGCGAGAGCCCCACGCGCCGCGGCAGGAAGTACATGCCGCCGCCGTCCGGAATCAGCCCGCGCTTGATGTAGCTCCACGCGAAGCTGGCGGCGTCGGAGGCCAGCACGAAGTCGCAGGCCATCGCCATGTCAGCGCCCAGCCCGTTGGCGCCGCCGTTGACGGCCGCGATCACCGGCTTGGGCATCGTGTGCAGCAGCGACACCGAGTGGTGCACGCGCTGCTGCCGGCTCCAGCCGTTGAAGCCGACCTCGCCCGCGGGCGCGTCCATGCGCCGCTGCATGCCGGCCACATCGCCGCCGGCGCAGAAGCCCTTGCCGGCACCGGTCAGCACCAGCGCGCGCACGGTGTTGTCGGCGCCGACCTTCTCGAGCGCAGTGATGAAGTCGCTGCGCATGCCGTCGGTGATGGCGTTGCGCTTCTCGGGGCGGTTCAGCGTCAGGGTCGCGATGCCGGCGTCGATCTTCAGTTCGATCAGCGACGGTGCTGTGTCGGGTGTCGTGCTCATGGGGGTGCTCCTCAGTCTGTGGTGATGTGGTTGTCCTTGACGACCTTGCGCCAGCGCACTTCCTCGGCGCGCACGTAGGTGTCCAGTTGCGTGGGTGCACCGACGTCGACGGCGAGGCCTTCCGATTCGGTCTGCTTGATGAAGGCGGGTGCCTTGACGGCCTTCTTGACCGCGGCGTTGAGCTGGTCGATCACGTCCTTGGGTGTCTTGGCCGCCACGTAGAGGCCGTACCAGCTCTCGGCCGCGTAGCCGGGTACGCCGGCTTCCGCGAGCGTCGGCACGCTGGCGTAGGCGGGGGAGCGGCGCGCAGTGGTCACGCCGAGCGCGCGCATCTTGCCGCTGTCGACGAAGGGCCGAACCGCCGATGCGGTGGCGAACATCATGTCCACCTGGCCGCCCAGCAGGTCGGTCATGGCGGGGCCCGCGCCGCGGTAGGGAATGTGGGTCAGCTCGACCTTGGCGAGGTTCTTGAAGAGCTCGCCGGCCAGGTGCGCCGAGGTGCCGTTGCCCTGCGACGCGAAGGTCAGCTTGCCCGGCTTCGCCTTGGCCGCGGCGATGAGGTCTGCGACTGTCTTGTAGGGGCTGTCGGTGCGCACCACCAGCACGTTGGGCGAGACGCCGATCAGCGCCACGGGTGCGAAGGCCTTGTCGGTGTCGTAGGGCAGTTTCGGCTGCAGCCCCGGGTTCACCGCATGCGCGAACGTCGCCATGACCAGCGTATAGCCGTCGGGCGCGCTCTTGGCGACGAAGTCGCTGCCGATGATCGTGCCGGCGCCGGGCTTGTTGTCGACGATGACGGGCTGGCCCAGCGCCTCCGACATGCCGACGCCTAGCGAGCGCGTGATCGCGTCGGTGCCGCCGCCGGGCGCGAACGGCACCACGATGCGCAGCGGCTTGTCGGGGAAGGCGGCCCAGGTGGCGAGCGGCGCGAATGCGATCAGCGATAACGCGAGCGCGCGAAACGATGTGAATGTCGGCATGCCTGTGTCTCTCTTTGTAGGGGTTTGAAGCGAGCCTTCAGCTTAGGTCGCATACTCCCGCCGCGCACCGGACCAATTCCACTGAATGGAAATGGCGGACGACCCGCGCCTCTGGGAATCAAGGAGACAACATGGCAAGCACGCTCAATCGTTCGCTCGAACGGGGTATGGAAATCCTTCGCGCCTTCCGGCCCGGCTCCACGTTGCTGGGCAACAGCGAGATCGCCGAGCGCACTGGCCTTTCGCCCGCGACGGTGAGCCGCCTCACACAGACGCTGGTGGTCGCCGGCATGCTGGCGCACGACCGGCGCGCGCGTGCCTACCGGCTGGCCGCGCCGGTGCTGAGCCTGGCGCATGCCATGCGCACCGGCTCGGTCGTGCTGCAGGTGGCCGCACCGCTGATGCGCACGCTGGCCGAGAAGCTGCGCATCAACGTCGGCCTGGCGGTGGCCGACAGGTCGGAAATGGTCTATCTGGAATCGATCCGCTACAACCGCCGCGCGTCGCTGCGCAACGTGGTGAGCGGGCAGCGCGTGCCGATCGAACTGACATCGCTGGGCCGCGCCTGGCTGGCCGTCGCCCCGCTCGATGCGCGCGAGGCGCTGTTCGCGGAATTCGCCGCGCGACGAACCGACTGGCCCCGGCTGCGCAAGGACATCGACAAGTCCATCGAGAGCGTCGAGCAACGGGGCTGGTGCGTCGCGTCGTGGCAGCCGGAGGTGGTGGCGCTGGCTGCGCCGCTGAAGCTGGAATCCGCGTGGGGCTACGTGCTGAACGTGAGCGTCTCGTCCACGGAGTCTTCAGGCGACGTGGCAGCGGAACTGAGCGCTCCGCTGCTGGCCCTGGGCCAGAAGATCACCCGCGCGGTGGACACGCGGGAGCCCGCCGGCGAGACGCGCCAGCAGGCCGGGTCGCAAGGTCAGCGGCGGACCTTGCCGTCTTCCGTGAGCATCGACAGCTCGACGTAGTTCGATGCCTTGTGGTCGCGCGCGCTGAAGTCGACGTGGAAGCCGCCGAAATCGGTGTTCTGCATCGACTCGAGCCCGCTGATCAGCGACTCGCGCGTGGCCGGCTTGCCGGCGCGCTTCAGGCCTTCGGCGAACACCTTGGCCGCCACGTAGCCTTCCATGCTCGAGTAGTTCGGCTTGGCGTCGCCGCCGGCCTTGCGCACGGCCTCCACGTATTCGCGCGAGATCGCCGTGCTGGTCGAGAACGGGGAGGGCATGACCTGGCTGATCACCACGCCGCGGGCTTCCTTGCCGAGCTCGTCGGCCAGCGCCTGCGTGCCGACGAACGACACGTTGAAGAAGGTGCCGCCGTAGCCGGCCTTGCGCGCTTCGCGGATGAACGCGGCGCACGCCTTGTAGGCGCCCACCTGGATCACGGCCGCGGGCTGGGCGGCCATGATGTCCTTCACTGCCTTGCTCACGTTGACCGAGTTGCGCTCGACGGTGCCGATGGCGACGGGTGCCAGGCCGATGGGCTTGAGCGCACTGAGGACGCCCGAGAGTCCGGCCTGTCCGTACGCGTCGTTCTGGTGGAACACGGCGATCTTCTGGATGCCCAGCGAGGTGAGCTGCTTGACGATCAGCGCGGTCTCGTCGTCGTACGAGGCACGCACATGGAACACGGTCTTGCGGAACGGATCGCGCAAGGCTTCCGCGCCGGTGAACGGGCCGAAGAACGGGATCTTCGCGGCGTCGACCAGCGGCATCGCCGCCATGCAGGTGGGCGTGCCGACGTAGCCGAACAGGGCGAAGACGTCGTCCTTGATGAGCTTGTCGGTGTTGGCCTTGCAGCGCTCGGGCTCGTAGCCGTCGTCGAGCGTGCGCAGCTCGATGGTGCGGCCGTTGACGCCGCCGGTGGCGTTGAGCGCATCGAAGTAGATGCGCGCGCCCTGGTTCATCTGCAGGCCCAGTTGCTCTGCGGGGCCGCTGAATGCGGCGGACTGTCCGAGCACGAGGCGCGCGGGTTGGGCGAAGGCGGGGAGCGCAACCGCAGCGCCCACGGCGGCAAAGCGCTTGATCGCGTCTCTGCGGTGAAGGGAGGTTTTCAGGGAGGACATTGGACAGGTGTCGAGCAGTCGAAAGCCTCTGCAGAACCTGACAGGACCCTCGCCGCTCATGTAAGAAGGTGATGCGCAGTGTAACCGCGGGTTCGGGTAAACCCTTGGTTCAGTCGGGCTATCGCACCCCGAACAAGCCGGCCGCATTCCCCCACGCCACGCGCTGCGCCACGGCCGGGGGCAGGTCGCCGAGCCAGTTGCGGTAGCCCTGCATGGTTTCGTCGTAGGAACTCCAGCGCTGGTTGACCCAGGTGTCCGAGCCCACGAGGAAGCGGTCGGGAAACGCGAGGATCAGCTCGCGCCACGGCGCGCACAGCTTGCCGCCTTCGCAGGTGAGGCCGGGGCGGTACGAGAGCTCGCCCATCAGCTTCGGATAGCGCTCCAGCATCTGCCGCACCCGCGCGATGGGCGCGCCGCCGATCCCGGTGTGCGCCCAGATCAGCCGCAGCTCGCGGCCCTGGGTGGGCGAGTGCGCCATCAGCAGGTCGACCGCCTCGTCGTCCACGTGCGCGAGCACGGCGAGCTGGCGTTGCTCGGCCAGCACCATCAGCTTCTTTGCCACCGGGCCGTTGGCGTTGGCGCTCTCGTACAGGTGGAATTCGCCGATGCCGCGGTAGGGGCCGCTCGCGGTGCCGCGCGCGAGCTCGGTCTGCACCATCTCGTAGATGGTCTCGTCGCGGAACCAGTTGGTGTAGTCGGCGCGGTTGCGGTAGAGGCGCACGAAGGGCACGACGGTGACGCCGGCATCGCGCGTCTCGCGCAGCGCCGCGAGCGTGCGCGTGCCCTCATTGGGCCGCGAGTTGCCGACGATGGCGCGCACGCCGTTGCGCTGCATGCGCGCGAGCGCATCGGCCGGCGGAAACGGACCGCTGCTGCCGTTCCATGCCTCCTCGTTGTAGTGCAGGTGGGCGTCGAAGATCGGACCGGTGTAGTCGGCCGCTTGCGCCGAGAGGGCGACGGCCGCGCCGCAGGCCAGCAGCGCAGCGCGGAAGATGGAGGGCGTCATGGTGTTCCTTGCGAGATGCACGGGGAAGATGAGCGATCGTCGATGCAGAATCGCTTTCGATCAACGGAGCCTTCCCCGATGCCTGCTGCACAAGACCTCCAGTACCGCACGCCGTACGAAAACGGCAACCGCAACCAGACCACCACCTGGGCCGAATGCGTCGCCTTCTACGAGCGGCTCGCGAAAGACTTCCCCTCGGTGCTGCGATGGCAGCAGATCGGCACCTCGGACAACGGCATTCCGATGCACGCGGGCATCGTCACCGCCGATGCGAAGTTCGACCGCGAGGCGCTGCAACGCCAGGGCCGTCCGATCTTCTTCAACAACAACGGCATCCACCCGGGCGAGCCCGAGGGCATCGACGTCTGCATGGCGCTGGTGCGCGATTTCTGCACACAGCCTGCGCGGCTCGCTGCGCTGGGCGACACGGTCTTCCTGTTCATCCCGGTCTACAACGTCGACGGCTGCCTCAACCGGCAGAGCACCTCCCGCGTGAACCAGCTGGGCCCGGAGTCGTTCGGCTTCCGCGGCAACGCGCGGCACCTGGACCTGAACCGCGACTTCGTCAAGTGCGACAGCCTCGCCGCGCAGGTGTTCAACCGCTTCTTCACCGCATGGGACCCGGACGTGATGGTCGACACCCACACCTCCAACGGCGCCGACTACGCCTACACGATGACGCTGATTCCGACCCAGCCCGACAAGCTCGGCGGGGGCCTCGGCCAGTTCCTGCGCAGCCGCATGCTGCCGGCGATCTACGGTGGCATGGATGCGCGCGGATGGCCCACCTGCCCCTACGTGAACTGCGTGGCCGAGACGCCCGACGACGGTATTGCCGACTTCCTCGATTCGCCGCGCTTTTCCACGGGCTACGCGGCCCTGCACCACACCATCGGCTTCATGCCCGAGACGCACATGCTCAAGCCCTACGCCGACCGTGTCGCGGCGATGCGGACGCTGGTCGAGGTGGTGCTGGATTTCACCGTCGCGCATGCAACGGAGATTCAAACGCTGCGTCGCGATGCCAAGGCCGGCGCTGTGCAGCAGGCGCGATGGCCGCTCTCGTGGCGTTCGGACCAGAACCAGCCGAACATCTTCCGCTTCAAGGGGTTCAAGGCGGTCTACTCGCCGAGCAGCCTGGGCAACTACCAGCGCCTGGCCTACGACCGCAGTCAGTCCTGGGAGAAAGACATTCCGTACTTCCATCGCTTCGTGGAAGACGTGGCCGTCACCGCACCCAAGGCGTATCTCGTGCCGCAGGCCTGGCGTGAAGTGATCGAGCGCCTGGAGTGGAACGGCGTGGCGATGCGGAGGCTGGAGGAAGACCAGGTCTTCGACAACGCCCGCGTGTACCGCATCGAACGCGTGGCTTCGCGTCCAGGGCCCTACGAAGGGCACATGTTCCACGACGAGGTGGAGCTCGTCCCGCACAGCGAGACCGTTCATGCACGCGCCGGCGACGTGTGGATTTCGCTCGACCAGCCGAAGGCTCGCTATATCGTCGAGACGCTCGAGCCCGAGGCCCACGACAGCTTCTTCCGCTGGGGTTTCTTCAACGGCGTGCTCGAAAAGAAAGAGAACTTTTCAGCCTACGTGTTCGAAGACACGGCGCACCGGATGCTGGAAGAAGAGCCGGCGCTGAAAGCCAGCTTCGAAGCATGGAAGAAGAGTAACCCCGAGAAGGTCTCCGATCCGCGTGAGGTTCTCGGCTTCATCTTTGCACACGGCCAGCGCCATGCGGAAGCCGGGTGGCGGCGCTACCCGGTGGCCGGCTTGAACTAACGAAGCACCGTTTACTTCGCGGGGTGATCCCGCCGATACAGCGCCCACTCCTCGATCTCTTTGCCATCGGGCAGTTGGCAGATGCCGTACTGGCCCTTGTCGTTCGACTTCATGAGGGTCTTGCCGCCCAGCTTCTGGCAATAGACCGACGCCGGGTTCGCCATGCCGACCCGAGGCGGTTCGGGCTGGGGTTGCGCGCAGGCCGTGAGAACGAGTGCGCAGAAGGGGAGCAGCAGGTACTTGGTGGTCATCGGGCCAGTGTAGATGTCGTCGTCTTCGGCTTCGACGACGGCTCCCACGAATCCGGCGTGGTCGCAACCAGCCCCTTGAAGTCCTTCCACGACCGCGCACCCGGCACGGTGCGCCCGCCGACGATCACCACCTTCGCATACGCCACCATGCGCTCGCGCAGGTAGCGCCGGTCGGACTCGGGCCAGGTCTCGATCGAGTGCGGCCCGCGCGCCAGCACGATCTCCTTCACGCCGCGGATGCGGTTGTAGGCCGCGACGGTGCCTTCCAGCGTTTCAGCGCGGTCCCACAGGCCCTTGCCGAAGAAGGCCGCAGGCCACCGGTCCATGCCCGCGAGCGGGGCCGAGTTCGGATAGAAAAGGATGTGGTGGTCCGCCGCCATGCCGCCCAGGAACAGGTTGCGGTCCGCGAGATCGGGCGCATCGCCCACGTAGCCCGCACCGCTCGCGAACGACGACAGCAATATCGCGCCGCGGATGTTCTTGAGGCCCCGGGGCTTGGCGCAGTTGACCTCCGGCAGGTCGAAGCTGCAGGAGGCCACGTAGTTGGTGGTCATTGCCCACGCGGTCGACATCGATCCGCGCGAGTAGCCGCCCAGCACCAGCGGAATCTCGTTGGCCTTCATGCCCGCCAACAGCCGTCCGCGCGCGGCGGTGCCCTCGAGCACTTCGCCCGAGGGCGTGAGCATGCGCAGGCCCCGGCCGTCTTCCAGTTGGCCGAGCGTGCGGAACACGTCTTCGCCTTGCTCCAGCGTGTTGGTGTCGCTGAACCCGCCCGAGAGCCCTTCGCCGCGCCGGTCGTAGGCCAGCACGTCGAAGCCCGCCTGGTTCAGCGCATGGAGGTTCTCGCGCCACCAGCGCTGGCCCATGGTCTCGGTGGTGGCGTTGGGGAACTGCACCGGCGTGGTCTTGCCTGTCTTCTCGTCGGTGCGGTAGGACACTTCGTCCGGATGCTGGATCGCCGTGAGCTGCCCGCCGCCGCCGGGCGCCATGATCGCGAGTGCGCGCACCTTGTGGCCCTTGCCGTCATCCACGCCGGCGCCTTCGATGTACCAGCCGCGCAGCTTGATGTCGGCGGTCTTCTTCAGGTCGATGCGCTCGAAAGCGTCGGGCGGCACGGTGAACTCGACCGTGTACGTGCGGCCCTCCGCTTCGGCAATGCCTTCGCGATAGGGCGCCTTCGCGAAGAAGGCGGGCCGCCGGATCTGCTTCAGGTCGACCTGCCCCTCGGGGTTGATCTTTCCGGACGGATCGACCACGCCGGTGGAGCGCGTGGCGCGCTCCTTGTTCGGCGGCAGCCAGCGCTGCATCTGCGCGTCGATGCGCTTGAAGCAGGCCGCATCTTCCTTGCAGGCGCGCCAGCGGGCCTTGAGCTTGTCGTCGGTGAATTCGCTGATGTGATAGTCGCCGCCCGCGTAGCTGGCCGGTGTGGGGTTGGCCGTGAGCAGCAGCGGCACGCAGACGGTGGCGCCCGTGCCCTTGGGGCCCTGGTGCAGCAGGTAGCCGGGCAGCATCGCGTTGCGGTCGGTGCCGACCCAGGCGGTGCAGTCGGTGGGCGGTGGCGTGCTGTTGTCGGCCTGGCGCTTGGCCTCGGTGGTGCCTGTGCAGGCCGAGAGCGTGAGCAGTGCGCCGAGACCCAGCGCACAGAGACTTCGTTCGAGGCGGGGCGATAGTTCGTTGGGGGTCATGCGGGCGGGGGCTCGTGCAGTGAGGCGTGCCATTGTGTGTTCTGCGCGTGACGAATGCGGCGGGGCCAATGGCGCTTTGTCGTGCGGGAGGGCTCCTACCGCGGGAAGTGTTCGCGCGCGATGTCCAGCAGCGCGTCGACCAGCGGCGCCCGCACGGTCGAGCGTTGCCAGAGCACGCCCACGGTCCGGGTGGGGCAGGGCGACGGGAGCGGCCATTTCTTCACCTCCCGGTTGAGCGCACCGACCACGGCCCAGTCGGGCAGCACCGAGACGCCCAGTCCTTCGGCCACCAGCTTCGCGATGTATTCGATGCCATCGAGCTCGACGCGCACGTTGGGGCGAATGCCGCGCTGGCGCAGGTAGTCGTCGGCCATCTTGCCGCCGACGACCTGGCGGTCGTAGCGGATGAACGGTTCCTTGACGATCGTGGCCAGCGCATCCGTGACTTTCATGCGCGCCGGCGCCAGCAGCACCAGCGGCTCCTTGCGCAGGGTGTGCCAGTTGTGCGTCTTGGGCAGCTCGAACACCGGATGCACGAGGATGGCCGCATCGAGCTCGCCCGCCATCACGCGGCTGTAGAGCGCCGTGGACGTGCCGAGCTCGATGTAGATGCGGATGTGCGGATGCCGCCGCACCCAGTCCTTCAAGAGCAGCGGCACGATGCCCATGAGCCCCGTGGGAATCGCGCCGAGCCGCAGCGGACCTGCGGGAAGTTCGGTGTCCGATGCCTCGGACTGCAAATCGCGCAGCTCTCGCAGCACATTGCGCGCTCGCGCCAGGATGCGTGCGCCGGAGACCGTCGGCCGTACGGTGCGCCCCGAGCGCACGATCAGCTGGCTGCCGATGTCCGCCTCCAGCGCGCGCACGCGCTGCGCGATGGTGGCGGGCGTCATGTCCAGGTGGCGCGCGGCCTCGGCGATCGAGCCGAGTTCGACGACCGAGACAAAGCTTTGCAGGAAGCGTGAGTCCATGGGAAAGACCGGAAGTAGAAGAAACAATTTACTTCTTCAGAAGATATGGAACAACCATTTTTCTTTGCTTTGAAGAATTCCAGAATTCGCTCCGATTCGTGCCCGGCACCGATCGCACAACCATCCTGGAGACCTCCTTGCCAAAGATTCAATCGATCCATTTCTGCGCCGCCGCCGTTCCGCTCGACCGCGTGACGTCGTTCTCCAACCGCACCGTGAGCGTTCGCCACTACGGGCTCGTCAAGGTCCGCTCCGACGAGGGCGTCGAAGGCATCGGCTTCTGCTACGTGGGCAGCGCGGGCGGCGCGCTCTTCGCCGCTGCGGTCGAAGAGCTGCTCGCGCCGGTGCTGATCGGCAAGGATTCGTATGCCGTCGAAGGGCTGTGGTCCGCCATGTACCAGGAGTCGCTGCTGCAGGGCCGCTCGGGCACGGTGATGCGCGCCCTCAGCGCGCTCGACACGGCGCTGTGGGACCTGAACGCGAGAACGCACGGCCTGCCGCTGCACAAGTACCTGGGCGCAGTCGAGCTCGACTCGGTACCGGCCTATGCGAGCGGCGGCTACTACCTGGAGGGCAAGACGCCCGCGATGCTGGGCCAGGAGATGGCGAGCTATGTCGACAAGGGCTTCAAGGCCGTGAAGATGAAGACCGGGCGCCTCTCGCCCAAGGAGGAAGAAGAACGCCTGAAGGCCGCGCGCGACGCCGTCGGCCCCGATGTCGAGCTGATGATGGACTGCAACAACGGCTGGGTCGACACCACCCAGGCCATGCAGTACATCCGCCGCTTCGAGGCCTACGACCCGTACTTCATCGAGGAGCCCTTCGGCCCCGACGACATCGACAGCCACGCGAAGCTCGCGCGGCTCACCCGCATCCCGGTGGCGACCGCCGAGATCGGCTACGGCCGCTGGTACCACAAGGAACTGCTCGACAAGGGTGCCGCATCGATCCTGCAGACCGACGCGCTCGTGTGCGGCGGCATCACCGAGTGGCGGCGCATTGCCGCGACGGCGTCGAGCCATGGCGTCGTGATGTGCCCGCACTGGTTCCACGACGTGCATGCGCCGCTCGTCGCGGCCACGCCCAATGCGCGCTACGTGGAGTTCTTCTGGGACGACCAGGTGCTGAACTTCCGGCGCCTGGTCGACCGCCAGCTCGACCACAAGAACGGCCGCGTCGTGCTGCACCAGACGCCGGGCCTGGGTTTCGGCTTCGACGAGAAGGCGGTGCAGAAGTACGGCAAGTGGGGCTCGGTGCAATGAGCGCACCCAAGCTGCGCGGCGTGCTGTCGCCGGTGCTCACGCCGTTCGATGCGGACCTCTCGCCGTCGGTGCCGCGCTTCGTGAGGCACTGCCGGTGGCTGCTCGACCAGGGCGTGGGCCTGTCGGTGTTCGGCACGAACTCCGAAGCCAATTCGCTGACGGTTCAAGAGAAGCGGGGCCTGCTCGATGCATTGCTGGAAGACGGCGTCTCGCCCGATCGCCTGATGCCCGGCACCGGCACCTGCGCGCCCGGCGACACCATCGAGCTCACGCGGCACGCCGTGGCGGCCGGCTGCGCGGGCGTGCTCATGCTGCCGCCGTTCTTCTACAAGGGCGTGTCCGACGAAGGCCTCTTTCGCAGCTTTGCACGGGTGATCGATGCGGTGGCCGACGAGCGGCTGCGCATCTACCTGTATCACATCCCGCCGGTGTCGCAGGTGGGCCTCAGCCTGGCGTTGATCGAACGGCTGCTGAAGGCGTATCCCCGCACGGTGGCCGGCATCAAGGACAGCTCGGGCGACTGGAACAACACCGCGGCCTTGCTGCGCGAGTTCCAGCCGCAGGGCTTCGACGTGTTCGCCGGCACCGAGGCGGTGCTGCTGCCCACGCTGCGCGGCGGCGGCGCGGGCTGCATCACGGCCACCGGCAACGTGAACCCCGCGGCCATCGTCGACCTGTATGCGCACTGGACCGAGGCCGACGCAGACGACAGGCAGGCGGCGCTCAACGCAACGCGCGCAGCCTTCCAGAAGCTGCCGATGATCGCGGCGATGAAAGCCACCATCGCGCGGCAGACCGGCGATGCGGGCTGGGCGACGGTGCGCCCGCCGCTCGTGGAGATCGAGTCGGCGCAACGCGCGATGCTCGCAGCCGACCTGGACGCCTGCGGGTTCCACATGCCGCATGCGCCGGCGCTCGCCGCCTGACATCGAAGAAGAAAACAGGAGACAAGACCCATGAAACGAAGACTCTTCACAGGCGGCGCTGTTGCGGCGGCGCTGACCGCCACGGGCGCATTCGCCCAGACCCTGCCCAAGGGCGTGACGCGCATCGTCGTCGGCTTTCCGCCGGGCGGCGGCACCGATGTGCTCGCAAGGCTGCTCGCGCAGAAGCTGGGCGCGATGTGGGGCGTGCCGGTGGTCGTCGAGAACAAGGCGGGCGCGGCCGGGATCATCGCGGCGGGCGATGTGGCCAAGTCGCAGCCCGATGGCAGCACCTTGCTGATGGCGCACATCAACAGCCATGGCATCGCACCAGGCCTGCAGCCAGGGTTGGGCTATTCAGTGGAACGCGATTTCACTCCGATCGCCTTGGTCGGCGCCACGCCGCAGATGCTCATCTGCGCGAGCAACCAGCCGGTCAGGACGCTCAAGGGGCTGGTCGAGCTGTGCCGCAGCCGGCCGGGGGAAATCATCTTCGGCTCGGCGGGCAACGGATCGGCCCAGCACCTGGCGCTGGAACTCTTCAAGGCGCGCGCCAACATCGACGTGCTGCATGTGCCGTACAAGGGCTCCGCGCCGCTGGTCACCGACATGCTGGGCGGCCATGTGCAGTACAGCTTCGAGGGCATGACCACGGCCACGCAGTACCTGGCCGGCGGCAAGATGACGGCCATTGCGCAGACGCGCACCAAGCGCTCGAAGAGCTTTCCCGCCGTGCCCACGCTCGCCGAGTCGGGCTTCGAGGGCTACGAGGCGAGCATCTGGTTCGGGCTGGTCGGGCCGGCTCGCATGGACCCGGCGCTTGTCAATCGCATGAACAAGGACGTGAACACCGTGCTCGCGATGCCCGACGTGATTGCGCGGCTCGACCAGTTTGGTGCGGAAGACGGCGGCGGCACCCCGCAGCGCTTCGGCGACTTCATGCATGCGGAGCGCGAGAAGTGGGCCCGCATCATCAAGACGGCGAACATCACCGTGGATAAATAGAACACGATCCCACGGAAATTTATCGACGCTCTGGTAATAGTTCCTTGGGGCTGAAAGGGTCGAGCCACTAGTCTCGACCCCCTCATGGATTCAACGCCCCTCGCCATCGACCTGCCGGAGCACTGGACCGGCTCCTTCAAGCTCACGCAGACAGCCACCGGCGCCTATGTCGGCATGGCCAGCCTGAGCTTCGGCGGCATTCCCCGGTGGGTGCTGGTGATCACCCCGCAACTCAGCCTGGACGCTGCCATGGAACGCGTGCGGCTCCGGGTCGGTCACTTCATTCGGGAGCGGGACTTGAAGCCCAAGGCTTGATGCCGCATCCCCGGGGCCTGTGCAACGCAGCCCGGAAGTTTTGTAGCCCACTGTATCTGCCCGTCCGATCCATACACGGGCATTCAAATCCCCCGGTTCGAGGACACATCGCAGATACACCGCGCGGTTCCACTGACTCCATCGCAAACGCAATGGAGAAGCAGATGTCCGAAGAAATCAACCGCCACCGCCGCATCTTTTTTGGCGCGGCCGCCGCAACGATCACCGCCGCGCAGTTCGGCATCGTTGGGAGCGCCAGCGCGCAGACCGCCGCCTCGAAGCCGGCGTCGTCCCCGGGCAGGACTGGAGGCAACACATCCTTCACTTCGATCAAGCAGATCGATGCGGGGCTCCTCAACATCGGCTATGCCGAAACCGGCCCGGCCGACGGTCCGGTCGCGATTCTTCTGCACGGCTGGCCTTACGACATCCACAGCTTCGTCGACGTTGCCCCGATCCTGGCAGCGGCCGGGTACCGGGTGATCGTTCCGCACCTGCGCGGCCACGGCAGCACGCGTTTTCTCTCGGACAGCACCGTCCGCAATGCACAGCAGTCGGCCGTGGCGCTCGACATCATTGCGCTGATGGATGCGCTCAAGATCCAGAAGGCCAGCATCGCCGGCTTCGACTGGGGCGCGCGCACCGCCTGCATCCTGGCGGTGCTGTGGCCGGAGCGCTGCAAGTCGCTGGTCTCGGTGAGCGGCTACCTCATGACCAACCTGGAAGCCGGCAAGAAGCCGCTGCCGCCCAAGGCCGAGTTCGACTGGTGGTACCAGTACTACTTCACCACCGAACGCGGCCAGGCGGGCTACACCCAGTACCGGCGCGAGTTCGGCAAGCTCATCTGGGAGACGGCATCGCCGAAGTGGAAGTTCGACGACGCCACCTTCGAGCGCAGCGCGGCGTCATTCGACAACCCCGACTACGTCGCGATCGTGATGCACAACTACCGCTGGCGCCTGAGCCTCGCCCCCGGCGAGGCGCGATACGACGAATTGGAGAAGCGGCTCGCCCCGGCCCCGGCCATCGGCGTGCCCACGATCACGCTCGAGGGCGATGCCAACGGCGCGCCGTTCCTCGATCCTTCGAAGTACCGCAACAAGTTCACCGGCAAGTACGCGCACCGCACGCTGCAGGGCGGCATCGGCCACAACCTGCCGCAGGAGGCGCCCGAGGCCTTCGCGCAGGCGGTGATCGATGTGGACCGGTTCTGATCAGCCGGCGGGCGACACCGTCAGGTAGAACGGCGTGAGCGTCCCCGCCACCGGCCGCAAGAGCTTCAGCAGCAGCGGACGCCCGTAGCCTTCGCCCGCCAGCCGCTTGAGCAGGTCGGACAGCTGCGCGAGCGGCGTGCCGTCGCAGCCGACCAGGATGTCGCCGCTGCGCAGGCCGTCGCGTGCCGCGGCCGAGCCCGCCACCACCTCGACGACGCGCACGCCGGTCGCGACCGGCCACTCGTTCTCGCGCACCCAGCGCCGCGGCAGGGCGACGGCCGCGCATTGCACGCCCAGCTTGCCGCGCCGCACCGTGCCATGGCGCATCAGCTCGCCGGCCACCCAGCGCGCCGTGTCGATCGCCACCGCGAAGCTCAGGCCCTGCGCCGACGGAATCACCGCGGTGTTCACGCCGATGACCTGCGAGCTGCTGTCCAGCAGCGGGCCCCCCGAGTTGCCGGGGTTCAGCGCCACGTCGGTCTGGATCACGTCCTCGATCATCCGGCCGCCGCGCGAGGGGAGGCTGCGGCCCAGCGCGCTCACGATGCCGGCGGTCACGGTGAAGTCGAAGCCCAGCGGGTTGCCCACCGCCACGGCCAACTGGCCGGGCTGCAGGCCTGCCGAACTGCCGAGCGGCAGGAAGGCGCTCGGGTGCGACTCGAAGCGCAGCACCGCGATGTCGGTCGATGCGTCCATGCCGACGAGCCGGGCAGCGCTTTCGGTGCCGTCGACGAAGGCCGCGCGCAGCTCGCTCGCGCCCTCGACCACGTGCGCATTCGTGATCGCGAAACCATCGGGCGTGAAGAGAAAGCCGGAGCCGCTGCCCTGGCCGCCCGCATTGCCGCGCTGCGGCGGTTTTCGGACCTTGATGTGCGCGACGGCCGCGCTGGCGGTGTGGGCCACCTGGGTGACGGTGGCGGAGTAGGAGTCGAGAAGGAATTCGTCGCGTGAGCCCATGGGAGCGCCTCTTTCAATCGGCAGGTCCGAAAGAAATGGCGGCGCTCCCGGGTGTTTTCAACCCGGCTGCAGGCTAGGACGAAGGAACGGGTGGCACCGTGGCCGCGGCCGTCGGCGAATGCTGCAGCGCCGCGGGCAGGCGGTGGTCCAGCCAGTCCATGCGCCAGGCCAGCACGACGAGCGCCAGCACCAGCACGACTGCCGCGGTGACACCGGTCTTGCCGTGCCGGTCGCGGTACGGGTCGCGCGCCACCCGCCGCGCGCCCGGCGGCACGTGCGCGGTCTGCGAGAGCATGCCGCCCAGCCGCACATTCACCTTCATCCGCCCGTTGATGGCCCAGCCGCTCGCGTCGAGGATCGGCCCCAGGCTGCGTTGGCGCAGCTTGAGCCAGGCGATCAGCATGCTCGGCCCGGAGATCGCCGCCACGATGCCGATGAGTGCCACCGGAATCCACTGCCCCAGATCGACGAACTTGCCGAAGATCGCGACCAGCACCGCGCTGATGCTCCCGAGCGCAACGCCGATGGCGGCCACGGTGCCGACGTCCACACGGCCGGCGGTGCGAGGCGCCGCAGCCGGCGTCTTGGCCGCGCCCGCGGCCTGGTCGGCGGTCGTGAGCCTGGTTGCAAAGTTCGTCAGCGTGCCCTGGCCGGCCACCTCGCTGGCGGCCGCGCGCTTGGCGACCTGCTCCTCGATCACCCGCACGAACTTCTTGTAGGGCGCGAAGAAGGCCTGCGCCACGCTGGTCGGGTTCTCGATCAGCTTGGTGATGGTGGCGTCCCAGTCGCGGCCCTGGCGGTCGTAGAAGACGCCGTTGCGGCCAACGAAAAGGAAGTCGATGTCGCCCGCGGTGAACGCCGCGACGATGCTCATCTTCTGTCCCTGGCGCGTGCAATCGCAGTACGCGAGGCAGGTCTTCGCAAGGCCCGCCAGCACGGCGTGCTTGGCCGTGTCCTGCACCTGCACCGTGAGTTCGCAGCTGCGGCCATCGAGATAGAGCGTGCCGGCCTGGAAGATCGCGCCCTCGCGCCGGTAGAAGGCCTTGAACGACACGAAGTTGTTGAGCAGCACCACCAGGTCGCGCTGCAGCCGGATCAGCTTCTCCAGGTCGACGAGCAGGTTGTTGTGCGTCTCGGCAGCTTCGTCGTCGTGCAGCAGCGCGAGCAGCGCCTCGCGCGTCTGCAGAAAGGCATCGAGCTGCTCCAGCGGCAGCGCGGCGGCGGCGTTGTCGGGCCGCTCGGCCATCAGCGATTGCAGCGGTGCGAGCTGCTGCTTGATGGACAGCCACTCCGTCTCCGCGAGCTCGTCGCGCGCGCCCAGCAGCGGCGTGACGGCGCGTTCGGCGAACGTGGCGATGTCTCCGGTCCACGCGGGGTTGATGCGGTTGCCATGCAGCGGCAGCACGCAGCGCGGCGTGACGGGTGCCAGCGGCAGGTCGGCAATCGGGTCGGCGCTCAGGTCGAGTTTGTTTGCACCCAGTGCGTCATAGGCTTCGGGCGAGGGATTCAGTGCCGTCACGGCCTGCGCATCGAAAGCGGCAACCCGGCAGCGCGCGAAGTAGTCGTCGAGCTTGGCCTGCACCTTGCGGGTCGCATCGGCGGCGGCCAGCGTGGGTTCGCCCAGCGGCATCAGCGTCTTGTCGTTCGCATCGGCCTTGGCGTGCCAGTCGCGCGCGGCCTGCACCTCGGCGAAGAAGGCTTCGACGCGGGGGCGGTCGACGCCCGGTGTGTCCTTGTGCCGGTCGGGCACGCTGCCGTGGGTGCGCATGATCTCGGCGACCGTCGCGCGCACGGCATCGTCGTGCGTCGTCTCGGGCGTGATCACGCCGTCGCCGTTGAAGCGCATCGCGGACAGCAGCTCGCCGCGGTCCGCGATGTCGGCGAGCGTGAGCGTCGCCGAATCGGGCTTGCCCTGGATCTGCAGCAGGCGGCGGGCCTCCTCGATCAGGCGCGCGCCATCGGCGTTGCCGGCATCGAGGTCGTCCAGCGCCAGCACGTCGCTGCCTTGCAGCAGCACGTCGGGGTTGCGCAGCCGCGCACACACCCATTCGCAGGCCGCAACCACCTCGGGCGGGCGCACGCGGCCATCGCCGTCGGCATCGATGAGGTCGAGCGTGCGCGCATCGAAGTCGATGCCGCGCGTCGGGCAGGCGAGGGCGACCCACAGCTTCTGGTCCAACTCCCCGAGGCGGGCGATGTCCTCGCCCGTGCGGAAGATGACCTGGTCGGCGCCCCCGACCCGGATGAATTGCCAGCGGTGCGGTGCCGGCGTCGTCGTCAGCACTGCACGCATCAGGAAACGGCGACCTTCTTGTGCTCACCCAGTTCGGGTGTGTTGCCTGTGACGACGGCCTTGGCCATCTTGAACAGCTGCACCATCTTGCTGTCGCCCACGTCCCAGTATTCGGCACGCAGCACGCTCACGGCCAGAAGGCCCAGGTTGGTGTCGGTCGGGCCTTCGGGGAACCAGGCCTTGGCCATCTTGTTGAAGAGGGCTTCCTTCTTGGCGGG
This sequence comes from Variovorax sp. RKNM96, assembly GCF_017161115.1. Taxonomy (GTDB): domain Bacteria; phylum Pseudomonadota; class Gammaproteobacteria; order Burkholderiales; family Burkholderiaceae_C; genus Variovorax. Next base: position 4,528,837 of record NZ_CP046508.1, on the reverse strand, counting down.
GTCTTCGAGCAGCGCCGCATGGCCCGAGACGGAGACATAACTGTCGTCGTCGGTGTTCGCGTAGGAGACGTTCACGGTCGGATCGGTCGCGACGTGCCGTGCGATCTCTCCGTCCTTGGGCACGAAGAAGTAGAGCGTCGCGTTTTCATCGACGTCCTGGTTCTGCGTGGTCAGCGGGTGGCTGTGCAACTGGCCGTCGGCATGGCGGTGCGTGAGCATGCCGAAGCGGGTGTCCTTGATGAGCTCCCAGAGCTTGCTGGTGTTTCCAGTGGTGGCGGTCATGAATGTTCTCCGTGGGTTGGTGACTTCAGGAACCACCGTAGGGGATCGCGCGGCGCCGGCATGAGGACACACGGCGCACACCCATGTCGTCCGGCGCCGACATTCAGGCGCCGGACGACCGTGTGGCTCAGGCCGGTTCGCCCATGAGCTCCGCCATCAGCTCTTCCTTGCGCGCCGCGAGCTGTTCGCGCATCGCGACCAGGTCCAGCTTGGTGGCGCGCGCCTTGGGGAACATCTCATTGCGCTCTTCCTTGACGTGGTGGTCGATGTATTCGCCGAGCACCTTCACCTTGGCGTCGAACATCTCGTCGATGTCGGTGGCGTCCTGGAGCTGAGCGATCAGGTCCTTGGCGGTGGCGTGCTCCACCTCGGCTTCGTCGAGCAGGTCGGTTTCCTTGATGGCCTCGCGCACGGCGGGGTAGAAGATCTCTTCCTCGATCTGCGCATGCACGGTCAGTTCCATGCAGATCTGGTTGGCCAGCTCGCGCTTCTTGTCGGTGGCGCTGGCGGCCTTGGACTCCATGAGTTCTTCATACGCGGAGAACATCTTCTTGACGTTCTTGTGGTCGGTATCGAGCAGGCTGCAGGCATCGGGCTGTGCGCGCTTGGTGGTGGGCATCGTGGGCTCCTGGTGAGGTGGTGGGGAACGCAAAGATGCGCAGCACGGTGCAGAGGCTGCGTAGGAATTCATCGCATGCGCATGCAAGGCGCGCAGCACGTCGCCGTGCCTACTTCTCTTCGGTCTTGAAGAGCCCTCGAATGTTCAGCGCCGCCAGGCACACCTGCAGCGCGATCAGCGCCCACGCCTGGGTGTGCACGCCCCACACCACCCACAGCACATTGCTCGCCAGGAACACCCAGAAGCCGACGTTCCGGCGGCCTTTCGCATTCGAGCCCACCAGCCAGGCGGCGGCGACCGAGGCGGCGAAGGCCGGCCATTGGACGAGAGAGAGGATTTCCATGATGAACGTGCTTGTATGTGGATGTTCGTGGACCGTATCGCAGCCTGCGGCGGCCGATCCGGTGCTTCCGCCGACGCGCGACGTGGGCCGGTTCTCACATGCATCCGCTGGGGAGCGGCGCAGATTGAAGGCTGATCACAAAGAAAGACAAGGCCACCCATGGACACCACATCACCGCCGCTCGACGAGCGCCTCGTCACCTTCACCTACCGGGGCTGGATGTTCCAGTGCCGCGCAGAGCGTATCGACGACCTGACCTACCGGCCCGTCGTGCGCTGCCTGGGCCACTCGGACAACCCGGAAGACATCGAGTTGCCCGACGACACGGACAACGCCTCCTACGGCACCGAAGTGGAGGCACTGCGCCATGCCGAGCAGCAGGCGGTGCGCTGGGTGCACGACCGCACCAGCGACGGACAAGGGCAGATGTAGAGATGTATATCCGGGGCGTTTCAGCCCGCGCCGTGCACCAGGCGCTCGAACACGTCGTCGGTGCCCATCTGGCCGCCCTTGAGCATGATCTCCATGCCGTCGAGCCGCGCGTCGTCGCTGTGCACGCGGCACAGCGAGGCGCCGGCGCCCATGTCGGCCACGTAGGAGAGGCCCCATGCATCCAGCGCCTGTACGCCATGGCTCGAGGTGTCGCCACCGGCCACGCCTACGCGGCGCAGCGGCGTTTGTGCCAGAACGCGGACCAGCAATTCGCCGCCGGCGCGCGCGAGTGCCTGGGCGTCGACGTCCGGCGAGGGCGATGCCTGTTCGGGCGGGCGGGTGCAGGCGAGGACGTTGTGGCCTCGAGCGAGCGCCTGTGCGATGTCCAGGGCATGGCGCTCCAGCGCGGGCGCGTCCTGCCGGGCGAGTTTCGGCGCGTCGAGCCAGACGATGTCGAATGAAGGTGATGCCGCCACTTGCCGCGCCGTGACGGGCGAGAGGCTTCCGGCAAGCACGAGCACAGGGCCGGTCGCCCGTGTCACGACCCGGGGTGTCGTTTGTGCATCGGCGCGCGAGCCGAGTGCAGTGGCCAGCGCATCGACCACGCTGCTCGGACCCACTGCCAGCAATGTCTCGCGTCGGGCGTGTGCCCACAGCACCTCGCCGATGACTGCCAATTGCGCCGCATCGGCCACGTCGAACAGCACGGCCTCGGGCGGTGTGGCGGACAGGTGCAACGTGCGCTGCAACGCATGGCCAAGCGCGTCGGCGCCGTTCGATGTGACCGTGAAAGGAATGGAGCGCACATCGGCCAGGCCTTGCCCCGCCAAGTGCAGCCGCAGGTCGGCTTCGTGCATCGGCGTCACCGGGTGCCGGCTCATCGTCGGATGGCGGTCGATGCGGAACACCTCGCCGCCCGCGCCCGCCGCCGCGAACAGGTTGCCGAAGAGGCAATACCGACCGAGGTTCGGTTGCCCGCCCACGATCGCCGTCCACGGCTGCTCGACCGCACCACGCAATACACGCACGGCGGCGCCAATGGAGCCGATGTGCGGCGCGCTGTCGAAGGTCGAGCAGGTCTTGTAGTGCAGCACGCGCGCGCCGAGCGAGTGGAACAGCGCGGCGACGGGCGCGAGTTCGGCCTGCATCGCTTCGGGCGACATGGCCCGCGCCGCGCCCGCGATGCCCAGCACGTCGAGCGGACCGGCGCGTTCGAGGCGCGCGGCATCGGGCGTCTCCAGGAACAGCAGGGCCCGAAGCCCTGCGCGGGCCGCAGTGCCGAGCGTGTCGGTCGCGCCGGTGAAATCGTCGCCGTAGTAGACGACGGCCGGGGCCGGGTTCGCTGGCGTCACGGCTTGCCGAAGAAGGCGAGGGCGCGTGCGAGTTCGGGCGCGCTCTTCGCCGCATCCTGCAGCGTCGTGCCCGCGCGCGCGGCCGACCAGGCCTGGCGGATGCTGGTCACGCCGGCTTCCGCGCCGTCCGGGTGCGCGAGGATGCCGCCGCCAGCCATGAAGAGCAGGTCGTCGCTGCCGATGGCGGCCCAGGTGGCGGGCACCGTGCCGGCCCACTGGCCCGAGGAGAAGGCGGGCATCACCCGGTCGTCCGCGGCATTGGTCAGCGGCGTGAAGCAGTCGCGCGCCGACTCGATGACTTCGCTGTCGGGCTGCGAGAACTTGCCCTGCAGGCCGTGCACGTGCATGTGGTCCACGCCTGCGAGGCGCCAGAGTGTCTGGTACGCCTGGAACGAAATGCCCAGCAGTGGATGTCGCGACAGCGCGCCGTACCCATTGCGGTGGCCGTGCAGCGCCAGGCCCGTGTGGCGCCGCAGCGTCTGGATGCCCGAGTGCCCGCACCAGTTGAGGCTGGCCATCACGCAGGAGCCACCTTCGCGCTCGACGAGATCGGCATGCCGCTTCATCGCATCCGTTTCGTCGGTGATGTTGAAGGCCACCATCACATGCTTGCCGGTGCGCTCCTGGTGGGCGCGCACGACCGCCATCACGGCCGGAACACGTTCTGCCAGCGGGGCATGCGCGGGATCGGCGCAGACCTCGTCGTCCTTGATGAAATCCACGCCCGCGGCGCAGAGCCTTGCGACCAGCGCGGCGGTCTCCGCCGCCGAGAGGCCCACGTTCGGCTTGATGATCGTGCCGACCAGCGCACCGCTTGCCACGCCGGTGGCGCGCCGCGTGCCCGCGATGCCGACGCGCGGCATCTCGAACTGCGCGCGGTAGGCGGCCGGTACGTGCAGCGATTCGAGCCGCAGGCCCGTCACTTCGCCGAGGTCGTACAGGTTGCCCGACACCGTCGCGGCGAGCGTCGGCAGGTTGGCGCTGATGTTCGCCACGGGGAACGAGATGTCGACATGCGCGCGCCGCCACGGACCGCGCGTTCCCTTGCGTTCGAGCAGCGCGTTCGGCAGGCTCGGCGCCTCGGCCGGCGCGAGCTCGGTGATCGCCTCGACCGTCGCACGCGCACGTTCACGCAGCGCATCGGTCTCGCCCTCCACGCGCGTGAAGGTGCCGCACGACTGCTCGCCGGCCATCACCTCGGCCACGGCCGCCGGGTCCACCGGCGTCTCGATCAGGTAGCGCGCGCGGATGCGTTCGGCCGCCATCGTCACAGCTTGCTCAGGTCGGGGAAGGGGCGCACGGGCTCGCTGCCGTCCCAGCCCTCGGAGGCGCTGCGGATCAGGTCGAACATCTTGCCCTTCGGCCCCGCCACTTCGGACAGCTCGATCACCGTACCCGGGTGGTACTCGGTGTCGAAGTAGATGAAGCGGCCGCGCTCGCCCACCTCGCCGCTCATCACGGGCTTGAAGCCCTGCGCGGTGAGGCGTGCGAGATCGGCGTCGTAGTCGGCCGTCCAGTAGGCGACGTGCTGCAGGCCGGTGCGGCCGGCTTGCAGGAAGTCGCGGTACATCGAAGGCACGTCGTTGCGCGTCTGGATCAGCTCGACCTGCACATAGCCCGAGTTGGCCAGCGCCACCGAGTTGTGCGGCTCGTGCGCTTCGCCGTTGTAGCGGTAGTTCTTGATGGGCACCTTCGGGTTGTAGAACCACGGGCCCACGCCCAGCTTGGTGCTCCAGTAGTCCATGGCGGCTTCGATGTCGTGCACGACATAGCCCAGCTGGCGGATCTCGCCGAGGAATCGACTCATTGCAATTGGCTCCGGTGATGTGAGTGCGTTGTTGTGATCAGAATTTCAGGAAGCCGGTCGAGAACCACGGGAAGGCGGCCACGATCACGAGGCCCACCAGCATCGCGGCGATGTAGCCCCAGATGTGCTTGATGCCCTCGTCGGGGTTGACCTTGCTCACGGCGCAGGCGCCGTAGTAGCCGACGCCGAAGGGCGGTGCGAAGAGGCCGATGCCCATCGAGAAGATCACGACCATGGCGTAGTGCACCTCGTGCACGCCCGCGGCCTTGGCGATGGGAAAGAGGAGCGGGCCGAACAGCACGATGGCCGGAATGCCCTCGAGCACGCTGCCCAGCACGATGAACGCGACGATCGACACGGCCAGGAAGCCATAGGCGCCGCCCGGCAGCGCGCCCATGATGCGGGCCAGGTCCTGCGAGAAGCCCGACTGCGTGAGGCCCCAGGCCATGGCGGTGGCGCAGCCCACGATGAAGATGATCGCGCCCGAGAGCGAGGCGGTGTCGATCAGCATCGGCTTGAGGCGCTTCCAGTCGAACTGCCGATACACGAAGAGCCCGACCAGCGCCGAATACACGATGCCGATGGTCGACACCTCGGTGGCCGTGGCCACGCCCTCGACCACGGCGGCGCGGATCACGAAGGGCAGCAGCACCGCGGGCAGCGCGACCATCAGCAGCTTGCCGATCTCGCGCTTGCTGTAGCGCTGCACGCCGCTCAGGTCTTCGCGGCGATAGCGCCACCACACCACCACGCACAGCGCCGCGCCCAGCACCACGGCCGGCAGCAGCCCGCCCGTGAACAGCGCGGCAATCGAGATGCCGGTGACCGAGCCGATGGTGATGAGCACGATCGACGGCGGAATGGTCTCGGTCTGCGCGCCCGTGGCCGAGAGCAGTGCCACCAGGTCGCCGGGCTTGGCGCCGCGCTTGACCATTTCGGGGAAGAGCACCGGCGCGATGGCCGCCATGTCGGCGATCTTGGAGCCCGAGATGCCAGACACCAGGTACATCGCGCCGATCAGCACGTAAGAGAGGCCGCCGCGCACATGGCCCAGCAGGCTCGCAAGGAACTGGATCATGGCGCGCGCCATGCCCGTCATCTCGATCAGCGCGCCCAGGAAGATGAAGAGCGGCACCGCGAGCAGGATCAGGTGCGACATGCCTTCGTCCAACCGTCCCACCATCACCAGCAGCGGCGTGCGCGTGGTGAGCGCGAGGTAGCCGAAGGTGGCGAGCGCGAACGAGAACGCGATGGGCACACCCGAGAGCACGGTGGCAGCCACCACGACCACGAAGAAGATCACGAGGTTGAACTTGCCCAGCGTCGCGAACAGCGGCGCGGCGAGCCAGAAGGCGCCCACCAGCGCGGCCATGCCGAGCACCGCGACGGCAATTTGCCGACCGGTGCACACACGCACCAGCCGCAGCAGCGCCATCACCAGCATGATGCCGATGCCCGCCGGAATGGCCGCGGCGCGCCAGGCGTTGCTGATCTCCAGCGCAGGCGTCACGATGAACGACTCTTCGTGCGCGTAGTCGATCGACGGCCAGATGATGAGCACCAGGAACGCGACCGATGCGGCGATGGCGAAGGCATCGAGCATGGCCCGCGTCGAGGGCGTGACCTTCTGCAGCAGCGCCGTCATGCGCATGTGCTCGCCGCGCCGCAGCGCCACCACGGCGCCCAGCATCGAGAGCCAGAGGAAGAGGATCGACGCGAGTTCGTCCGACCACACCAGCGGCGCATGGAACACGTAGCGCGACACCACGCCCGCGAACAGCACGCAGATTTCGGCCAGCACCAGCAGTGCAGCCACCGCCTCGACAGCGCCGCCGAGCACGCGGTCGGCGCGCCCGGCGATGCCGCTCAGCGCGTTGGCCGAAGGGCCGGCGCCCACGAACGGGGCCGCCTCGAAAGTGGATTCATGCACCATGGACGCTCAGGCCAGCTTGCCGACGGTGCCTTCGAGCAGCGCCCAGGCCTCGGGGCCGAAGCGGCCCTTCCATTCGCCGTAGAAACCCGATTCGCGCAGCTTCGCGCGGAAGCTGTCGGCGGTCGGGCGGTTGATGGTGAGGCCCTTGGCCTGCAGGTCGCCGACGACCGATTCGTTGAGCTTCTTGATGTCTTCGCGCTGCTGCATGCCGGCGTCGTTGATGGCGCGCGCGACGATGGTCTTCAGGTCGTCGGGCAAGGCGTCCCACGCGCGGCCGTTGGCGATGAACCAGTAGCCGTCCCAGATGTGGTTGGTGAGCGAGCAGAACTTCTGCACCTCGAAGAGCTTGGCGACCTGGATGATGGGCAGCGGGTTCTCCTGCGCATCGACGATCTTCGTTTGCAGCGCGGAATAGACCTCGCTGAACTGCAGGCTCGCGGGCGCGGCGCCCAGGCCCTTGAACATCGAGATCGACAGCGGGCTCACCGGCACGCGGATCTTCAGGCCGTCCATGTCCTTCGCGTTCGCGACGGCGGCCTTGCTGCTGGTGGTCTGGCGGAAGCCGTTGTCCCACATCTTCTCGAAGGCGTAGAGGCGCGACTTGGCGATGGCGCCGCGCACGTGGGCGCCGACCTTGCCGTCCATCGCGGCCCACACCTGGCCGTAGTCGTTGAACGCGAAACCCACCGCGTTGATGGCCGCCACCGGCACGAGCGTCGCGATGACGAGCGCCGAGGGCGTGAAGAACTCGATGCCGCCCGAGCGCACCTGCGCGAGCATGTCGGTGTCGCCGCCGAGCTGGTTGTTCGGGAAGATCTTGATCTCGACCCGGCCCTTGGTTTCCTTGGCGATGCGGTCCGCGGCTTCCTGCGCGCGCACGTTCAGCGGATGGCTCAGCGGCAGGTTGTTGCCGTACTTGTACGAGAACTCCGCGGCGCGCGCGATGCGCGGCACGGCCGACACGATGCCGGCAGCGGGGAGGGCGGAAAGCGTGCGCAAGGCACTGCGGCGGGTCAGCGAGTTCATGTTTTGTCTCCAGGATCTTCGGAATGCGGTTGATGCAATCTGATGCATCAGTGGATTCGGGCCACAGCGAAGATAAAAGGATGCATCATCCGGGTCAAACTTGATCCTGATGGTTTTTGATGTATGCGGGATAACCCTTCACCTCCTTCCGATGCACGGCGCGCGCGCGTGGTGGACATCGCGCGTGCGGCGCAGGTGTCGACTGCCACCGTCGATCGCGTGCTCAACCGCCGGCCCGGCGTGCGCGATGCCACGGTGCAGCGCGTGCTCAAGGCTGCGGGCGAGCTCGACTACCTGCCGGGGCCCGAGCTTTATGCGGCGCTGACGCCGCCGCCCCTACGGCTCGTGTTCCTGCTGCCCGCGGGCACCAACCGCTTCATCCGCATGCTGGGCGACATGGTGGGTTACTCGCAGGAGCACTGGGCGCCGTTCAATGTGCAATGTCGCACGGTGTTCATCGAGAGCTTCAATCCGCATGAGCTGGCGGACGCGTTGCGCAAGCATGGCCAGCGCTGCGATGGCATTGCGATGATGGCGCTGGAGCATCCGGCGGTGCGCGAGGCGGTGGCTGCGCTCGCGGCGCGCGGGCTGCCGGTGGTCACGCTGATCTCGGACCTGTCGAACTCCGAGCGCGCGGCGTTCGTGGGTCTGGACAACCGCGCGGCGGGGCGCACGGCGGGCTACCTCATCGGCCGCTTCATCGGCGCGCGCGCCGCGAAGGTGGCGCTCATCGCGGGCAGCTTGAGCTACAAGGCGCACGAGGAGCGCGAGGCCGGCTTCCTGCACGTCATCGACGAGATGTTCCCGCGGCTCGAAGTCGTGGGCCTGCGCGAAGGGCAGGACGACGCGGGCAAGAACTACCGACAGACCCGCGCGCTGCTGGAGCAATACCCGGACATGGGCGGCATCTACAACATCGGCGGTGCCTCGGACGGCGTGGCGCGTGCGCTGAAGGAAGCGGGGCGCGAGCAGAAAGTGGTCTTCATCGGCCACGGCCTCACGCCCGACACGCGCGCCCTCTTGATCGACGGCAGCATGGACGCGGTGATCACGCAGAGCCCGCACACCACGCTGATGAGCTGCGTGCGCATCTTCACCAACCTGCGCGACAAGCGCGAGGCGCTCAGCGGCGTGGAGACCACGCGCAGCCAGGTGATCTTTCGCGAGAACCTGCCTTAGGGCGGGTCTTCGAAGAGTGATTTTGCTGGAGGGAGCCTGGTGGAAACGTCGCGGGCCGCGAGGGCCGTACCCGTCTCCTGGCACTTCCAGAATATAGCTCACATGGGGCCTTGCAGAAGCCCCGGGGGTGTACTTCAGAATCGCCGGCCCTTGCCGGAGTCGGCGGAAATTGGAGTCACGAAATGCATTTGTTTTTGTCTATGGAATGGCTGCGGATCGGAGCGCGGCATTGAGTGCGCACGCGGTGTTGATCGCCGGCGGTGGCCCGACCGGGCTGATGCTTGCGGGCGAACTGGCGTTGGCGGGCATCGATGTCGCCATCGTCGAGCGGCGCGAGAACCAGGAGGTCGACGGCTCGCGCGCAGGCGGCCTGCATGCCCGCACGCTCGAGGTGCTCGACCAGCGCGGCATCGTCGAGCGCTTTCTCGCGCTGGGGCAGGTGCACCGCGCCGTGCATTTCCGTACGGCGATGGACATCGGCGACTTTCCTTCGCGCCACAACTGCACCCTCGCGCTGTGGCAGCGCCACACCGAGCGCCTGCTGGCCGGGTGGGTCGGCGAACTGGGCGTGACGATCCATCGCGGATGCGAAGTGACGGCGCTCGTGCAGGACGATGCCGGCGTTGACGTCACGCTCTCCGACGGCCGGCAACTGCGAGCCGAGTACCTCGTTGGATGCGACGGCGGCCGCAGCCTGGTGCGCAAGACGGCCGGTATCGGCTTTCCCGGGTGGGAGCCGACCACGAGCTGGCTGATGGCCGAGGTGGCGATGACTGCGGAGCCGAAGTGGGGCTTTCACGAGAACGCGTTCGGCATCCATGCGATCGGCAAGGCCGAGAACACCGGGAAAGCCCTGGCGCGCGTCGTGCTGACCGACCGGCAACTGCAGCGCGACGCCAACCCCGCGCTGCACGACGTGCGCGAGGCGCTGGTCGCGGTCTACGGCACCGACTTCGGCGCGCACAGCCCTACCTGGATCTCGCGCTTCACCGACATGACGCGCCAGGCGGACGCCTACCGCGACCGGCGCGTGCTGATAGCCGGTGACGCGGCACACGTGCATCCACCGATCGGCGGGCAAGGCCTCAACCTCGGTGTGCAGGATGCGGTGAACCTGGGGTGGAAGCTGGCGCAGGTGTTTCACGGCACGTCGCCGGACAGCCTGCTCGACACGTACCACGGCGAGCGCCACCCGGTGGCGGCGCGCGTGCTGCGCCACACGATGGCGAATGTCGCGCTGCGCCGGACCGACGACCGCAGCAAGGCGCTGGACCAGACGCTCGCCGAACTGCTCGCGATGGACGAACCGCGCAAGCGGCTGGTCGCGGACATGTCCGGCCTGGGTGTTCGCTACGACCTGGGCGAGGGGCACCCGCTGCTCGGGCGGCGCATGCCCGATCTCGATCTCGTCACCGCGAAGGGGCCGCTGCGGGTCTTCACGTTGCTGCATGCGGCGCGGCCGGTGCTGCTCAACCTCGGCGAGCCCGGCGATTTCGATATCGCACCTTGGGCGGACCGGGTCCGGCAGGTCGATGCGACGTACGAAGGCGTGTGGGAGCTTCCGGCCATCGGAGAGGTCACTGCGCCCGCGGCCGTGCTGATCCGGCCTGACGGCCATGTGGCGTGGGTGGGCGATTCGGCGCAGCAGGGGCTGGCCGAGGCGCTGACCACCTGGTTCGGACCGCCTGCTGCGGCTTAGGCCGGCGCCGTCATGCGCTGCAGCAGCGGCTGGCGCGCCAGCACTTCGTCGCGCGGCCCGTGGTCGAGCACATGGCCGGCCTCCATCAGCAGCACGGTGTCGAAGCGCTCGAGCAGGCTCAGGCGGTGGATCGACGCGATCACGCAGGCGTTGGGGAATGCGGCGGCAATGCGTTCGAGCACACGCGCTTCGGTGTTGGCATCGAGCGCGCTGGTCGGCTCGTCGAGCAGCAACAGCGAACTGCCTTCGGCCGCAAGCACGCCGCGCGCGAGGCACAGGCGCTGGCGCTGTCCGCCCGAGAGATTGAAGCCGCGCTCCGACACGGCGGTGTCGAGGTCGCCGTGGTTGGCCTTGAGCACCTCGTCGAAGGTGCTGGTGTGCAGCGCGGCGAGGAGGCGCGCATCGTCCGCGGGCTGGCCGAAGGCGAGGTTCTCGCGCACGCTGGCCTCGAAGAGTTCGGTCTCCTGCGGGATCAGCGTGGCGAGGCGGCGCAGTTGCGGCCAATCGACAGGCTGCCCGTCGAGCGTGAGCGTGCCGGCATGCGGTGCATAGAGGCCGGCGAGCACGCGCAGCAGCGTGCTCTTGCCACCACCGCTCGGGCCGACGAGGGCCACGCGCTGTCCGCGGCGCAGGGTCAGGGCCACGTCGTGCAGCCCGCTGCGCGGCGGCTCGGCCGCATCGGCGGCCTCGGCGATGGGCTCGCCGCGCGGCGCGTACTTCCACTGCAGCGCATCGACGCCGAGCTGGGTCCATGTCGCGCCGGCATCGATGCGCTCGCGCTCGGGCACCTGCTCTGGAGAGGTCGCGAGCACGTCGCCCGAAGGCGCCTGCCAGATTGGCTCGGCGCTCGTGTAGTCGGTGTGCATGCGCGCGAAGAAGCTGAAATTGGCGGCCACCGAGGTCACCACACCTGCCGCCTGCTGCGCGTACTGGTAGATCATGAACACCGCGCCCAGCATCACCGCCTGACCCGGCGTGCGTGCCTGCCACACGTAGATGACGACCAGCCCCCAGGTCAGCGCCAGCCCCATCAGGTCGACCGCGAACCACTTGCCTTCGTTCAGCACCACGGTGCGCTTGAGCGGCAGCGAAATGGCGGCCATGCGACGGCGCAGCAGCAGCCGCGACGCACCCTGCAGCCGCAGGCCGATCACCGTCGACGCGTTGCCCAGGAAGTCGAGCAGCGCAGACACATAGCGCCGGTCGGCATCGTTCTCGGCGCGCGCGAGCTTCATCAGCGCGCGGTCGATGCGCACGATCACGAGGCCGATCAGCACATAGCCCGCGAGGGCCGTCGCGCCGCTGGTGCGCGACAGCAGCGCCAGCGCCACCAGCGGCCCGACGAAGTTGACCGCGTTGGTGAGCCAGATGAACTGGTTCTGCGCAAAGTCCGCGAGGGCACGGCTGGCCTGGTGCACACGGTGCTGCAGCTCGCCCGAGTGATGGCCGTCATGCCAGGCCAGCGGCGCGGCGGCGATGCGCGCGTAGAGCTCGTCGGCCAGCCGCTCGCGCACCTTCAGGCCGACGTTGCGCTCGAGGATGCGGCCCGGCCCGTGCAGCGCCCAGGCGCCGACGTACACCGCGGCCAGCGTGCCGATCCAGCGGCCCGCGCCGCCGAAGTCGCTGCGCTGCAGCGCGTTGATGGCCTGGCCGGCGAGGTAGGGCAAGGTCAGGCGGATCAGCTGCGAGGAAGCCAGCAAGGCGGTGGCACCGAGCAATTGCCCGCGGGCGCCGGCCGCGAAGTGCCACAGCGCGGCATAGAGCGCGCGGATCGCGTTGCCGGGGTCGTTGGTCTCGGTCGTCTTCTGCATGCGTGGTCAGCCCGCCTTGCGGAATGTGAGGTTGATGCGCAGGCTGCCCAGCGCCGGATGCGGCTGGTCTTTCAGGGGCAGCACGCCGTGGTAGCGCAGCCGGTCTTCACCGCCCCAGACCACGACATCGCCATGCTTCAGCGCAATGCGCACCGCCTTGTCGCCGCGCGCGTGTCCGCCGAACAGGAACACGGCCGGCATGCCGAGCGAGACCGAGACGATGGGCGCGCCGTAGTCATGCTCGTCCTTGTCCTGGTGCAGCGAGAGGCGCGCGCCGGGTTCGTAGCGGTTGACCAGGCACGCATCGGGCGCGAAGCCGTCGAAGCCGGCGGCCGATGCGGCCTCGCGGGCCAGGCGCGCGAACGATTCGGGCATGGCAGGCCACGGCTTGCCGGTGTCGGGGTCGGTGGGGCTGTAGCGGTAGCCGCGGCGGTCGCTGGTCCAGCCCAGCGCGCCGCAGTTGGTGAGCGCGACCGACATGGTGAAACCGCCGGGGGTGACGAGGTGGCGGAACGGCGCATCTTGCGCAACCGCCCTGACCGCCGAGAGCAATTCGTCGGCAAAGGGGAGGGCGAAACCGGGGAGGACGAAGGCGCCAGGTCCGATGGGCTCGCGCGCTTCGCGGGGTGGATCGTCGAACAGGTCGAGCGTCATGCGGCAGGCCGGCCCGCGACGGGCCGGCGCGAAAACGCTAGCGAACCGTCGACATCACCGTCGCACGGCACCGGGGCTGGTCGCGGGGCGCGAGCAGGTTGCAGTTGTTCAGCGCGCGCTCCTGCATGTCGCTGAGCTTGGGGCGTTCCTGTTGGTACTGGGGCTGACGCTGGTACTCGGGCACGTAGACCGGTGCGGGTTCCTGCCAACGCTGGCGGCGTTCGTATTCGCGGCGCTGCTCGTACTCGCGCCGCTCGTAGTCGCGGCGGTCCTCGCGCTCGCGGTCGTTCCGCAGGCGCCACATGCAGGAATTGAAGTCCATGCCCGAGCGACCGCTGGCGCAATAGCGGCGGTCGTTTTCATAGACGTAGTCGCCTTGGGCCATCGCGGGGATGGAGGTCATGAGGCCGAGGAAGGCCATGAGAGCGAGTTTTTTCATGATGAGTGGCCTGTTCTGTGATTGCCGTGTATCCGTCTGTGCAGTGTGAGAGGTCTGCCGTGAACTGAATGTAGCCGGTCGCCCCGCGTGCACGTCAGGTCGAAGCCGTCGGTGTTTGCGCGGATGCCTCCTCAACGCTCGGAAGCGGCAATCAGTCGACGGGGTCTCCGCCCCTGCATGAGCCTTTACACGGCGACATCCCATGAAGAGGTGAATGAGTACCAAGGGTTTCACTTATTGAAACCACAGGACAAGCGCCTAAGGTCGAACCCCGACATGGACACCGTACGCCTCGATATTCACGTGCCTGAAGGCTGGGCATGCTGGATGGAACTCGCCCGCACCCCGCATGGCACCTATGCCGGGCTCGCGGAACTGAGCCACCAAGGCATTGCGCGCTGCGCGCTGGTGATCACCCAGCAGCTCTCGTGGGAGTCGGCCGTGCAGCGCGCGACGTTGCGGGCGGACCACTTCGTGCGGCAATGGATGCCGCAGCGCAGCCAGGGGACCGACGTCGCGGGCGCCACCATTCCCGGCGACGCATGAGCGCTGCACGCCGAACGGCGCCATAAAGGGCTCCCCGCGCTCATGGTAGAAACCGCGAGCCGCGGATGTCCTCCATTCCGCTTCGTGCGTCTGCCCCACCTCTCTGGCTTCCATGTCCCACATCCCTGACAGGGTTGAAGAAAAACCGCGTGCTCGCTGGCTGGCCTGGTTGTTCGCCGGCCTCGTCGCGCTCTGCATGGCCGGTTGCGCGGGCCTGCCCACCGACGTGCAGCGCAAGCCCTCGTCGGTCATCACGGACGGCGCGGACACCCTGCTCGGCCGCCTCGTGAAAGCGGCCGCGCCGCCCGGCGAACCGCTGAGCGGATTCCGCCTGCTGCCGATGCCGCAGTTTTCGCTGCATGCGCGCATCGAGCTGGCACGCCGCGCGCAGCGCTCCATCGACGTGCAGTACTACCTCGTGCAGAACGACGAGACCGGCCGCTACCTGCTGCGCGCCCTGCGCGATGCGGCGGACCGCGGCGTGCGCGTGCGCCTTCTGGTGGACGACCTCTATACGGCGGGCGCCGACCCGCTTTTCACCAGCTTCGCCTCGCATCCGAACGTCGAGGTGCGCCTCTTCAATCCGTTCCCGGCCGGGCGCGACCGCTTCGGCACGCGCTGGGCCGCATCGCTGTTCGACTTCGACCGCGTGCACCGCCGCATGCACAACAAGCTCTACGTGGTGGACGACACGATGGCGGTCATGGGCGGGCGCAACATCGCCAACGAGTATTTCCTGCGCGACGGCGGCTCGAACTTCATCGACATCGACACGCTGGTGGCCGGCGCCGTGGTGCCCCGGCTGTCGTCGCTGTTCGACATGTACTGGAACAGCCCCTACGTGTACCCGATCGAGTCGCTGGTGGCCAAGGGCAGCGAATCGCCGAAGGAGCTGCGCGCGCTGTTCGACCGGCTCACCAGCGGGCCCGAGACGCTGCACCCCGAGGAGCCCGACTCCACCGACCTGCTGGGCAACAACCCGCTGGCCAAGGACCTGGACGCGGGCACGCTGAAGCTGGCCTGGGCGCGCGCCGAAGCGTATGCCGACCCGCCGGCCAAGGCCCTCGCGCCCACGCCGGAAGGGCGAGGCCTGCCCGCCGACGAGGCGAGCGAGAGCGTGCTCTTCAACGTGCGGCGGTATCTGCGCGGCGCGCAGAGCGAGATCATGCAGACCACGCCCTACCTGATTCCCGGGCGCGGCGGCATGGAGTCGATCCGCACCATCCGCGGCAACGGCGTGAGCTACAGCATCGTGACCAACTCGCTGGCCGCCACCGACGAATCGCTGGTGCACATCGGCTACCGGCGCTATCGCGCCCAGATGCTGCGGCTGGGCGTGGAGCTCTACGAGCTCAGCCCCAAGCGGGTGGAGGAGACCAAGCGCTTCGGCATGTACGGCTCGGCGAGCGGGCGGCTGCACGGCAAGTCGGCGGTGATCGACCGCAAGACGGTGTTCATCGGCTCGATGAATTTCGATCCGCGCTCGGAACTGCACAACACCGAGATCGGCATCTTCATCTTCAGTCCGCAGATCGCGCAGCAGCTCACCAGCCTGATCGGCTTCATCCGGCTTGACGGCGCCTATCAGTTGCAGCTGGGCCCCAAGGGCGGCATCGAATGGGTGAGCCCCGCGTCGGGCGATGCGGCCGACACCATCCTGCACACGGAGCCCGAGACGCATTTCTGGGCGCGCTGGAAACTGGAGCTGCTGGCACCGCTGGTGCCCGAGAGCCTGCTCTAGCGCCATTCGCTGGCCACCTATTGCTGCCGCAGGTATGACCATGCGACGGCCCCGATCGTCGGCCGCGCCAGCGCATTGCCCGCCGTCTCTCAGTGCGCCGCGATGGCCATGAGAACGATCACGAGCAATCCAACGTAGATCCTTGCGTGAACCCGATCCGGGATCCGTCCGATCCAAGGTGAAGCCGCTCGAATGCCGATCCAGGTGCCGATCACCAGGACGGCCGCAGCGCGCAGATCGACGTTTCCGAGATACCACGCCCCGAATGAAGGTGTCGGTCCAGCGGACAAGGCGGCATAGGTGGCCGTGCCCGCCAGCGCGACGGGCAGCGACAGCGGGTTGGCCATGGCGGTCGCACGGCCCATCGCGATGCCGCGACGGCGCATGAGGGGAACCGTCATCACACTGCCGCCGACGCCGAGGAACGCGGCGACCCAGCCGATGACCAGGCCCGACAGCGCCGTGGCGATCGACGAGGGCGCTGCACGACCTTTTGCAGGCTGCGACAGAAATCCGGGCCGCAGCCAGCAGTCCAGGATGGTCAGCGCGAGGTAGGCCGCGAACGCCCAGCGCAGCTCCTCCCCATGGACGGTCGCTGCTGCCAAGGCCCCGGCCACCGCACCCGCACCGATGAATCCCATCAGGGGTCTGAGCTGCGACCAGTCCAGCGTTCCTGCGCGCTGGTGACGCAGGGTAGCCAGCAGGGCGCCGAAGATCATGACGCAGGTGGAGGTGGCGACCGCGATCTGCATCGCAGACCGTCCGATGGCACTGTCGGCGGTGTTCAGCTGGGACAGAAGTCGATAGAGCAAGGGCACGACGACAAATCCGCCGCCGAAGCCGAACAGGACGGTGGTGATGCCCGTCAGGCATCCGCAAACTGCCAACAAGAGATACAACGACACGAGGCCTCCATGGGTATGAGAGCCCTCAGGTTAGGGTGAGGCCGCCTGGCGCGCTTGCGATGTTCGGTCAACAATGTTTGCGTTTTCGCCAATCATTCAAAGCCGTGCGCAACCAATCGCTCGAGAGCCTCGATCACACGCCGCGTGAAGTTCTGGCCATCGGCACCGACTACGCGCCGGGCACGCTGCTGGAGACGCACAGCCACCGCCGCGCCCAATTTCTCTACGGCGCGACGGGGCTGATGGAGGTGGGGACCGATGACGGTGCCTGGGTCGTGCCCCCTCACAGCGGTGTCTGGATTCCGGCCGGCAAGCCGCACCGGGTGCGGATGGTGGGCGTCAGTACCCGAAGCCTCTACATCGAGCCGGCAGCGGTGCCGCGCCGCGGTGCGCTGTGCGAGGTTCTGGCCGTTTCGCCATTGCTGCGCCACCTCCTGATCGAGGCCACGGAATTGCCGGCGCTCTACGACCGACGCGGCCGTGATGGCCTGCTGATGGATTTGACGCTGCAGGAAGTGGGTCGTGCGGCGGCACTGCCGTTCTTTGCGCCGCTGCCGGGCGACGATCGGCTGGCCGCGCTGTGCATCGCATTTCTCCATCGGCCCGACGTGCGGACCTCACCGATCGCCTGGGCGCGACAGCTGCACCAGAGCGAACGCACCTTCAGCCGCTTCTTTCGCGCGCAGACCGGCATGTCATTCCTCGAATGGCGACGGCAGGCGTGCCTCCTCTCGGCCATGGCACAGTTGGCGACAGGTCGTTCGGTGACCGCCGTGGCGCTTGAACTGGGCTACGACAGCCCCGGTGCTTTCTCCACCATGTTCCGCAAGAAGCTCGGCCAGCATCCGTCGAACTTCATCCTTGCAAAGCCAAGCTCGAGCGATGGCGCGGCGTTCAATGCCCGGTGCCCGGTGACCGGTGACCGGTGACCGGTGACCGCACCGGGGGGGCGCCTAGCGGACGGTGGACATGACCGTCGCGCGGCAGCGCGCACGGTCCTGGCGGGTGGGCAGCACGATGCAGTTGTCGAGCGCGCGCTTCTGCATGTCGCTCAACCGCGGACCTTCGCGCGACTCTTCGGGCTCGTAGTAGTAGGGCTGCTGGGGTGGCGGCCGCCCGTAGTAGTCGTAGTCGCGATCGCGGCTGTGGCGGGTGGTCTCGCAGCCCGCGAGGCTGGTCAATGCCAGAAGACCGCCCCAGAAAAGAATCAGGTTCAGGCGCAAGTTCGTTCTCCATGTCGATGGGAAGGACGGCAAGACGCGCCCTGTCCCGGTGGCAAGGAGCTTAGTTCCGTGCCGGGCGGACAACCTGAAGAAATGATGAACGCCGAAGGGTTACTGCTGCAGGCGGCCGTTGAGGTACGGCTCGGGATCGACGGCGGTGCCGTTCTTGCGGATCTCGAAATGCAGCTTCACGCGATCGGTGTCGCTGCGGCCCATTTCGGCGATCTTCTCGCCCTGGCGCACGACCGCGTTTTCCTTCACGAGGATGGTCTGCGCATGCGCGTAGGCGGTGAGGAAGGTCTCGTTGTGCTTGACGATGACCATGTTGCCGTAGGAGCGCAGTTCGCTGCCCACGTACACCACGCGGCCATCGGCCGACGCGACGATCGGGTCGCCGAGGTTGCCCGCGATGTCCAGCCCCTTGTTGCGCACGCCGTCGAAGCGGGCGATGGTGGTGCCGCTCGCGGGACGGATGAAGAGCGCCTGCTTCGCCGGGGGCGGCGTGACGGTCTGGCCGGGCCGTGCCGGCGTCAGGGGCGTGGTGTCGCAGGCGGCGAGGGCTGCGGCCATCAGTGTTGCGACACCGGTGCGGAAAAGAAAAGTCTGGATGTGCATGGCGCTGTTGGAACGGGTTCGTTGCGGAGGGTTCCTGCGGATTGGCACGCCGGGCGCGCCACGCGGACGATGCTAGCAAACTCGTACGTACCTTCCGGAAGGGAGGTACGCGCGAGGGCTGTCGCTACTTCAGCGGAATCGGCGTGCCGCGGTCGATGGGCACCGCGGTCACGCTGTTCTTGGGCGAGCCGTCGATCAGCAAGTCGGAGTAGGTGAGGTAGACCAGCGTGTTGCGCTTGGCATCGACCATGCGCACCACGCGCAGGCGCTTGAAGAGCACCGAGAGCCGCTCGCTGTACACCTCCTCGCGCTTGGGCAAGGGCTGCGTGACGTTCACCGGCCCGACCTGGCGGCAGGCGATGGAGGCTTCGGCCTTGTCTTCGGCCACGCCGAAGGCGCCGGCAATGCCGCCGGTCTTGGCACGCGAGACATAGCAGGTCACGCCGTTGACCTTGGGGTCGTCGTAGGCCTCGATCACGATCTTGTGGTCGGGGCCGATGAGCTTGAAGGCGGTGTCGACTTCGCCCACCGTTTCCGCCCTGGCCGCCGAAGCCGCCAGCGCAAAGCCGAGGCTGGCGCCACAGAGGAGGGTGGCGCGGAGTGTCTTGTTCATAAGTTTCGTCAAACGATGCTGAGCTCGTGCACGCGGTCGAAGCTGCCGCGGCGGCGGTCTTCGAAGAAGTGTTCCAGCGCCTCGCGCACGGTGCGAAAGGCGATCTCGTCCCAGGGGATCTCTTCCTCGGTGAAGAGCTTCGCCTCGATGGTCTCGTGACCGGGGTCGAACTTGTCGTCCAGCAGCCGGGCGCGATAGAACAGGTGGACCTGGCCCACGCGCACCACGCTGATCACCGCAAAAAGGCCCTGCATCTCGAAGTTCGCGCCGGCCTCCTCATCGGTCTCGCGCGCGGCACCCTGCGCGGTGGTTTCCTCGAGCTCCATGAAGCCCGCGGGCAGCGTCCACTTGCCCCAGCGCGGCTCGATGTTGCGCTTGCACAGCAGCACCTTGTCGCCCAAGACCGGGATGGTGCCCACCACGTTCAGCGGATTCTCGTAGTGGATCGTGTGGCAGGCCGGGCAGACGGCGCGCGGCTTGGTGTCGCCGTCGTCCGGGATGCGGTAGACCACCGCGGTGCCGCAGTTCTTGCAGTGCTTGATGGGGACGCGCAGGAGCATGGGCGGTGCTGCCGTCTTCAGGCGATCTTGACGGTGAGAGTCGGCAGGCCGGCGACCTTGCCCACGAGCGTGTCGCCCGAGACCACGGCCGCCACGCCTTCGGGCGTGCCGCTGTAGATCAGGTCGCCGGGTTGCAGCTCCCAGGCGGCCGACAGGTGCTCGATGGTCTCGGCCACGTTCCAGATCAGCTTGCTCACGGTGCTGCGCTGGCGGTCGGTGCCGTTCACTTGCAGCGAAATCTCGGCGTTCTCGGCATCGCCGGCCGCGGCCACCGGCACGATCGGGCCGATGGGCGCGCTCTGCTCGAAGCCCTTGCCGATGTCCCAGGGGCGGCCCTGCTTCTTCATTTCGCCCTGCAGGTCGCGGCGCGTCATGTCCAGGCCGACGGCGTAGCCGTAGATGTGCTTGTGCGCGTCCGCTGCCTTGATGTTCTTGCCGCCGGTGCCGATGGCAACGACGAGTTCGATCTCGTGGTGCAGGTTCTTGGTGAGCGAGGGGTAGGCCATGATGCCGGTCTGGCCTTCGTCGACCACCACCAGTGCGTCGGTGGGCTTCATGAAGAAGAAGGGCGGTTCGCGGCCGGTGAAACCCATTTCCTTGGCGTGATCTTCGTAGTTGCGGCCCACGCAGTAGATGCGGTGCACCGGAAAGCGGGCCGGCTGTCCGGCCACCGGAACCGAAACGGTGGCGGGCGGGGCGAAAACAAACTCGGAAGCCATTGCGACGTGTCCTTTTTCAGCGAAACGGGAGGGGAGACCGGCAGTGTGCCAGAGGCAGGGCAGGGTTGCCCCCGGCTCGGACTTGCGAGGCCTGCGCCGGCGCAAAATACGGGCGCCGCGCACCTGCGGCTTTCCTGTTTCTACCCCTGACCCTTTCGGTTTCACCATGCCCCTTCGAATCGGAAAATCCGGCAAAGCCATGGCCTACAACGATCTCGGCAGCGAGCGCAGCAATGCCGGCGACGAGGACGGGGCGCTCCAGGCCTACGCCGAGGCCAGCAAGTACCGGCCAGACTGGGCGGCGCCCTGGTACAACGCCGGCCTGATCCACAAGTACCGCGGCGACTGGGCTGCTTCGCTGCAGGCCAACGCCCAGGCCGTGCGCTGCGAGCCGCGCAACGAAGGCGCGCTCTGGAACCTGGGTATCGCCGCCACGGCGCTGGGCGACTGGGCCACCGCACGGCGCGCATGGCAGCAGTACGGCATTCCCGTTCCCGAGGGCGACGGGCCGATCGACTATTTCGCGGGGCGCACGCCGATCCGCGTGCATGGCGACGAGTCCAGTGAAGTGGTCTGGTCGGACCGCATCGACCCGGCGCGCGCCATCCTGCGCAACGTGCCCCTGCCTGCATCGGGCCATCGCTACGGCGACCTCGTGTTGCACGACGGTGCGCCCAACGGGTATCGGGAATACCGGGGGCAGGAGGTCGCTGTCTTCGACGCGCTCGAACTGATCGCGCCGTCGGACTACTCGACCTTCGAAGTCTGGCTCGAGAACGTTACGGACGAAGAGATCGATACGCTGATCGAGCGTTTCCAGCATGACGGCGGTGGCGCCGAGAACTGGACGACCGGCATCCGGACGCTCTGCACAGCCTGCTCCGAAGGGCGGCCTTATGGCGACGGGCATGACCATGCGCGCGGCGAGGCGCCCGGGGCCTATGGCCCCTGGCGCGTGGGCCTCGCCGCACGCGAGGAGTCCGAAGCCCGGCGCATCCTCGACGAATGGCGCCAGGGTATTCCGAAGGCCCAGGTGCAGGACTTCCGCTGCGCGCTGCAGGCCACACCACGTTCGTAGCTCGGCGCTATGCTTGGAAAATCATGAAGCTGCATAACTATTTCCGCTCCTCCTCCTCGTTCCGTGTGCGCATCGCCCTCAGCCTGAAGGGCCTCGACTACGAATACGTTCCCGTGCACATCGCGCGCGGCGACCACCGCACCGGCCCGTACGCCACCCTCTCGGCCGACAAGCTCGTGCCGCTGCTCGAAGATGAAGGCGAGCGCTTCTCGCAGTCGCTGGCCATCATCGAATACCTCGACGAAACGCACCCCGAGCCGCCGCTGCTGCCGAGCGACCCGGTGGGCCGCGCCCATGTGCGCGCGCTGGCGCAGTCCATCGCCTGCGAGATCCACCCGCTCAACAACCTGCGCGTGCTCAAGTACCTCGTGAAGGACCTCAAGCTCGACGACGCGGCCAAGAACGCCTGGTACCGCCACTGGGTGCGCGACGGCATGGAGGCCTTCGAGCGCCAGCTTGCGCTGTACCCCGGCAGCACCTTCTGCTATGGCAACGCGCCGACGCTGGCCGATTGCTGCCTCGTGCCGCAGGTCTTCAACGGCCGACGCTTCGACTGCGACTTCAGCGGCCTGCCGCGCAGCATGGCCGCCTTCGACGCCTGCATGCAGCTGGAGGCCTTCCAGCGCGCGCAGCCTTCGCAAGCCCCCGACGCGGAAGCCTGATTGAACGCCGCCGTCATCGATCCGCGCTGGCTCGTGCCGGACTGGCCCGCACCGTCGAACGTGCGGGCCGTGTGCACCACGCGCGATGGCGGCGTTTCGCACGGCCGCTACGAGAGCCTGAACCTCGGCGATCACGTGGGCGACCTGGCCGCCGACGTGGCCGAGAACCGCCATCGCCTCGGGCAGGCCATTGCCGCGCGGCCGGTTTTCCTGCAGCAGGTGCACGGCACGGGCATCGTGACACTCGATGCCGAATCGGGCCTCGTGCGCGACGCCACGGTGGCCGATGCCTGCACAGCCACGGCGGTCGGACTGGCCTGCACGATCATGGTGGCGGACTGTTTGCCCGTGCTCTTTACCGACGAATCGGGCCAAAGGGTGGCCGCCGCGCATGCGGGCTGGCGCGGGCTTGCCGGTGGCGTGCTCGAGGAAACGGCCCGTTGCTTTGCGCCCGAGCCACAGGCCGGGCCCGCGCATGGCGCCAACAGGGTCATCGCATGGCTCGGCCCGTGCATCGGCCCGAAGGCCTTCGAGGTCGGGGCAGAGGTGAAGGCCGCTTTTGAGGCGCATGCGCCGGAAGCTGCAAACTGTTTCAAGCCTGCAGGCGCGCCCGGCAAATGGCTCGCGGACCTGCCCGGGCTCGCGCGTCAGCGGCTGCGTTCGGTGGGCGTCGATGCGGCGTACGGCAACGACGGCGGCGATGCGTGGTGCACCGTCGCCAACCCCTCACGTTTCTTTTCGCACCGGCGGGACGGTGTCAGCGGGCGCTTCGCCGCGCTGGTCTGGAAGGCCTGAGTCTTCCGGTACTTTTGTCGCCGCCTCCGCAGCGGCGCGGCGTGCCGCTTCCTGCGCTTCGGCCTCGCGCTGCTTGATCGCCCGGCGCCGCCCCGGCGCCCCCATCAGGTAAACCACCAGTGCCACCGGCGCCAATCCGTACAAAAGAAATGTGAAGATGGCGCCCAGCACGGTGCCCGTGGTGTTGGTGGCCTCGGCCACCGCCATCATCACGACGACGTAGAGCCAGCCGATCACGATCAGATGAATGAACACGGGAAGTTTCAGTCGGTAAGAGGAAAGAGCGGCGTTGTGGGTGCCGTGCGAATGCAGGATACTCAAAACACGCACCCATCCGGATTCGATTCAGGCGAGGACCAGGAGACATGATGAAGCAACAAGCGACGGGGGCGGATGCATTCGCGCCCTTCCAGCAGGCACTTTCAGAGGGATGGACCCAGGCGCTGGCATCGTTCCAGCAGTCCGCCGCCAAGGGGGGCTCGGCCTTCGATGTCGGCGGCAGTCCGCTGTGGCAGATGCCGCAGGGCGCAAAGATGCCCGATCTGCCGAAGATCGCCATCGACCCGCAGAAGCTCCAATCCATCCAGCAGCAGTACGTGGCGGAAGCCACGGCGCTCTGGGGCCAGGGCTTCCAGGCCAAGCCCGAAGGCGACAAGCGCTTTGCCTCCGATGCCTGGGGCAGCAACCCGCTCGCGGCCTTCTCGGCGGCCGTGTACCTGCTCAACGGCCGCACCATGCTCAGCATGGCCGAGGCCATCGACGCCGACGAAAAGACCAAGGCCCGCCTGCGCTTCGCGGTCGAGCAATGGATGGCCGCCTCGTCGCCCAGCAACTCGCTCGCCTTCAACGCCGAGGCGCAGAAGAAAGCCATCGACTCGCAGGGCGAGAGCATCGCCAAGGGCATCCAGAACCTGCTCCACGACGTGAAGCAGGGGCACCTGAGCATGACCGACGAGAGCGCCTTCGAAGTGGGGCGCAACGTGGCCACCACCGAGGGCGCGGTGGTGTTCGAGAACGAATTCTTCCAACTGCTCGAATACAAGCCGCTCACCGCCAAGGTGTACGAGCGCCCCTTCCTGCTGGTGCCGCCGTGCATCAACAAGTTCTACATCCTCGATCTGCAGCCCGAGAACTCGCTGATCCGCTATGCGAACGAGCAGGGCCACCGCGTGTTCGTGGTGAGCTGGCGCAACCCCGACGAGTCGCTCGCCAAGGCCACCTGGGACGACTACATCGAGAACGCCGCGATCCAGGCGATCCACACGGTGCAGGACATCAGCGGCAGCAGGCAGATCAACACGCTGGGCTTCTGCGTCGGCGGCACCATCCTGAGCACCGCGCTGGCCGTGCTCGCGGGGCGCGGCGAAAAGCCTGCCGCTTCGGTCACGCTGCTCACCACGTTCCTCGACTTCAGCGACACCGGCATCCTGGACATCTTCGTGGACGAGACGATGGTCGCGTACCGCGAAATGCAGCTGGGCAAGGGCGGCCTGCTGCCCGGCGGCGACCTGGCTTCCACCTTCAGCTTCCTGCGCCCCAACGACCTCGTGTGGAACTATGTGGTCGGCAACTACCTCAAGGGCGAAACGCCGCCGCCGTTCGACCTGCTCTACTGGAACAGCGACGCGACCAACCTTCCCGGCCCGTTCTACGCCTGGTACCTGCGCAACACGTACCACGAGAACAAGCTCGCCAAGCCCAATGCGCTCACTGTGTGCGGCCAGAAGATCGACCTGGGCAAGATCGACATCCCGGCCTACATCTACGGTTCGCGCGAAGACCACATCGTGCCCATCGGGGGCGCGTATGCCTCCACGCAACTGCTGCCGGGCAAGAAGCGCTTCGTCATGGGCGCCTCGGGCCACATCGCCGGCGTGATCAATCCGCCCGCCAAGAAGAAGCGCAGCCACTGGATCCGCGACGACGGCAAGTTCCCGAAGACGCAGGCCGAGTGGCTGACGGGGGCCGTCGAGCATCCCGGCAGCTGGTGGACCGACTGGGCACAATGGCTCAAGGGCCACGCGGGCAAGCAGGTGGCCGCACCCAAGATCTACGGCAACGGCAAAACCTACAAGGCCATCGAGCCGGCACCCGGGCGCTATGTGAAGGCAAGAGCCTGATCCCTGCAACCTTCGATTTCAAATCACCTCAACGGAGAACCACATGGAAGACATCGTCATCGTTTCGGCCGCACGCACGCCGGTCGGCAAGTTCGGCGGCTCGCTCGCCGGCATCGCGGCCACCGAGCTGGGCGCCCTGGTCATCAAGGAAGTGATTGCGCGCGCCAACCTCACGGCCGAGCAGGTCGGCGAGGCCATCATGGGCCAGGTGCTGGCGGCCGGTGCCGGCCAGAACCCCGCGCGCCAGGCATGGCTCAAGAGCGGCGGCGCCAAGGAAACCCCGGCGCTCACCATCAATGCCGTGTGCGGTTCGGGCCTGAAGGCCGTGATGCTCGCGGCGCAGGCCGTGGCCACGGGCGACAGCGAGATCGTCATCGCCGGCGGTCAGGAGAACATGAGCGCCGCACCGCACGTGCTGCCCAACTCGCGCAACGGCCAGCGCATGGGCGACTGGAAGCTGGTCGACACCATGATCGTGGACGGCCTGTGGGACGTCTACAACCAGTACCACATGGGCATCACTGCCGAGAACGTGGCCAAGAAGTACGGCATCGACCGCGCCGCGCAGGATGAACTGGCGCTCGCCAGCCAGACCAAGGCCGCCGCAGCACAGGACGCCGGCAAGTTCAAGGACGAGATCGTCGGCGTGAGCATTCCGCAGAAGAAGGGCGACCCGATCGTCTTCAGCCAGGACGAGTTCATCAACCGCAAGACCAATGCCGAAGGCCTGGCCGGCCTGCGCCCCGCTTTCGACAAGGCCGGCGGCGTGACCGCAGGCAATGCCTCGGGCCTGAACGACGGCGCTGCCGCCGTGATGGTGATGACGGCCAAGAAGGCCGCCGCACTCGGCCTGAAGCCGCTCGGCCGCATCGCGAGCTACGCCACCGCCGGCCTCGATCCGGCCATCATGGGCATGGGCCCGGTGCCCGCATCGACCAAGGCGCTGCAGCGCGCCGGCTGGAAGGCTGCCGACCTCGACCTGCTCGAGATCAACGAAGCCTTCGCCGCGCAGGCCTGCGCGGTGAACCGCGAAATGGGCTGGGACGTGAACAAGGTCAATGTGAACGGCGGCGCGATTGCCATCGGTCACCCGATCGGCGCGTCGGGCTGCCGCATCCTGGTGACGCTGCTGCACGAAATGCAGCGCCAGAACGCGAAGAAGGGCATTGCGTCGCTGTGCATCGGCGGCGGCATGGGCGTGGCACTCACCATCGAGCGCTGATCGCCAAGCGCGCCGTCTTTGCAGCTCAGCGCGACATCGACGGCCGCTCGCCCATCGCAGCGCGCCAGCGCACGAGCTCGGGGTGCTGTTCCCCGGGCTTGACCCGCACGATGCGTGCGAAATCCACCGCCACCACGGCGGTGATGTCGGCCAGGCTGAACCGGTCGGTGGCGATGAATTCGCGGCCGGCCAGCCGGTCGTTCAGTGTCTGGAAGAAATGCTGCACCCGCGCCAGCCCGCGTTGTGCCAGCTCCGGAATCTGCGCGTAGTTCATCGGACCGGGCAGGGCCCGGTCGGCCATGGCGGGTGAGCTGTTGCGCAGCGCCTCGGCAATCGGCAGCAAACCCTCGAACTCGACGCGCCAGTTCCAGCTGGCGATCTCCGCTTTTTCGGCGGGCGTGCGGCCCAGCAGCGGCGGCTCGGGGTAGCGCGCTTCCAGCCAGGCCGCGATGGCGGCGTTGTCGGTCAGCGGCCCGTCGTCCTCGGTGCGCAGCGCCGGCACCGTGCATTGCGGATTGATCGCGCGGTAGGCCTCGCCCAATTGCTCACCACGAACCAGATCGACCTGCACCGTCTCGTGGGCAATGCCCTTCTCGGCCAGCAGGATGCGCGCGCGGCGCGGACTCGGCGCGGTGGCGCAGTCATAGAGAATGATCATCGTCTGTCCAACTCCCGGAATTCATTGCATGAATGGCACGACCGCCTATACGCCGCCCACTGTCTGGTCCTGGAACAAGGAAAGCGGCGGCCGCTTCGCGAACATCAACCGCCCCATCGCAGGCGCCACCCATGAGAAAGACCTGCCGGTGGGCAAGCACCCGCTGCAACTCTATTCGCTGGCGACGCCCAATGGCGTGAAAGTGACGGTCATGCTCGAAGAACTGCTGGCGCTGGGCCACACGGGCGCCGAGTACGACGCCTGGCTGATCCGTATCAGCGAGGGCGACCAGTTCGGCAGCGGCTTCGTGGCAGTGAACCCGAATTCGAAGATCCCCGCGCTGATGGACCGCAGCGGCGCCACGCCGATCCGGGTGTTCGAGTCCGGCGCGATCCTGCAGTACCTGTCCGAACAGTTCGGCAACGCGTTTTTTCCGACCGAGCGCGCGGCGCGCGCCGAATGCCTGTCGTGGCTGTTCTGGCAGATGGGCAGTGCGCCTTATTTGGGCGGTGGGTTCGGGCACTTCTATGCCTATGCCCCGACGAAGATCGAATACGCGATCGACCGCTTCGCGATGGAGGTGAAACGCCAGCTCGACGTGCTCGACCGCCGGCTGGCCGAAAGCCGCTACCTGGCCGGCGACGATTACACGATTGCGGACATCGCCGTCTGGCCTTGGTACGGCGCGCTCGCCAAGGGGCAGCTCTACGAATCGGGCGAGTTCCTGCAGGTGAGCGAATACAAGAACGTGCTGCGCTGGAACGACGAGATCGCGCAGCGCCCCGCGGCGCAGCGCGGCCGCATGGTCAACCGCGCCTGGGGCCAGCCCGAGAGCCAGCTGCACGAGCGGCACGACGCTGGCGACTTCGACACCCGGACGCAGGACAAGCTCGGCGCAGCGGGCTGAACGCGGCGTCACTTGTTCACCGCCTGATTTTTAAGCAAAGTGTGGAATCCCTTTATAAAACAACGAGTTAAATTCGTTTTACAAGGCTCCACATGAGTTGTCCCCAAAGTTGTGCACAGAAAATGGGGATGAGATCGCAGGCCTGAGATGCCGCCTCCAAGTTGGCGCAATACCACAAGAAAAAGGCTTTTCAGGCGCTCGCCGAAGCCGTTTCGCCCGCCTCGTAGTGCCGGCACAGCGTATCGACCAGCGCCTGTGCATACACCGGCAGCGCCGCCCGGCTGCGCACCAAGAGATACCGCTCCCGCACGCACCACGTATCGCTCAGGTCGATCAGCGCGAGCTGCATGCTCTCCTGGTTGCGCCGCGCCGCCGACTCGGGCACCACGCCGATGCCCACGCCGCTGCCGATCATTCGGCACATCGCATCGAAGCTGCTGAGCTGGATGCGCAGCTTCTGGCGCTTGCCGAGGTTGTCGGTGATCTGGGCGAGGAAGGTCTGCAGCGTGCTGCCCTGCTGCATGCCGATGGCGTCTTCGTCCAGCGTCTCGGCGAATGAAATTTTTCGGCGCTTGGCAAAGCGGTGCTTGCGCGAGGTGACCAGCACCAGCCGGTCGGTGCTGAAGTGGATCGCCTCCAGCCCCAGCGTGTCGACGCGGCCCGCGACGATGCCGATGTCGGCGCGGCCGTCGAGCACGCCGCGCGGGATCTGAGCATTCGGTTTTTCCTGAAGGTCGACATTGATGCGCGGGTTGCGCGCGAGGAAGCCGGGCAGGATTTCGGGCAGGAAGTCGGTCACCGCGGTGGTGTTGGCGAACACGCGCAGGTGGCCGCGCAGGCCGCCGCCGTATTCGAGCAGGTCGTCGCGCAGCTGCTCGGTCTGGTGCAGCACGAGGCGGGCGTGATGCAGAAAGGCTTCTCCCGGCGGCAGGAGGCGCACGCCGCGCGCTTCGCGCTGCAGCAGTTGCAGGCCCGCCTGCGTTTCAAGCGCCTTGATGCGCGCGCTGGCCGCGGCGAGCGACAGGTGCTGCCGCTCGGCCGCCCGCGTGAGGTTGCCGAGCTCGGCGGTGGCGACGAAAAGGCGCAGGTCGGTCAGGTCGAAAAGCATGGCGCATCGTAGCCAAGCCTTCGGAATTTCAGAAGCCTGGGTTCCGAAATCGCAGATTGCGCGCGGTGCCATGGCGCACGACCATGCGGCCATGGAGACAAAGACAATGACATTCCGCGCCCTCGCGCTTCTTTCGCTCGCCGCCGCAGCCACGCTGATCGCCGCGAGCCCTGCAACCGCTCAGCCCTATCCCTCGCGCCCCATCACGCTCGTCGTGCCGCAAGCCGCGGGCGGCACCAACGACATCGTCGGCCGCCTCGTCGGCCAGAAGCTTGGTGAGGTGATGAACAACGCCAGCGTGGTCGTCGACAACCGGCCCGGCGCCGGCGGCAACATCGGCACGCAGCTCGTCGCAAAAGGCCCGAAGGACGGCTACACGCTGCTCATGACCATCAGCAGCAGCCAGGCGATCAACCCGGCGCTCTACAAGAACCCGGGCTTCGATCCGATGAAGGACTTCAAGCCCGTCGGCCTCGTCGGCGCGGTGCCCAACGTGCTGCTGGTCAGTCCCTCGTTCCCCGCCAAGGACTTCAACGAATTCCTGAAGCTCGCACGGGCCAAGGGCGCGAACTACCAGTACGCCTCGGCCGGCAACGGCACGCTCAACCACCTGCTCGGCGAAATGCTCAACAGCATGGCGGGCATCTCGCTGCAGCACGTGCCTTACAAGGGCGTGGCTCCGGCGTTGAACGACGTGCTGGGCGGGCAACTGCCGATCGTGTTCGCGAGCCTGCCTTCGGCGCTTTCGCACATCAAGGCCGGCAAGCTGCGCGCACTGGCCGTGAGCGGTGACAAGCGCTCGGCGGTGCTGCCCGACGTGCCCACCATCGCGGAGGCGGTGCCGGGCTACAACGGCACGCTGTGGATCGGCCTCTTCGCACCCGCCGGCGTGCCGGCCGACGTGCTCGCCACGCTGCAGGACGCGACGCGCAAGGCGCTGGCCGCGAAGGACTTGCGCGACAAGCTGGACCAGCAAGGCGTCGAGATCGCGGCGCCCACCACGCCCGACCAATTTTCGAAACTGCTGCAGGACGATCTGGCCAAGTGGGCGCGGATCGTCAAGGCCTCCGGTGCTGCGGTCGATTGAAGAACCTATGAACCCTGAAAATCCCACCCCTCTGATCGATGCCGACGCGCTCGCGAAGCTCCAGGCCTGGCAAGGCCGCAGCGAGACGCTGGCCGACGACATCACCGCCGCGCCGGTCCGTGCACTCTCCGCCACGCTCGACCGGGAAGATGCGCCGCCCGCATCCGGCACGCACCTGCCCGCGCTCTGGCACTGGCTCTACTTCTTGCCGCATCACCGCCAATCGGAAATCGGCGAAGACGGCCATGCGAAGCGTGGCGGGTTCCTGCCGCCCGTGCCGCTGCCGCGCCGCATGTGGGCCGGCGGGCGGTTGAATTGGGAAGCGGGCAACCCGCTGCAGGTGGGCGACAAGATCGAGCGCACCTCGACCATCGCCTCGGTCACCCACAAGGCCGGCCGCACCGGCGAGCTGGTCTTCGTGCTCGTGCGCCACGAGGTGCGCAACGAACGCGGCCTCGCGCTGACCGAGGAGCACGACATCGTCTACCGCGCCGCTGCCGCGCCCGGCGAGAAGGCGCCGCCGCCCACGCCCGCCCCGCAGGACGCCGCCTTCAGCCGCGAGATCGTGCCCGACGATGTGCTGCTGTTCCGCTACTCGGCGCTGACCTTCAACGGCCACCGCATCCACTACGACCGGCGCTATGTGACCGAGGTCGAGGGCTATCCGGGCCTGATCGTGCACGGCCCGCTGATCGCCACGCTGCTGGTCGACCTGCTGCGCCGCAACGTGCCGCGCGCGCAGCTCGCGCGCTTCGAGTTCCGCGCGGTGCGGCCGACCTTCGACATCGCGCCGTTCCGCGTGCACGGCAAGCCGGGCGCCGACCACAAGACCTTCAGCCTCTGGGGCGAAGACGCCGACGGCTGGCTCACGATGCAGGCCACGGCCGTGCTCGCCTGAGGAAAGACCCACAGACATGACAAGACCCCTGGACGGCATCACCGTCATCTCGCTCGAACACGCAATTGCCGCGCCGTTCTGCACCCGGCAACTGGCCGACCTCGGCGCCCGCGTCATCAAGGTGGAGCGGCCCGAGGTGGGCGACTTCGCGCGCGCCTACGACGGGCGCGTGGGCGGCGAAGCCTCGCACTTCGTCTGGGTGAACCGCTCGAAGGAAAGCCTCACGCTGGACCTGAAGCAACCCGCCGCGCTCGCGGTGCTGCAGGAGTTGGTCGCCGATGCCGACGTGCTGGTGCAGAACCTTGCGCCCGGCGCGGCCGCGCGCATGGGGCTCGGCGCCGAAGTGCTGCAGGCGAAGCATCCGCGGCTCATCGTCTGCGACATCTCGGGCTATGGCGAAGACGGGCCGTACCGCGACAAGAAGGCGTACGACCTGCTGATCCAGAGCGAAGCGGGTTTCCTCTCGGTCACCGGCACGCCCGAAGACCCGTGCAAGTCGGGCAACTCCATCGCCGACATCGCGGCAGGCATGTACGCATACACCGGGATCCTCGCGGCGCTGCTCCAGCGCGGCAAGACCGGCAAGGGCTCGCACATCGATGTGTCGATGCTCGAGTCGCTTGCCGAGTGGATGGGCTATCCGATGTACTACGCCTACGAAGGCGCGCCGCCGCCGCCGCGCAGCGCCGCCTCGCACGCGACCATCTACCCCTACGGTCCGTTCCCCGCGGGCGACGGCGGCACGGTGATGCTGGGCCTGCAGAACGAGCGCGAGTGGCGCACCTTCTGCGAGAAGGTGCTGCTGCAGGCGGGGCTCGCGACCGATGCGCGCTTCGACAGCAACGCGCACCGCAACGAACACCGCGAGGCGCTGCGCGCGATCATCGTGGAGACCTTCGGCGCGCTGAGCACGGCGCAGGTGCTGGAGCGCCTCGACGCCGCGCAGATCGCCAACGCGCGCATGAACGACATGGCCGGGCTCTGGGCGCATCCGCAATTGCAGGCGCGCGATCGCTGGCGGCAGGTGGGGTCGCCGGCGGGCGACATTCCGGCGCTGCTGCCGGCCGGGCGGCAGAGCGCGTTCGACTACCGCATGGATGCCATTCCTGCCGTCGGCGAGCACACCGAGGCGATCCTGCGCGGGCTCGGGCGGAGCGACGCGGACATCGCGGCGCTGCGCGAGGCGAGGGCGGTTTGAAATCGCCGCTCGCGCTGGCGCGCACCTTTCTGTTCGTGCCCGCCGACCGGCCCGAGCGCCATGCGCGGGCGCTGGCTACAGGTACGGGCGGCGTCATCGTCGACCTGGAAGACGCGGTGGCGCCCGAGCGCAAGATGTCGGCGCGCGAAGGGCTGGTGGCCTCTTTCGCAGCGCTACCCGGTGCGGGTCGCCAGCGCTTGCTGGTACGCATCAACGCCAGCGGCACGCCGTGGTACGACGACGACCGCAAGGCTGTGGCCGCGTGGGTTGCGCAAGGCCTGATCGCTGGCGTGGTGCTGCCCAAGGCCGAGCGCGCCGAGGATCTGCGGCTGCTCGCCGAGGCCGTCGGACCGAAAGGCCTGCTCATCCCTCTCCTCGAATCGGCGGCGGGCCTTGCGGCAGTCGATGAACTCGCTGCCGTGCCGCAGGTGCTCCGGCTCGCCTTCGGCAATCTCGATTTCCAGGCCGATGTCGGCCTCGCCTGCGATGCGGACGAAGCCGAGCTGGTGCCGGTGCGCCTCGCGTTGCTGCTGGCCACGCGCCGCGCCGGCCTGCCCGCACCCATCGACGGCGTGACGGTCGATTGGCGCGATGCGCAGCGCCTCGCCATCGACACGGCACGCGCCCGCCGCGGCGGCTTCGGGGCGAAGTTGTGCATCCACCCCGACCAGGTCGCCCCGGTGCACGCTGCGCTCGGCCCGAGCCTTGAGGAGCTCGCATGGGCACGCCGCGTGATCGACGCGATCGGGTCCGCAGGCGGCGGCGTCGTCAGCCTCGATGGCCGCATGGTCGATGCGCCGGTGGTCCGCCTCGCCGAACGCCTGCTCGCGCTCGATGCGCAGTCGCCGCCCTGATTTCCGAACGAAGAAGACAGATCCAACAACCTAGGAGACAAAGAAATGAACCTGAAGAAGAACTGGAAAGCACGAACCCTGTTGGCGGTATCGCTGGGCGCAAGCCTCGTGGCCGCGCAATCGCCAGCCGCCGCACAGGCGCACTGGCCCGACAAGCCCATCACCATGGTCGTGCCGTACTCGGCCGGTGGACCCACCGACGTCGTGGCTCGCATGCTGGCCATTCCCATGGCCAAGTCGCTCGGCCAACCGGTGATCGTCGAGAACACCGTGGGCGCTGGCGGCACCATCGCCCCGGCGCGTGTGGCCAAGGCGGCGCCCAACGGCTACACCATCCTGATCCATCACATGGGCATGGCCACGGCGCCCGCGCTCTACAAGAAGCTCAACTACGACCCGCTGAAAGACTTCGAATATGTCGGCCAGGTGATGGACGTGCCGATGACGCTGCTCTCGCGCAAGGACTTCCCGGCCAACAACTTCCAGGAGCTGCTGGCCTACGTGAAGACCAACAAGGACAAGGTCACGCTTGCCAACGCCGGCATCGGCGCGGTGTCGCAGCTGTGCGGCCTCCTGTTCGCGCACCAGATCGGCGTGCAGCTCACCACGGTGCCCTACAAGGGCGCGGGCCCGGCGCTCAACGACCTCATGGGCGGGCAGGTCGACCTCTTGTGCGACCAGACCACGCAGACCGCGCCGGTCATCAAGGACGGCCAGCGCGTCAAGGTGTTCGGCGTGACCACGCCCCAGCGCCTGTCGAGCATGCCCAACATTCCGACGCTGGACGAGCAGGGCCTGAAGGGCTTCGACGTGAAGGTGTGGCACGGCGTGTATGCGCCCAAGGGCACGCCCCCGGCGGTGATGGAAAAGCTCAATGCGGCTTTGCGCGTCGCGCTGCAGGACGACATGGTGAAGAAGCGTTTTGCCGAACTGAGCACCGAGGCCGTGCCGATGGAGAAGGTCACGTCCGAGAGCCTGCGCACGCACCTCGCGGCGGAGATCGACAAGTGGGGCAAGGTGATCCGCGCTGCGGGCGTGCAGGCGGATTGAGGTTTTCCCTGGTCGAGGGGTGGCCTGCGCCGGTGCGTTTTATGGCACCGACCAGACCGCCAGCTCGTACCCGTCCGGATCCCGAAAATGGAAGCGGCGCCCGCCCGGGAAGGCAAAGACCGGTCGAGTGATCGTGGCGCCCGCCGCTTCGACGCGCAACTGCGTCTCGGCGAGATCATCCGCATAAAGGATGACCAATGGCCCGCCTGGGCGCACGGCTTCACCCGTGGTGAATCCACCGGTCAGCCGGCCGTCGCTGAACTCGCTGTACGTCGGTCCGTAGTCGGTGAAAGTCCAGTCGAATGCCGAACCGTAGAACGCCTTGCTGCGCGCGATGTCGGCGACGTTGAACTCGATGTTGTCGATTTGCCGGTCTCGGCTCTTGGTTGCCATGTGCTTGTCCTGGGGTTTGATGAAAGGCCGCCATGATCGTCTGGCTGCAATCCGGGGTCTTGAACAAAACGGTCAGTCGGCAGCACCCGCTGGATGATGGATGTGGTGCAGCAAGGCTGAAGCGGTCATGCCGCAGAGTGCCTTGACCTCACGGGCGAGATGGGACTGGTCGGCGTAGCCGGCATCGATCGCCAGCATGGCGAGACCGGCGTCTTGGGCCCCGCGGGCCACGGACAGGAAGTGTTGGAAGCGCAGGATGCGCTCCAGTGTCTTGGGCCCATAGCCGAAATGATCGCGGCAATGGCGCAGCAACGTGCGTTCGCTGATGCCCAGTCGCTCGCGCATGCTGGCTGCGACCGAGCCCTCGTCTCGCGATGGCAACGCTGCAAGGCGGAAGATCGCCGAGGCATTCTTGTCCGGCCCGCCGAACGGCTGTGGCATTGTCATCAACAGGTCCTGAAACACCTGCGCCTGTCGCGCAACGGATTCCGCCTCTTCCATGCGGCTCGCGAAGTCTCTGGCCCAGATTCCCCGCAGGTCGGCCAGTTCGACGGATTGACCCACGATTTCCGACAGCGGCAGACCCAGCCAATGGCGCGCCGCGCCGGGCTGGAACCGCGCGCCGAGCACGCGCGCACCGGGTGGCAGGACGGGGCGGGCGGCAACGACATCGGGTCCGGCGACCCACAGTCGACCGGCTCGCCAGATCAGATCGACGCACCCGTCCGGCACGATGGCGACATCCCCGGTATGCGAGTCCGGCAGAACGCTTGTCCAGATGCATTGGAAATGGGTCTGCAACCCGGGCTGAGGAACACGCTCCCGGTGCTGCCCTGTGACGCCCCCGACGCCTGATGCGCTCTTATCTTGTCCGGGCATGCCGTGGGGGAGCTTGTTCGAGAGCGGGAGGCATCTTGCTAGCTGCTCTCGGCGTGCAGGATCTCGTCGAACAGTGCGAGCAGGTGGCGCGCGAACAGCGTCATGTTCATGGGCCGGTCGTTGCCTCCGGTTTCGACGGTGCGGCTCTCGGCTGCCGACCCCGACCCGCCGGCCACGGCCAGACAGACTCGACCCGGCGCATCGCCATAAGGGCTGCCTGACGGCCCCGCCGCGCCGCTTTCGCAGATGCCCCAGGTCGCGCGATGGCTCTCGCGGATGCGGGCTGCGATGAATCGGGCATAGGGCTCGGTTTCTCCGCGCATGTCACCCATGTCTTCGCGCGTGAGCCCCAGCAGTGCCTTGCCGGCGCGCCGCGAATAGACGACCGCGCCACCGAGAAAAAAGGCAGACGCACCGGGAATGGCGAGGAGGGCCGCCGATACGAGGCCTCCGGCCGAAGACTCGGCAACCGCCACCGTCTGCCGCCGTTCGCGCAGCGTCTCACCGACGCGGGCGGCGAGCACGGACAGCGGCTCGAGACCGGGGGAGGGCGCTGCGCTCACGGCGTCTTTCGCAGCTTGCCACCCGGCTGCCGCACATACGCTGGCGCGCGCTCATGGCTCGCCGTGTCGCCGTAGACCGTGTCCGCCGGGTAGTACTCGGCCTGCAGTTGCACCTTGGCGGCGGCTTCCTCGCCGGCGGTGTGGGCAATGAAGGCGAGCATCAGGTCGGTGCCGGCCGAGACGCCGGCCGAGGTCCACACGTCGCCGTCCTGCACGAAACGCTGTTCGACCACCTTCACGTCGCCGAGCGCACGGAGGCGATCGAGCGAGCCCCAGTGCGTGGTGGCCGTCTTGCCGGAGAGCAGCCCCGCCGCATGCAGCACGAAGGCGCCCGTGCACACCGACAGCAGCGCCTTGCATCCCGGCGCCTGCGCGGCCAGGAACTGCACCATCGCGGGGTTGTCGACCTCGCGCCGCGTGCCCATGCCGCCGGGCACGAGCAGGTAGTCGAGCGGCGGACAGTCGGCGAACGACACGTGCGGATTGACCGAAAGGCCCTTGGCGCAGACCACCGGCTCGCGCTTCTCGGCGACGATCAGGCAGTTCTGCGGACCCGCGGCGAGCTTGCTCCACATGGTGAGCATTTCCCAAGGCCCGACGAAATCGAGTTCCTCGACGTCGGGGAATACGATGATCCCGAAATTCATACTTTCGAACTCCTTGAGGGCAATGCGTGAGCAAGAGCGTACAGAGCTGAGCATATAGGTTGCATCTCTGCAGCGCTCCGTGACAGCTGGTTGCAAGCTTGGCTCAGTGTTTTCCTCAGAGGTCGATGGCGTGAAAATGGCTAGAGTGAAGGCGGCCGTTCAGGCTTTTGCCAAGCAAACATCAAGGAAATTTCATGAGCAAGAAAGTTGCATATGTCACCGGAGGCATGGGTGGCATCGGAACAGCCATCTGCCAACGTCTGCACAAAGACGGATTCACCGTGGTCGCCGGTTGTGGCCCCACGCGCGACCACGCCAAATGGCTGGCCGAACAGAAAGCCGAAGGCTTCGAGTTCCACGCCTCCGTCGGCAATGTCGGCGACTGGCAATCCACCGTCGAGGCTTTTTCCGCCGCCAAGGCTGCGCATGGCCCCATCGACGTGCTGGTCAACAACGCCGGCATCACGCGCGACCGCATGTTCCTCAAGATGACGCCCGAGGACTGGAGCGCGGTGATCGAGACCAACCTCAACAGCATGTTCAACGTCACCAAGCAGGTGGTGGGCGACATGGTGGAAAAGGGCTGGGGCCGCATCATCAACATCAGCTCGGTCAACGGCGCCAAGGGCCAGGCGGGGCAGACCAACTATTCGGCGGCCAAGGCCGGCATGCACGGCTTCACGATGGCGCTGGCGCAGGAGCTGGCGAACAAGGGCGTGACGGTCAACACCGTGAGCCCGGGCTACATCGGCACCGACATGGTCAAGGCCATCCGCCAGGAAGTGCTCGACAAGATCGTGGCCACCATTCCGGTCAAGCGCCTGGGCGAGCCGAGCGAGATCGCCTCGATCATCTCGTGGCTGGCCACCGACGAAGGCGGCTACTCCACCGGGGCCGACTTCTCGGTCAACGGCGGCCTGCACATGCACTGAGCATGCTGACCGCGACCTGATCGAAAAACCCGCTACGGCGGGTTTTTTCATTTGCAGGATGTGGCTTCTACGAATGGAAAACACCTGATACGGACCCTACAGTCTTCAACCCCTTCCGGAGGCAAGTCATGGAACACACAACAAACACACCCGCCAAGAAGCTACCGCTCTACCGCTCCCTCTACGTGCAGGTGATCACCGCGGTGATCATCGGCGTGCTGCTGGGCTACTTCTATCCCGCTGCCGGGGAAGCCATGAAGCCGCTGGGCGACGGCTTCATCAAGCTCATCAAGATGATCATTGCGCCGATCATCTTCTGCACGGTGGTGGTCGGTATCGCCGGCATGGAAGACATGAAGAAGGTCGGCAAGACCGGGGGCCTGGCGCTCCTTTACTTCGAGATCGTGAGCAGCATCGCGCTGGTGGTCGGCCTCGTGCTGGTCAACGTGCTCAAGCCCGGTGCGGGCATGAACATCGACCCGACCACGCTGGACACCAAGGCGATCGCCTCGTACACCGGCCCGGGCAAGATGACCGGCACGGTCGATTTCATTCTCAACATCATCCCCAACACGATCGTCGATGCCTTCGCCAAGGGCGAGATCCTGCAGGTGCTGCTGATCGCGGTGCTGTTCGGTTTTGCGCTGCACCGTTTCGGCGGCCGCGGCACGCTGGTGTTCGACGTGATCGAGAAGGGCTCGCATGTGCTCTTCGGCATCGTCAACTACATCATGAAGCTCGCGCCCATCGGCGCCTTCGGTGCCATGGCCTTCACCATCGGCAAGTACGGCGTGGGCAGCCTGTTCTCGCTGGGCAAGCTGATGGGCACGTTCTACCTGACGTGCCTGTTGTTCATCTTCGTGGTGCTCGGGCTCATTGCGCGGTTCCACGGATTCAGCATCTGGAAGTTCATCAAGTACA
The DNA here is from genome assembly GCF_017161115.1 of Variovorax sp. RKNM96. Taxonomy (GTDB): domain Bacteria; phylum Pseudomonadota; class Gammaproteobacteria; order Burkholderiales; family Burkholderiaceae_C; genus Variovorax. The sequence continues at coordinate 4,490,367 of NZ_CP046508.1, read as the reverse complement.
TCAAGGAAGAGCTCTTGATCGTGCTGGGCACGTCCTCCAGCGAATCGGTGCTCCCGCGCATGATGGAAAAGATGGAGAACCTGGGCGCCAACAAGACCTGCGTGGGCCTCGTGATCCCGACCGGCTATTCGTTCAACCTGGACGGCACCTCGATCTACCTGACGATGGCGGCGGTGTTCATTGCGCAAGCCACCAACACGCCCATGACGCTGGTGCAGGAGATCACGCTGCTCGCGGTGCTGCTGCTCACCTCCAAGGGCGCGGCAGGCGTCACGGGCAGTGGCTTCATCGTGCTGGCGGCCACGCTGTCGGCGGTGGGCCATGTGCCGGTGGCGGGCCTCGCGCTCATCCTGGGCATCGATCGCTTCATGTCGGAAGCTCGCGCGCTGACCAACCTGATCGGCAACGGCGTGGCGACCATCGTGGTGGCCAAGTGGACCAACGAGCTCGACACCGAGCGCTTGCAGGCGGGCCTGAACAACGAGACCTGGGTCGAGGCGCAGGAGCCCGAAGTGCTGGAAGGCGCCCGCGACAGCAAGATGGCGGGGTGAATTCCCCCCGCTGAACGGCGCTCCCCCGGAAGGCCGTGTGAAATAAAAGGGTAGGCATCGTTCCTGCAAAATGCAGCGATGCCCCACAGCGTTTCCCTGATCAACACCATTGCCGCCGGCCTCGGCCTGGCGCTGGTGTTCGGATTCCTGGCGGCCAAGCTGCGGCTGCCGGCGCTCGTGGGTTACCTCCTGGCGGGCGTGATCATCGGCCCGTTCACTCCCGGCTTCGTGGCCGATGCGGGCATCGCCGCGCAGCTCGCCGAAATCGGCGTCATGTTGCTGATGTTCGGCGTCGGCCTCCACTTTTCCCTCGACGACCTCCTGGCCGTGCGAAAGATCGCGCTGCCTGGTGCACTGGCGCAGATCGCCGTTGCCACGCTCCTTGGCGGCGGCCTTGCCTTGTGGTGGGGCTGGAGTCCCGGCGCTGCGCTCGTGTTCGGCCTGGCGCTCTCGGTGGCCAGCACGGTCGTGCTGCTGCGCGCGCTCGAGAGCCTGGGCATCCTCGATTCGTTCACCGGCCGCATCGCCATCGGCTGGCTCGTCGTCGAAGACCTGGCCATGGTGCTCGTGCTGGTGCTCATGCCGCCGCTGGCCGGCGCGCTCGGTGGCACGCCCGACAACGGCGGCGGACCCGCCGATCCGCTGTGGCAGACCTTGGGCCTCACGCTGCTGCAGGTCGGTGGTTTCGTCGCGCTGATGCTGGTGGTGGGCCGGCGCGTGTTCCCCTGGATCCTTTGGCAGGTCACGCGCACAGGTTCGCGCGAACTGTTCACGCTGTGCGTGGTGGCCGCTGCCGTGAGCATCGCCTTCGCCTCGGCGGCGCTGTTCGGCGTGTCGTTCGCGCTGGGCGCTTTCTTTGCCGGCATGGTGATGCGCGAGTCGCAGTTCAGCCACCGGGCGGCGCAGGAATCGCTGCCGCTGCGCGATGCCTTCGCGGTGCTGTTCTTCGTGTCGGTGGGCATGCTGTTCGATCCCTCGGTGCTGATCGACCGCCCGCTGCAGGTGCTCGCGGTGGTGGGGGTGATCGTGCTGGGCAAGTCGCTCGCGGCCTGCGCGCTGGTGCTGGTGTTCCGCTATCCGCTGGGCACGGCGCTCACGGTGAGCGCAAGCCTGGCGCAGATCGGTGAGTTCTCGTTCATCCTGGCCGGGCTGGGCGTGTCGCTCGGCCTGCTGCCGGTCGAAGGGCAGAGCCTCGTGCTGGCCGGCGCGCTGATTTCCATCGCCACCAATCCGCTGTGGTTCAGCCTCATCGCACCGATGCAGAAGTGGCTCCATGCCCATTCCTCGTTCGCACGCGGGCTGGAGTCGCGCGACGACCCGCTGGCCGAACTGCCGATGACCACCGAGGCGAAGTACCTCTCCAAGCAGGTGGTGCTGGTCGGCTATGGCCGCGTCGGGCGCCGCATTGCGGCCGAACTCGAGGCGAACGACATTCCCTACGTGGTGGCCGAGCAGAACCGCGAACTCGTCGAGAAGCTGCGCGAAGCCGGCATTGCCGCCGTGTGGGGCGATGCGGCCGACCCAGCGGTGCTGATCCAGGCGCATGTGGCGCGCGCCCGTGTGCTGGTGGTGGCCACGCCCGACACCCTGAACGTGCGCCAGATGATCGAGACCGCCCGCACGCTCAATCCGGCGATCCAGACCGTGATCCGCAGCCACAACGAGCAGGAAGCCAAGCTGCTCACGCAGGAAGCGGCAGTCACCGTCTTTCTCGGCGAGCAGGAACTCGCACAAGCCATGGCGCGCGACGTGGTGCAGCGCGCGGTCGCGATGGCCGTGCCGGCCTGAACCTCGTTCAGGCGTCTAAAGGTCTTCGATCACCAGCGTGCGATAGCGCTGTGCGATGGAATACGGCACGGTCCGCACGACTTCCATCAGGCGGTTCGCGGCTTCTTCGTTCTTCGTCTTGACCAGGAGGGCCGTGTGCCCTTCGCGCGCGAGCTTGGTATAGGCGCGCACCGTGGCGCCTTCGGTGCCGGCGGAGGGCAGGGGATTGTCGGCATCGCTTGCCGTGGGCGTGATTTCCGCCAGCACCGTCGCGGCGGGAAGCAGGTAGACCTCGTCGCCGCTCACGCCGCTTTCGATCAGCCGGTGCCCGATCCGGTCGGCGTCCTCGGCGCTCGGGAACATCACCATCGAGTAACCGGTCGGATAGAAGGCGCCGCCGATGTTCGCTCGCATGTTCGATTCAAGGGTGAAGTGCTTCATGGGGCCTCCGGGGTCTGGTTGAAGGTTTCTTACAACAACATTAGTTCTCGCATCGCAAACGCTCTGTAGGAGAAGCCCGGGAGCTGTCAACCGCCCGAGCCGCCAATTCATTCAAAGAAAGGAGATCGCCTGTCCCCCGCACATTTCTCTCATCCCATGCCTTTGCCCAGAAACATCGCGCTGACCGTCCACGAACTGGAAGTGGGGGAGTTCTATTGGGTGTTGATGGAAGAGGCAGACGGCGGCCAACCCGACAACAACGAGCGCCACGTCTACGAGCCGCTGGAGGCCGCCCACGAGCCGTATGCCAGCTATTCCAACGCGCTGGTGGCGGGTGTCGCAGTGATGCGGCGGCTGTTCGGCGCGGACGGCAAGCCGGTGCACGACACCCGCCGCAACGCCCTGTCCACGGGCCGCTCCCTATAATTCCGGCGGTTGGGTTCTGTAAGCTTTTCTTGGCAACACAACAACCCACACGGTTCGAAGGTGCCCCGCATGCCATTCAGTGGCCTGGGGGTTAAACGGGAAGCAGGTGCGCTGCGTCTTCACGGACGCGTCCATTCCTGCGCTGCCCCCGCAACGGTCAGCGGATCTGGAAACCCTCGTGTCGATGCCTCTTCTCCGGCATCGGCAGCCACTGCGCTTCGGCGTGGGAAGGCGAGGGTTTCGGCTCCGATGCGCACGCACAGTGCCATCGGAGCGCTCCGCAAGCCCGGATACCGGCCTTCGCAACCGCCTTCGGACGCTGCGGGAGTGCGGGTCCGGGCATGCCGCTTCGCCCTCGCGTGAACCGGCCCGCCCTCTTTCGCCTCCCTCGACGTCCTCATTCGGTCAGGAGCCTGCGGGGACGCAGGTCGGAGGAGAAGTCACATGGGTCAAGCATCGCCGGCGCGCGATCGCACGGGTGCGCCGCTGCAGTGGGCACACCTTTCACGTCTTTCGTTGGGTTTGGGACTGGCTTTCGGCGCGAGCGGTGCGCTGGCGCAGTCGGGTGGAGCGGCGAGCGGCTGCAATAACAACAGCCTCGCGCCGGTCCAGGTCGAAGCCAGCCGCCACACCCCGCTCGCGATGGACGAGCCCACCCAGACCGGCAGCCGCCTGGGCCTCACGCCGCTGGAGACCCCGGCCAGCATCGAGGTGCTGACCGGCGACACCATCCGCGCACGCGGCGACGCCTCGGTGCTGGATGCCGTCACCCGCGCCACCGGCATCACCGCCGATCCCAGCCCCGGCAACGGCGGCACCGCCATGGCAGCGCGCGGCTTCTCGGGCCACGGCTCGGTGATGCAGCTCTTCGACGGCACGCGCCTCTACGTGGGCGCCGGCACCGTGACCTTCCCGTTCGACACCTGGTCCATCGACCGCATCGAGGTGCTGCGCGGCGCAGCTTCGGTGATGTACGGCGACGGTGCGATCGGCGGCGCGGTCAACATCGTGCCCAAGAAGCCCACGCGCGGACCGATCGAGAACGAGGCGCTGATCTCCTTCGGATCGGACGCCACGCGCCAGATCGCCTTCGGCAGCGGCGGTGCCATCAACGACCGCCTCTCGTACCGGCTCGACGTGAGCCACCGGCATTCCAACGGCTTCATGGCGCGCGGCGAATCCGAGAGCCTGGCGATCGGCGCGGCGGTGCGGCTCGACGTCTCGCCCGACCTGAACATCACGCTGTCGCACGACGAAGGCCGCCAGTCGCCCGAGCGTTACTACGGCGTGCCGCTGATCAACGGCAGGCTCGACCGCCGCACCCTCAGCCAGAACTACAACCCCGAAGACGCCGAGCTCAAGTACCGCGACAGCTGGACCCGCCTGGATGCGGTGTGGACACCCAGCAGCGCCGTCACCGTGCGCAACCAGCTCTACCGTCTCGAGACGAAGCGCCACTGGCGCAACAGCGAGGTCTATGGCTACATGCCCGACTCGGGCCTTGTCGGCCGCGACGACTACCTGGAGATCGGCCACCATCAGGAGCAGGTCGGCAACCGCAGCGACATCGCCTGGCGCCACGACCTGTTCGGCATGGCCAACCAGGTGCTCGCGGGCTTCGACGTCAACCGCATCGATTTCCTCGGATCGAGCGACACGCCCTACGGCGGTTACTCGGAGGTGAACCCGTTCTTCTTCGCGCCGGGCCGCTACGAATCGCCGCAGCCCTACCTGCCGCGCTACCGCGCGCAGGCCCGCACCTACGCCTTCTTCGCCGAAGACCGGCTCGCGATCAACGACCGGTGGTCGGTGGTGGCGGGCCTGCGCTGGGACCATGCCAGGGTCAGCCGTGTCGACCTGACCCGGCCGGTCAACAACTTCGAACGCACCTTCGTCTACGGCACCGGCCGTGTGGGCGTGGTGTATGCGCCCGATGCGGCGCAGTCCTTCTATGGGCAGATCGCGCGCGCTGCGGATCCGTTGGGTTCGCTGCTCACCACCTCGACCGCGCAATCGCAGTTCGATCTCACCACCGGCCGCCAGGTCGAGGTGGGCTACAAGCGGCAGCTCGCCGACAACCGCGGCGCCTGGTCGATTGCGGCCTACAAGATCCAGAAGCGCAAGCTGCTGTCGCGCGATGCGAGCGACCCGACGGTTTCGCAGCAGGTCGGCCAGCAATCGTCGCAGGGCATCGAGGCCACGCTGGACCTCTTGCTCACGTCCACGCTGCGACTGGAAGCCAACGCCGCCAGGCTGCGCGCGCGGTATGACGACTTCAACGAGCGCGTCGGCAGCAAGCTGATCTCGCGCGCGGGCAACACGCCCAAAGAGGTGCCCGAGGCCTCGGCCAATGTCTGGCTCAACTGGCGCTTCCTGCCGCAATGGGAGGCCGGGCTGGGCTTGCGCTACGTGGGCTCGCGTCAGGTCGACGATGCCAACACGCGCAAGATCGGCTCCTACACCGTGGCCGACGCGTCCGTGAGCTGGCAGGCCAACCCGTCGCTGAAGCTCGTGCTGCGCGCCTTCAACCTCGGTGACCGCAAGTACCCCGTGTCGTTCTCGAACGGCGGCGACCAGTGGCTGCTGGGCCGGCCACGCGCGTTCGAAGTCTCGGCGCTCGTGAAGTTCTGAGTACCCAGGCGCCCATGTCTCCCACGAAACCGCACCACCAAGGCGTCTGGCGCCGCGCCTGGCCGCGGGTTCGCCACTGGCTCTACTGGACGCACCGGTGGCTGGGCATCGGCGGCTGCCTGCTGTTCGTGATGTGGTTCGTCACCGGCGTGGTGATGATGTACGTGGGCTATCCCTCGCTCACCGAACAGGAACGGCTCGCGGGCCTGGCACCGCTCGAGTTCGAACAGGCGGTCGTCGCGCCATCGGCGGCGCTCGAGGCCTTGCCGGCCACCGCGCGTGCGCAGCCGCCGCGGCGCATCGCGCTGGAGATGCAGCAGGGCACGCCCGATGCCGGTCCGGTGTGGCGCATCGTCGATGCGCGCGGCGAGCGCTTCGCGGTGTCGGCCCGCAACGGCCAGTTGCTGGGACCTGTCGACGCCGCACGCGCCGAAGCCATCGCGCGCGCTTTCTCGGGGCAGAGCGGAGCGCATTGGGCCGAGACACTGGAGCGCGACCAGTGGACCGTGCCGCAAGGCCTGAACCCGCTGCGCCCGCTGCATCGCATCGAACTCGGAGATGCGGCCGGCACCGAGCTCTATGTGTCCTCGCGCACCGGCGAGGTGGTGCGCGACACCACGCGCTCCGAGCGCTTCTGGAACTGGCTCGGCTCGGTGCCGCACTGGATCTACTTCACCCCGATTCGCGCCGATCCACCGCTGTGGCACGACGTGGTGGTGTGGCTGTCGGCTGCCTGCATCGTCTCGGCGGTGACGGGCATCGTGATCGGCATCCTGCGCGTTCGCCTGCGCCGGCGCTTTCGCAACGGTGCTGTCACGCCCTACACGGGCTGGATGGCCTGGCACCACATCGCGGGGCTGATCGGCGGTTTCTTCGTGCTGACCTGGATCGTGAGCGGCTGGCTCTCGATGAACCCGAACGGCTGGTTTCAGCGCAATCCGGTCGATGCGGCCGCGATGGCGCGCTACACCGGCGCGGGCGCGGGCGCGGGCGCGGGCGCGGGCGCGGGCGCGTCGCCGGTGGCGTGGCCGCTGGCGGTGCGGCCCGTGGAGAAGGACGCCAACGCACCGCGCGAAGCGCTCCTGCTGTGGTTCGACGGCCAGCCGTTCTGGCAATTGCGCGATGCACAGGCGCGCACGCGCGTGGTCGATGCCGCCACCGGCGCGCCCGCTGCCATCGGCCGCGACGACATCGTGCGCGCCGCCGCCCGCTTGCGTCCCGGCGCCACCGTCGCCGAGGCCACCCTGCTGACGCGCGAAGACTTCCACTGGTACGGCCACCACCGCGACCGCATCGTGCCCGTGTGGCGCATCGAGTTCGGCGACGCCGCGCACAGCTGGGTCTACATCGACCCGGCGAGCGGGCAGGTCGCGGGCAGCAGCAACCGCAACACCCGGCTCAACCGCTGGCTCTTCAACGCGGCCCACAGCCTCGACTTTCCGTGGCTCATCCAATACCGCCCCGCCTGGGACATCGTCGTCTGGCTGCTGTCGATCATCGGCGCCGTCGCCTCGGCGAGCGGCGTGGTGATCGGCTGGCGCCGGCTGCGGCGCAAGCCCAAGGCGTCGGCCGTGCCGGTAGCGCAGCGTGCGCTCCAGCGTTCATGACGGCGCTTGCGTGATTCATCCCATCCACCAACAATCAACTTTCGCACTGCGGTGCACTTCAGGAGGTGCTCGATGCACATCGAACCAGGTCTAGTCGACGGATCCAAGATTTTCCTCAGCTACGCGACGGCTGCCGCCGCGCTGGCCTACACAGGCAAGGTGGCCTTCGATACCGTCATGAAGGACGGCATCGCCGCCCTGGCACTGCGCTCGGCCATCGCCGTGGCGCTGGTGTTCTGCTTCTTCGAAGTGCTGCCGCATCATCCCGTGGGCGTCTCCGAGGTGCACCTGATCCTCGGCACGACCCTGCTGCTGGTGTTCGGGCTGGCGCCCGCAGCCATCGGCCTCGCGGGCGGGCTGCTCATCCAGGGCCTGTTCTTCGAGCCGCAGGACATCCCGCAGTTCGGCATGAACGTCACCACCCTGCTGGTGCCCCTGTTCGCGACGGCCGCGCTGGCGCGGCGGATCATTCCCGAGAACGTGGCCTATGTGGACATCAGCTACCAGCAGGCCTTCAAGCTGTCGGTGGCCTACCAGGGCGGCATCGTGCTCTGGGTCGGTTTCTGGGCGCTCTACGGGCGCGGCATGGGCCTGGAGAACCTGGGCCAGATCGCCAGCTTCGGCGCCGCCTACATGACTGTCGTGCTGGTCGAGCCGCTGGTCGACCTGGGCGTGCTGGCCGCCGCCAAGGGCTGGCGCCGGCTGCAGGGCACGGTCTTCGTCGAACGCCGCCTGTACGGCGGCGTCTGATCCTCGCCCTGTCGCGGCACCCTCGAGCGGGCCTCGAGGTGCTGTGGCATGTCTGCCTTGACGGCATCCATTTCCGCCGCATGCGCGGCGCCTGAAAGAATTTCTCCATGACCTCCAGCAACGCCAAGATCCCCGTCACCATCGTCACGGGCTTCCTCGGCAGCGGCAAGACCACGCTGCTGCGCCACATCCTCGGCAACGCCGAGGGCCGCCGCATCGCGGTGATCGTCAACGAGTTCGGCGAGCTCGGCATCGACGGCGAGATCCTCCGCGGCTGCGGCATCGGCTGCGAGGATGAGAACAGCGAAGGCAACGATCGCGAAGTCGCGCTGTACGAGCTGGCCAACGGCTGCGTCTGCTGCACCGTGCAGGAAGAGTTTTTGCCCGTGATGCTGCAGCTGGCCGAGCGCCGCGGCGACATCGACGCGGTGATCATCGAGACCTCGGGCCTCGCGCTGCCCAAGCCGCTGGTTCAGGCCTTCCAGTGGCCGGACATCGCGAACATCTTCACCGTCGATTCGGTGGTCACCGTGGTCGACGGCCCGGCCGCCGCCTCGGGCCAGTTCGCCGAGAACCCCGAGGCCGTCGACGAGGCGCGCCGCGCCGACCCCAACCTCGACCACGAATCGCCGCTGCACGAACTGTTCGAAGACCAGCTTTCGGCCGCCGACCTCGTGGTGCTCAACAAGACCGACCTGATGGATGACGCCATGCGCGCACAGGTCGAGGCGCTGGTGCGCGAAGAGCTGCCGCCCGAAGTGAAGATCGTCGCCGCCACCGAAGGCAAGCTGCCGCTCGCGCTGCTGCTGGGCCAGGGCCGCGCGGCGGAAACCACGATCCACCTGCGCGAGAGCCACCACGACCACGAGGAAGACCATGACCACGACGAGTTCGACTCGCTCGTGATCGACCTGCCGCCGGTGGACCGCGAGGGCCTGCTGGCCGCGCTCGCCGCGCTGGTCGAGCAGCACACCATCTACCGCGTGAAGGGTTTCGTCGCGATTCCGGGCAAGCCGATGCGTCTGCTGGTGCAGGGCGTGGGCCGCCGCTTCGACCACCACTTCGACCGCCGCTGGCGCGATGACGAAGCGCAGCGCACGCGCCTCGTGTTCATCGGCGAAGACCTCGATGAAGGCGCGCTGCGCAAGGCACTCGAAGGCGTGGCCCCCGTGCCGGCCTGACCGCATGCATCTGCTGAGCACCCAGCCCGGACGCTTCGTCGAAGACGACAGCGTCGTCACCCGGCTCGACCAGACGCCCGGCGACATCGTGGTGCTCAGTTCGGCCGACACCACGCTCGCGCTGCTTGCCGCTGCGCGCACCGCGCTGGCGGCCACCGACCCCGGCTATCCGTCGCTGCGGCTGGCCAATCTCATGCACCTGCGCCAGCCCGCTTCGCTCGACCTGTATGTCGACGAGGTGCTGCAGCATGCGCGCGTGGTGGTGGTCGATCACCTGGGCGCCGAATCGGCCTGGGCCTACGGGCTGCAGCAGCTCGAGAAGCTCGCGAAGCGCAAGGGCCAGCAGCTCGCGATGTTCTCGGGCGACCTGCAGGAAGACGAAGACCTGCTCGCGCGCAGCACCGTGCCGCGCGCCGTGTGTCGCCAGCTCTGGCAGTACATGCGCGCGGGCGGCGCGGGCAATGCGATGCAGTTCCTGCGCGCGGTGGCCTTCCATGGCCTCGGCCATGGCGAGGCACCGCTGCCGCCGCGCAGCTTGCCGCAGGTCGCGCTGCATGTGCCGCGCGGCATCGATGCGGCGCACACCGTCGCCGGCATCGACGATCTGCGCGCCGGGTGGCATGCGGATGCGCCTGTGGTGGCACTTGTTTTCTATCGTTCGCACCTCCTGTCGGGCAACACGGCGGCATTCGATGCGCTCGCAGCCGCGCTGCATGCCGAGGGATTGAACCCGCTGCCCGTCGCGCTCGATTCGCTGAAAGACCCGCTGTGCCTGTCCGCATTCCGCGGCCTGTGCAGCGAACACGATGTGCAGCTCGTGCTCAACACCACCGCCTTCGCTGCGCTGGGGCAGGGCGCGCAGGACGACGCAGGCGAAGCCATCGCGCTGGCCGGCGATGCGCCGGTGCTGCAGGTGATCGTGAGTGGCGGCAACCGCGAAGACTGGCTGGCCGACAGCCAGGGCCTGCGCCCGCGCGACATCGCGATGCAGATCGCGCTGCCCGAGATGGACGGCCGCATCATCACGCGTGCCGTGAGCTTCAAGGGCCTGTCGCACCGCTGCGAGCTGACGCAAACCGAGGTGGTGAGCTATCAACCCGAACCGGATCGCATCGCCTTCGTGGCCGAGTTGGCGCGGCGCTGGTGCCGGCTGCGCAGCCTGAAGGCGGTCGACAAGCGCATCGCATTGATCCTCGCGAACTACCCCGGCAGCGAAGGGCGCATCGGAAGCGGCGTGGGGCTCGACACGCCGGCCTCGGTGATCGCCATTCTTCGTGCGATGCAGGCCGAGGGCTACGTGGTCGACGACGCGATCCCGGCCGATGGCGATGCGCTGATGCAGAAGCTGCAGGAGGGCATCGCGAACGATCCGGCCCAATGGTCCGCGCGCCCCGCGTGGCAGAGCTACGCGCTCGCCGACTACCGCGCGCGGCTCGCAGGTTTGCCCGAAGGCATGGCCGCCGCCATCGATGCGCGCTGGGGCACGCCCGAGCAGGACCCGATGCTGCGCCAGGGCCGCTTCATGATTGCCGGCCTGCGTCTGGGCCACGTGTTCGTCGGCATCCAGCCCGCACGCGCACTCGGCGCGCTGGGCGCCGCCGACTACGCGAGCTACCACGACGCCGAACTGGTGCCGCCGCACAGCTACCTCGCTTTCTACTTCTGGCTGCGCGATGTCTTCGCCATCGACGCGGTCGTGCATGTGGGCAAGCACGGCAACCTCGAATGGTTGCCGGGCAAGAGCATCGCGCTCGCGCAGACCTGCTGGCCCGATGCGATCCTCGGACCGCTGCCGAACGTCTACCCCTTCATCGTCAACGACCCGGGCGAGGGCGCGCAGGCCAAGCGCCGCACGCAGGCGGTGATCGTCGATCACTTGATGCCGCCGCTCACGCGCGCCGAGAACCACGGACCGCTGCAGGACCTGGAGCGCCAGGTCGACGAGTACTACGACGCGCTGCTGGTCGATGCGCGGCGCGCGAAGGTGCTGCGCGCGCAGATCCTCGCGGCCGTGCGTGCGCAGCACCTGGTCGAGGAACTGGGCATGCCGGGCGCGGAGGACGACGCGGTGCTCGCGCGTGTCGATGCGTACCTGTGCGAGCTCAAGGAAACGCAGATCCGCGACGGGCTGCATGTGTTCGGCGCCTCACCCGAGGCGCGCTTGCGGCGCGACACGCTGCTCGCGCTCGCGCGGTATCCGTCCGCGGATGGCATGGGTGCGAATGCCGGGCTGCTGGGCGCGCTGGCGCAGGACCTGCTGCCGGGCGAAGTCTTCGACCCGCTCGACATTGACGCAGCCAGTCCGTGGCAGGGCGCGCGTCCGGCGCTGCTGCAATCGGTGAGTGCCGATGCGTGGCGGCATCACGGTGACACGCGCGAGCGGCTGGAGCTTCTTGCACAGCGCTTGCTGGAAGAGAACGCGTGCCCGCCCGACATGCCACAGACCGCCGCTGTGATGGGTCGCATCGAGCGGAGCCTCGCACCGGCGCTCGACGCCTGCGGCCCGCACGAACTGCACCAGCTTTCACGCGCACTGCAAGGTCGCTTCGTGCCGCCCGGCCCGAGCGGTTCACCCTCGCGCGGCCGGCCCGATGTGCTGCCGACCGGCCGCAACTTCTACGCGGTCGACACGCGCGCCATCCCCACGCCCACCGCCTGGATGCTCGGCCTCAAGTCCGCCGCGCAGCTGGTCGAGCGCCATCTGCAGGAGCACGGGGACTACCCCGTGGCGCTGGGCCTGTCGGTCTGGGGCACCGCCACGATGCGCACCGGCGGCGACGACCTCGCACAGGCCTTCGCGTTGATCGGCGTGCGGCCCAAGTGGGCGCCGGGCAGCCAGCGCGTGGTCGATTTCGAGGTGCTGCCCACGGTGGGGCTCGGGCGTCCGCGCATCGACGTGACGCTGCGCATCTCGGGGTTCTTTCGCGATGCCTTTCCCAATGCCGTGCAGATGTTCGACGCCGCGGTGCAGGCCGTCGCGTCGCAGGACGACGAAGACGCCGAGCGCAACCCGATTCGCGCCCGCATCCTGCGCGAAAGCGCCGCGCTCGAAGCCGAAGGCCTCGCCCCCGAAGCCGCGCGCACGCAAGCCGGCTGGCGTGTGTTCGGCTCCGCACCCGGCAGCTACGGCTCGGGCCTGCAGCCGCTGTTCGATCACGGCGACTGGCATACCGACCACGACCTCTCCAACGCCTACGTCGGCGGCAGCGCCCATGCCTACGGCCAGGGCAGCGACGGCGTGCCCGCGGCCGATGCGCTGGTGCGGCGCCTGCGCACGATGAACGTCGTCATGCAGAACCAGGACAGCCGCGAGCACGACCTGCTCGACTCCAACGACTACTACCAGTTCCAGGGCGGCATGGCCGCCGCCGTGCGCCATCTGAGCGGCCATCAGCCCGCCATGTACCACGGCGATCACGGCAACCCGCAGGCGCCGCGCGTGCGCACGCTGAAGGAAGAAATCAGCCGCGTGATCCGCGCGCGCGTGGTCAACCCGAAGTGGATCGATGGCGTCAAGCGCCACGGCTACAAGGGCGCTTTCGAGATGGCCGCGACGGTGGACTACCTCTTCGGCTTCGACGCCACCGCGCGCGTGGTCGGCGACCACCAGTACGCGATGGTGGCCGATGCCTACGTGCTCGACGCCGACACCCGCGATTTCGTGAACGAACACAATCCGCGTGCGCTGCACGACATGCTGAGTCGACTGCTCGAAGCCATGCAGCGCGGCCTGTGGCAGTCGCCCGGCGACTACCAGATCCAGCTGGAAAACCTGCTGCTCGACCAGGAGCAGCAGATGGAAGGAACGCTCCCATGACCGCTGCCGCCCCGATGCCGGTGCCTTTTCCCTTCGCCGCGATCACGGGCCAGCCGCAACTGCGCCAGGCGCTGCTGCTGGCTGCGGTCGACCCCGGCCTTGGCGGCGTGCTGATCGAAGGTCCGCGTGGCACGGCCAAGACCACGGCCGCGCGTGCGCTGGCCGAGTTGCTGCCGGGCGCGCCCTTCGTCACGCTCCCTCTGGGCGCGAGCCTCGAGAGCCTGGTGGGCACGCTCGATCTCGGGCAGGCACTCGCAGGCCACGAACTCAAGTTCGCACCCGGCCTGCTGGCACGCGCGAACGGGGGCGTGCTGTACGTGGATGAAATCAACCTGCTGCCCGATGCGCTGATCGATTCGCTGCTCGATGCAGCGGCCAGCGGCGTCAACGTGGTCGAGCGCGACGGCATTTCGCACCGGCATGCGGCGCGCTTCGTGCTGGTCGGCACGATGAACCCGGAGGAGGGCACGCTGCGTCCGCAACTGCTCGACCGCTTCGGCCTGTGCGTGCAGCTGCGCAACATCGAGGATGCGGCCGAGCGGCAGGCCATCGTGCGTGCACGGCTGGCGTTCGATGCCGATCCGCAGGGTTTTCGCGCGAAGCATGCAAAGGCCGAGGCTGAGTTGGCAGCGGCGCTCGTCGCCGCCCGTGCCGTCGTGGCGGATGCATCGGCACTGCCGTACGGCGACGATGTGCATGAAGCGGTCGGCACGCTGTGCATCGCGTCGCAGGTCGACGGCTTGCGCGCCGACCTCGTGATGCTGCGCTCGGCGCGCGCGCTTGCGGCCTGGGAGCGTGCGGTTGCCATCACCGCCGACCACGTGCAGCGCGTGGCCGAAGCCGTGCTGCTGCATCGGCGCAAGCCGGAAGCCGAAGGCGCGGCAGCGGCATCGGCACCCACCACCCCGAACACCCAGCGCGCATCGAACACGAACGGCGCAGGCCAGAACAATGCCGGCGATCAGGACTGGGGCGCCATGCCCCCCGAACCTGTCGGCATCGAGCGCGTCAAGCCACTGCGCCCGCTGATCCATTCGCAATCCGCACAGCAGGCCGCCCCAAAAAAAGCCTGAGCCTCCGGGACGCCGCACCCGCTGGCGCGCGCCAGGGCGACTGGAGGCAGGGCCGACAAAGGGACGCATGGCACGGCGCCGCATCGCCGGGCGCCGCGCTCGACTGGCCGCGCACGCTGGCGAACCGCGGCGCCGACACGCTGCGCGCGGAGCACCTGCGCCGCCGCCCGCTGCAGGCCCGCAGCGGCGCGCTGCATTGCTTCCTGCTCGACTGCTCCGCCTCGATGCGCAACGACGGCAACCTCGCGCGCGCCAAGGGCCTGCTGCTGTCGCTGATGGAGGAGGCCTACCAGCGGCGCGACCATGTAGCGCTGCTGTGCTTTGCCGGCGAGGTGGTCGAGTTGCGCTTGCCGCCACGCCGCGCCAGCGCCTGGAACAACGACTGGATCGCGCCCATTGCCGCCGGCGGCGGCACGCCGCTCGCGCTTGGTGTGCAGCGCGCTGACCAGTTGCTTGCACACAGTGCGGCACGGCAGCGCTGGCTGTGGCTGCTCACCGATGGCCGCAGCAGCGAGAGCCCCGCGCGGCCCGAAGCGGCGGACTTCGCCTGCGTGGTCGACTTCGAAGCGGCGCGCATGCCGCTGCATCGGGCGCAGCAGCTTGCCACCCGCTGGCAAGCGCGCTACCTGGCTGCCGGCCGGCCTGCTTGAAGCACAGGAATCGACCGCGCACTTCGCGCCGCGTCGATTGGCTTCGATCCGTCAAGGGCATCGTTCGCAGGCAATGGATGCAAGCCTGATCCCTTTGATACTGCCGCCGACTCAACGAAAGGAAGCGGCATGTCTGCAACGAGAAAAGTGGTCCGCGAAGGACCCTTCAAAAAAATCATCGCCGACGGCGTGAAGGTAGGCGACACCCTCTATCTCTCGGGCCAGGTGAGCGTGACCCAGGACGGCCAGACCGTCGGCGCCGGCGACATCGCGGCGCAGGTCCGGAAGGCGTACGGGAACGTCGCCAAGGTCCTCGCTTCGTTCGGCGCCACCATGGCCGACATCGTGGACGAGACCCTGTTCGTGACCGACATTGCCGGCTTCCTCGACAAGGCCGATGCGCTCTTCGGCATCCGCGCCGAGATGTTCGGCGGCGAGCCGCAGGTCTCGCAGACGCTGGTCGAGGTGTCGCGGCTGGGCAGCGCCGACTGGCTGATCGAGATCAAGTGCATCGCCAGGGTGGCATAGGGCCAAGCACCCGTGCGGCGGCAAGTTCGGGTACCTTCGCGGCATGCGCCTGAACCGCCTCTTCCTCATCCTTGCCTGGACCCTCGCCACGCCGGCCTTCGCACAGACGGCGCAGCCGGAGCCCGTGGACGGTGCCGATTGCAAGGCCCAGGAAGCAGTGCTCGAGCGCGACATGGCGCTCGCCCGCTCCCGGGGCCAGATGCTGCGCAGGCAGCAACTGGGCGAGGCGTTGAGCACACTCCAGGCGCGCTGCAAGACGCTGGCTCCCGCGCAAGGCCGCGAGGCGCGCATCGAGAAACTGGAAATGGAAATCCGCACGCTCCGCGCGGAACTCGAACGCGCCGAAGAGCAGCTGCGCAGCCTGAAGGCCGAGTCGCACTGAGGCCGCCTCAGCTCACCACGGCAGGTCGCTGAACGGCGAGGGCCGGGCGGGCGCGGCGTCGGGCGCGACGTCTTTCTCCACCGCTTCGTCCAGGGGCGCGAGCATCGTGCCGCGGCAGTTCGGCGAGCCGCAATGGCAGGGGTACTTCGACGGCGGCGAGCCGTCGTCCGCCGTCAACGAGTAGTCGATGAACAACTCATCGCCCGCGTCCACGGCCACGAGCGTCTGGAACTTCAGCACCAGCTCGCCGGCTTCGTCGTATTCCTCGACCGCCTCGCAGTTCGGCTCGCAGGCGTGGTTCAGGTGCCGGGTGCCGTTGCCGCCCTTGGCGCCGTCGATGGTCTCGTGGTTCGACAGCGTGAACAGGTAGGTGAGTTGGTCGTCCCAGACCTTGGTGGCGATTTCCTGCTTCGTGTAGCGCCGGCCCTCGTAGAGGCCGAGAAAGGCCTCCGCGGGCAGGTCGCGCGTCGCGAAGGCGCCCAGGCCGTGCACGCCGCTGGGGCCGACGCGGATGAACGGGGTGGAAGACGTGGTGGGCTGCTTGTGGCGGGATTTCATGGGGAGGGCCGGACGTTGGCGGATGGATGCAAGGTCAATGCCATGGCCGACGGTCGCTGCATTGCCTGTGATTCGGAAAGCTGAAATCAGCCGATGGGAAGGGTCGCCATGAACCGCGTGCCTTCCGCCGCGGACGAGGTGACCTCGAGCGTGCCGCCATGGGCACCGACGATTTCCGAGCAGATGTACAGGCCCAGCCCCAGCCCGCCGCCGGGCTTGCTGTTCGCGGGGCGCCAGTAGGGCTGGAAGATCTTCGGAAGGTCGTCCGATGGGATGGGTTCGCCGCCGTTGCTCACCGACAGCACCAGCCGGTCGTCTTCGAGCGCGGCGCGAACGACGATGGGGTCATCCTGCCCGCCGTGCGTCACCGCGTTGCCGATCAGGTTCGAGAGAACCTGTTGGATGCGCGGCTGGTCGCAGCGCACCACGCGGTTGATCGACAGTTCGTCGCGGATGTCCAGATGGGGGTTGGAGGCGCGCGCTTCATCGATCACTTCCTTCAGCCCCGAAGCGAGGAAGTCGGCTTCGCGGATCGTGAGGCCCATGCCCGAGCCCAGGCGCACGCGCGCGAAGTCGAGCACGTCGTCGATCAGGCCGGACATGCGGCGCGTGCTCGACTTGAGCCGCGTGCCGAGCTTGACGAGGTCGGGCTCGGACTGGCGGCGGATCAGCAGTTCGGCCGCGGCACCGACCGCGGACAAGGGGTTGCGCAGGTCATGGCCCAGCACGGCGATGAACTGCTCTCGCAGCTCGGCGGTGGCGCGCTCGGACTGCAGCGCGACTTCCGCGCGCTCCTGGCGGTCTTCGTTTTCCAGCTGGCGTGCGATCAGGTCGGCGAAGGCGGTGAACATGGCCACGGTGCGCGGGTCGGACACGTTCGCCGGACGGGGATCGATGGCGCAGAGGTTGCCGAAGTAATCGCCGTTGGTATAGATGATCGGGACCGAGATGTAGCTCTCGATGTTGTAGAGCCGGGGCGTGTGGTGGTCGCGGTAGGTGGGGTCGGTGCTGGCGTGGTCGATGACCACCGGCAGCCGCGCGGCACGCGACTCCTTGCAGAGCGTGGACCCCACCTCGAGCTGGCCGCCGGGCTGCAGGCCGAACTGGATGGTGTCCTCGACCGCGCAGGCGGTCCAGGTGCCGTCGGTCACGCGGGCCACGGCGGCGAAGCCCATGCCGGTGTTCTGGCAGATGATCTTGAGCAGCGAGGGCACCGCGCTGATGCGGCCGACGGCCATCACGTCCCGCGCGATGGCTGCGGGCCGGTCGGCAAGGGCGGTCGGCGTGGCGGGAGGGAAAGGGTTCGCGGCGGGGGTCAAGGTGTCCGGATGGTACGTCAGCACCCCTGCGGCTCCCAGCGGCACTCCCGAATTCAGGGCCGCGGATCGCCCAGCGAGACCAGGCAGCCCACGATGGCATCGGCCGCTTCGTCCAGCCGCGGGCCGGGGCGCATCATCAGGTCGAAGCGCGCCGAGGCGAAGCTGCAGACGCGTCCGCGCTGGATGGCGGCCATGGCCGACCAGCCGGGCCGCGAAGCCATCGTGGAGATTTCGCCGAGCGCCGAGACCATCAGCACGTCGGGGTCGGCGCGCACCACGAATTCGGGGCTCATCTTCGGAAAGGGACCGAGCGTGCCCGGCACCGCGTTCGCGAGGCCCAGGCGCGCAAGCGTCTCGCCGATGAAGGAGCTTTCGCTCGCTGCGGCCACGCCGCCGTGCACCTCGAAATAAACGCGCCGCCCCTGCCAGCCCAGCGGCACACGGGCCCGGGCCGCATTGAGCCGGGCATCGAGCCCGCGCCAGAACGCCTCACCGGCGCCGGGCCTGCCGGTGGCGCGCGCCACTGTTTCCATGACCCGTCGCATGTCGGCATGGGTCTTGGCGTCGAGCGCCAGCACCTTGATGCCCAGCCGCTCCAGCGGTTCGGCGGCGCGGCTGCGCGGGCGCAACAGCACGAGGTCGGGCTTGAGCGCGACGATGCGTTCGATGTTCGCGTCGTCGATGCCGCCGACCTGCGGCAGGCCCTTCACCTGCGCGGGCCAGTTGGCGTGGCGGTCGATGCCCACCAGTCGGTTGCAGGCGTCGAGTGCGCAGACCGTTTCGGTGAGCGAAGGCATCAGCGAGACGATGCGTTTGGCGGGCGCCTGCAGTTCGAGCGTGGTGCCGCGGTCGTCCTCCAGGCGAATGCTGGCGGCATGCGCCGCCGAGCCGACGCCCAGCGCCACGAAGGCCGCGGCCCTGGCGATCTGGCGGACAGCGGTGGCGGCGGTTGAAAAAGGCTGGCGCTGGGGCAGGGCGTTGGAAGTCATCGGGGCGGGCGTGATCGGCCCGCTATTGTCGCGGCGTCTGCATCCGCAGCAGCCGCGCCGCTTCTTCCGCGCGCGCATCGTCGACCTCTCTCAGCACGTTGCTCAGATCGACGGGGCCGGTCTCGCGCACGAAGCTGCCCGTGAGCTCCGTTTCGGGCCGCAGCAGGCCGCGCTCGTAGAGCTGCCAGATCTCGTCGCCGTAGTGCGTCTTCAGCAGTGCGGGCTCGAACTGGCCGAAGAAGTTGCGCAGGTTCTCCACGTCGCGCAGCAGCATGCGCTTGGCGTGGTTGTTGCCCGCAGCGTCCACGGCCTGTGGCAGGTCGATGATCACCGGGCCGTCTTCGGCCAGCAGCACGTTGAACTCCGAGAGGTCGCCGTGCACCACGCCCGCGCACAGCATGCGCATCACCTCGCGCAGCAGGCTCGCGTGGTGCCGCAGCGCGTCTTCGGGCGAGAAGGCCACATCGTTCAGGCGCGGAGCGGCGTCGCCGTTGGCATCGGTCACCAGGTCCATCAGCAGCACGCCTTCGAGGAAGTTGTGCGGCGTCGGCACCCGCACGCCGGCCGCGGCCAGGCGGTAGAGCGCATCGACCTCGGCGCTCTGCCAGATAGCCTCGGTCACCTGGCGGCCGAATTTCGTGCCCTTGGCCATGGCGCGGGCCTCGCGGGTGTTCTTGACGCGGCGGTTCTCGGTGTAGTCGACCGCCTGGCGGAAGCTGCGCTTGTCGGCTTCCTTGTAGACCTTGGCGCAGCGCGTTTCCTCGCCGCAGCGCACGACGTACACCATGGCTTCCTTGCCGCTCATGAGCTGGCGCACGACGGTGTCGATCAGGCCTTCGTCCACGAGGGTCTGCAGTCTCTGGGGTGTCTTCATGCGTGTGCCTCCCGCGATGCCAGCGGGCGGGTCGAGAGGAAGGCCCTCAGGCTTTCCGTGCCGATCTGGTAGGCCCCATCATGCCTGTGCGGAGCAAAGCCCAACTGGCGGTTGATGGCGAGCATGGGCGCATTGACCTCCGCGTTCTGCGTGACGGCCATCACCACCTCCGGATGGCGCTCCCGCACGAGCTGCAGCATCACCGCCTTGACGCCCTTGGCCAGGCCCTTGCCGCGCCAGCGGCGGGCCACGGCGGTGAGGCGCTGGAACATGCGGTCGGGGTAGAGCTGGTTCCAGCTTGCATCGCACACCGCGGCCACGTCGTCGCCGTCGAGCAGCAGCACGAGGAAGTGCTCGCCGCCGCGGCGATCGATCTCGGCGTACCAGGCGCGGAAGTCCTCGAGTTCGAAGCGCATGGGCGCGCGTGCGAGGCCGGTGGTGGGCGCGTCTTCGAGCAGTTCCGAGAGCGGCGCCATCAGCGTGGCGAGGCGCTCGAAGGGAACGCGGCCTGCGTGGATTTCCAGGCGCAGCCCGTGCGCAGGCGCGAGCGCTTTGGTGCGCCAGCGGGCAAGCGCGTCGTCGTCGAGGCTGGCGAAGATCATGCGGTTTTCCATGCTGCGGTGCTTTTCGGTCGCACCGATGGAAGCAAGAAATGCGTGGCTCTCGGGCAGGTGAACGTTGGAGGTGGCGGTGGTCTTGCCTTGCGCATCCATCAAAGTCAGCAGTTCGCGCAGCAGAAGGCTGCCGACGCCTTGCCGCCTGTGAGACTGCCGTACGCCGCCCCAGACATTGACGAAAGGCGCGAAGGCCTCGTAGTCGGGCGTTCCTTCGCGGCGAACGCTCATGTTGATCGAGCCCGCGAGCGTGCCTTGGGTGTCCCGGGCGAAGACGCGGTGCACGACGTGCAGCGGTGTGTGCTGGCGCACGTTGTGCTCGGTGTGGGCGTCGTCTGGAAGCGGTTCGCCCGGAAGATCCTCCTCGTTGCGAAGGCGCCAGTAGGCAAGGGCCTGCACCCATTCTTCGGCGGATGCCCGCTGTGGATCGAAAACGGAAATCGAAAACGGCCGCGCATCGGCGGCACGGGATTCAAGCATGGTTGGCCTTGATTCGAAAAAAGGAACGGATCGCGCGCGGCACGCACAGGCGTGCCAGCGGCGGCGTTTGAATCGGGCGGTTTGTCGCGGCGGAACACCGCGAGGATCGAACCGGCTGCTATGCCCTCAGGGGCACAGGCTGCGCAAGAGGCGCGTCAGCAGCAGTTCTTCTTGATCGACCCGACAACAAACCGTAGAGGGGTGGGGGAATGAATAGCAGTGTCTTCCATCGCGCACCTCCGGTCTGTGTTGTGAATCGAGGGGTCGAATGTAGCGAGGTTCGCGCGGCCTGTGAAGTGCCATGTCTTGCCATGGGCCTGCGGCAGAATCCAAAAACCAACAGACGGGGAGTGCCATGAATCCGAAGAAGATTTTCGACGCCGCGCGCGAGGCCGATGTGAAGAGCGTGCGCGCATGCATCGAGGCCGGGGCTGATATGGCCGCGGTGAACAAGCAAGGCTTCACCGCGCTGCAGTGCGCCGCGATGGGCTCCAACGAGACCGAGACCGAACCGAATCTTGCGGTGCTGCGCATGTTGCTCGAAGCCGGCAGCCCGCTCGAATACACCGGCACCGACGGTCGCACCGCGCTGTACCTGGCGGCCGAGTTCGCGCCGACGGTGGATGCGGTGCAACTGCTGCTCGATGCGGGCGCCAAGGCCGACATCAGCGACAGCCACGGCAACCACATCACCGAGAACGCGATGATGGAAGAGGTGATCGAGTTGCTCGCGGGCGTCACCGGCAGGCCGATACCCACGCCGCCTCCACCCGAACCCGATCCCGTGAAGATGACGACTGCGCAATGGCGCGCCGCCAAGGTCAGGATCGACGAGGTCTTCGATGCGTTGACGAAGGCCGGGCTCGTCACGCTGCAGGATGCGGGGCAGACGCAGTCCGACGGTTTCTCCGATTGCTCCGAGGCATTTCGCGAGCGCGGCGGCGAGGCGGCCGGCGTGCACGGCTTCTGCTTCTACACGCGGCAGGACCTGAATCGCGCGAAAGGCTCCAGCCAGCTGTCGCTCGCGTTCTGGGGCGCGCCGGAGGGGGCCGATGTCGACATGCTGCGCGTTGGCGAACTCATCGTCGATCACTTCCGCAAGGCGGGCTTCGAGGTCCGGTGGAACGGGGCGGCGTCGATGCGGCCAGAGGTCGATCTGCGGCAGGTGAACTCGCAGGCAGCGGCACCGCCGGCCAAGGCGGAATCCTCTGTTGCGTCCGCCGAGAAATCTCCGAGCGCGCCGGGGGCCCAATCGAGCTTTCTCTATTTCACAGGCCAAGGCTCCGACAAGGTCTACCAGGTCCACCTGCGTCCAAAGGACGACGGCTGGGTGGTCGACTACGGCAATGGCCGCCGCGGCGGCACGCTCGCCACCGGCACCAAGACCAGCAGCCCGGTCGCCTTCGAGGCCGCGCTGAAGATCTACGAAAAGGTCGTGAAGGAAAAGACCTCCAAGGGCTACACGCCGGACCAATCCGGCGCGCTCTACACCTCGACCGACCTCGCCGGCCGCATCAGCGGCGAGCTGCCGCAACTGCCCACGCTGATCCTCGAAGAACAGGTGGCGCGTTACTTCGATGACGCCGGCTGGGGCCTGCAGGAAAAGGCCGATGGCGAGAACCGCATCCTGTTGATCGAAGGCGAGACGGTGCGCGGCACCAATCGCCGCGGGCTCTTCGTCGACATTCCGCAGGCCTGGGTGGGTGGGGCCGATGCATCGGCGGGCCGCACTGTCATTGCGGGCGAGCATGTGGGCGATGTCTTCAAGGCCTTCGACCTGCTGGAGCTCGATGGCGAGGATCTGCGCAGTGCAGCCTTCATCGACCGATTCGGGCATCTGCAGAAGATCGCCGGGCGCCTGCCGTGGATGGTGGTGCTCGATCTCGAAACTACCTCCGAAGGCAAGCGCCGCCGCGCCGCGCAATTGCTGGCCGCGCACGGCGAAGGCTATGTACTCAAGGCGCTCGCCGCGCCGTTCGCGGCGGGGCGCAGCACCACGAGCCTGAAGTTCAAGTTCAACCAGAGCGCGACCTGCGAGGTGATCCGCGTGAACGCGCAGCGCTCGGTGGCCGTGGGGCTGCGCGACGAGGCGGGCGCGATGGTCGACATGGGCAACGTGACCGTGCCGCCCAACGAACCACTGCCAGCCGCCGGTACGCTGGTCGAGGTGCGCTATCTCTACCGCTATGCGGGCGGCAAGTTCGAGCAGCCGGTCTACAAGGGACAGCGGCCGGACATGACGGCCGACGATGCCGTGCTCTCGCAGGTCACGCGCATCAAGGATCGTGGTGCGGCGATGGATGACGAGGCTGCCTGAGCCATCGACGTTGCGGCAATGGATCGCTCGTGAGGTCGACGAGCGGGCAGCCCTCCTGACGATGACCACGGGCACGCAGACGCCCCGTCATCGTCGCTTGGCCAAGGCAACCCGCTCACCGACAGCGCACCGTCGCGTGTCTGTCAGACCGCCAGCCCTTGCTCCACGTCCTGCGTCTTGCGCCGCGCGAGCGCGAGGTTCGACTTCGACTTGTCGAGAACCAGGTAGACGAACAGACCCTCGTGCTTGTTCAACGGCCGGATGATGTGGTACTGGCGTCCGAGCGTGATGAGGATGTCCTCGATCACATCGTTCAGGCCGAGCGCCTTCATCGTCTTGAGCTTGGCGCGCACCACCTCGGTATTGCCTGCGGCGGCCACTTCCAGGTCGACGCCCGAACCGATCTGTCCCAGGACCATGCCGCTGCCGGAGTCGACCAGCGCGGCGCACAGTGCACCGTCGATCGTCATCAGTTCATCCATGGATTGCTTGATATTTGCCATCGGAATCTTTCGTAGTCCATCGCCCTGAGGGTCGGCCGGCGCCCGGGCGAGTGATGAGCGCCGGCCGTTTTTGAAAAGAGTGCAGGCTCAGGCGCGCTGCAGCGCAAGCGTCGCCAGCTTGGAGAAGTACAGGACCTGGCCGATCACGGCGTCCTTGCCGGCCACCACGCTCACGATCAGGTCGACCTCGGCATGGCGGGCCTGCAGCATCAGGATGTGGCCCGACTCAGTCTCGATCGCGACGTTCTCGCACTGCCCGAGACCGCTCTCCACGCCGGCCACCGCGCCGAGCGCGGCCAGCGAACTCGCGATGGCCGACATGCGTGCGACCTGCGCGGTGTTCTCCGCGCGCGCGGCCAGTTCGAGGCCGTCCTCGGTCGCGATCACAACGGCCTTCACGCCCTTGATCTCGCGCATGAGCGTGTCCACGGCGGTCTCGGCGGCGTCCTTGATGCGGGGTGCGATGTTCATGTGGCTGGGAGTCCGGCGTTGCGAGGAGAGAGGAGGGAGAAGAAAAAAGGAACAGGGGCGGCGTCGTGCTCAGGCTTCGAGCTGGATCAGCAGCAGTTCGAGCAGTTGCACCACCTGGCGCGGGTCGGTCACGTTGGCGGGGAGCACTGGGCACATCACGCCCTTGTCCTGCATGCGTCGGGCGTAGGCATCGAGGTCCGGCTCGGGGTGGCTCTCCATGCGTCCCACCGCGACCACGCAGGCGGTCTTCTCGATGAGCTCGGCGAAGCCGTCGAGATAGACCTCGAGGTCCGCCAGCGGATCGGGGCGGCTGTTGTCGACCAGGATCACCAGGCCGAGTGCGCCGCGCGCAAGGATTCGCCACATGAAGTCGAAGCGGGTCTGCCCCGGCGTGCCGTACAGGCGCAGCTTCTCGCCGTTGTCGAGCGTGAGCTCGCCGTAGTCCAGGCCGACGGTGGTGGTGGCCTTGGCGACCGAGGCGTCGCTGTTGCGCACCTCGGTGCGGACCGGTGCGATCTCGCTCACCGCGGCGATGGCGGTGGTCTTGCCGGCGCCCATGGTGCCGGTGAAAAGGATCTTGTGTTCCACGTTCTTCAGGCCTTCGGTCCGGAGGACAACAGCCCGAGGCGGCTGCGGATGCGCGCCAGCAGGCCAGGCGCCACGACGCCGCGCGCCGCGTCGGAAGCGCGGGGGGCCTCCGTGCCGGACGAGACCTGCGAGTCGGGCCAGATCGATTCAGGCGCACGGCTGGCCGTGAAGCCGGTGCCGCCGCTGCCTGCGGCGAAGCCCGCGCGCTCGAGCGCTGCGATGAAGTCGACGCACTCCTGCGCGCTGGCGTTCGACCGCTGTTGCAGCGCATGCAGCGAAGCCGGGCGGCTCGCGAGCAGCGCGGCGAGCTTCATGCGCACGGGGGTGTCGAGCAGCGCGACCGAGGGCCAGCGCAGCAGGCGGTATTCCTCGCCGCGACCACTGCGTTCATTGCGGTCCCGGGCCGCGGACAGGCCGAGCTCGCGGGCATGGATCACCATCGCCCCGAGGCGATTGAGCATCACCTCGAGTGCATCGGCGTGCAACGGCAACCGAAGGAACGGGCCCTGCTGCGGCGGCGTTTCTCCGAGCGTCAGCCGCGGGACCGGCCGGTCGGGCGCTTCATCCGGCGGCACCGGAAACCGTTCGCCCACCACGCGCAGGTCGGCGTCCTCGACCTGCCAGGCCCAGTGCTGGTGGGTGCGATGGTCCAGCAGCCGCACGAGGGACTTGAACAGCAGTTCGTCCCGGGCCGGCAAGCCTTCGACGCTGAAGCTCAACAGCGGCCGGTGAGTCCGCTGCAAAGCGGCTGGCGCGGTCATTGGCGTCTCGGGCGCCGCCATGCGGCAACCGGCATCAAGCGCACCAATCTGGGGCTTTCTTGCGGCGTGGACTGCAATTCCGGAGCTCCCGTTGGTGAAGCATTCATGCGAAGCCTTGCGGCGCACCTAAATTGAATGCTTAAGTTTTAAAAACCTTCTGGTAAAAATATAACATCGGTTGCACAAAAAAACACTAGATTACAAAACCCGATTGCCACCCACGGGAATCGGTGGGAAAAGTGTGGCGACCCGACGACGGCGTGGTGGGCGATCGACGGTCGAATACCCGCCCGGATTCCCGCGTCGGCCAGCGTTGGCCGCTGCGTGGAGGTCTGTGCAAACGGGGGGCGAAGAGGCCTTGGCGCTGGGATCGAGCCGCACCCATTGCCATTGGATCGGCGGTATCCGGCGCTCCGAGGCCGGCGTCCCCGCGCTTCAGCGCATGCCCAGCGCCACGCGCAGCTTCATCGCGAGTTGCTGCGCCTGCGTGGCCGAGCCGATGTTGGTGAAGCCCATGAGCAGTCCCTCATCGCGAAAACCCGCCGAGCCTCGCTTCGAAAGCGGCTGGCAGTTCAAGCCGGCGAGCTGCGCGCGGCGGGCCAGCTCGGTATCGCTCTCGCGGCGTCTGTCGAAGCGCGCGATCAGGTGCATGCCGCCGCTCTTGAGGTCGATGCGAACGTCGTCGCCAAAGGACTTCAGCAACGCGGCCACGAGCATGCCGCGCCGCCGCGCATAGAGCAGCCGCATCTTCTTCAGATGGCGGGAGAAATAGCCGCCCCGCATGAAGTCTGCGACGACCGCCTGCGTGATCTGCGGGCTGCCGTTGGAGCCGGTCCGCGCGGCCTCGGCGAAAGCGGCGCACAGCGATTCGGGCGCCACCACATAGCCCAGCGCCAGGCCCGGATACAGCACCTTCGAGAAGCTGCCCGCGTACAGCACGCGATCATGGCCGTCGAGGCTCTTGAGCGCCGGCAGCGGAGGCCCGGCGTAGCGGTATTCGCCGTCGTAGTCGTCCTCGACGATCCAGGCCTTGGACTGCGTGGCCCATTCGAGCAATTGCAGCCGGCGCGCCAGCGACATCGAAACGCCGAGCGGCGCTTGATGAGATGGCGTGACGATGGCCATCCGCGCCAGGGCCGCCTTGCGCATGCCGCGAGCCACGACCATGCCTTCCTCGTCCACCGGCACGGGCACCGCGCGCAGGCCTTTGCTGCGCAGCACCTCCCGCGTGGGCGGATAGCCCGGGTCTTCGACCCACACCGCATCGCTCTTGCCCAGCAGCGTGTGCGCGATGAGCGTGAGCGACGCGCGATACCCGCCCGTCACGAAGACCTGCGAAGGGCGGCACGACACGCCGCGCGACACCAGCAGGTAGGCCGCGATGGCCGCGCGCAGCGGCGCGTAGCCCGAAGGGTCGCCGTAGAACATGTCGGCCGCGGTCGCCGCCCTCGCGCGGCGCGCGGTCAAGCGTGCCCAGAGCTTGCGCGGGAAAGCGTCGAGCGCCGGAATGCCCAGTTGCAGCGGTGGTGGAGGCGCGGCATCGGCGAGCACTTCGCCATCGGCCGGTGCCGCATTCCGCCGCCGCTCGCGCCGTGCCGGACGCTGCGAAGGCAGCGAGGGAGAGACCACCGTGCCTGCCTGTCCCTGCGAGGAGAAATAGCCTTCGCCCATGAGCAGGTTGTAGGCCGTCTCGATGGTGCCGCGCGAGACGCCCAGTTCGCTCGCCAGGTCGCGCGCGGATGCCACGCGGTCGCCCGGGTGGAGCACGCCTTGCTCGATGGCTGCCCTGAAGCGCGCGTAGATCTGTCGGTACAGCGGCGTCGGCGTGGCACGGTCGATCTCCAGGAGGGCGGCGGAAGAGGTTTTCTCTTGGATCATGGCCTTGTCATTTTGACGAGTCTTGCCTCTTTTTGATGGGACATCGAAAACCTAGGATCGAACCATCGACCAGAACTTCCAGCAAGAAAAGGACATGCGATGCGCGAGAAGATATTCGTGGCGGGTGCGGCCGGTGCCATCGGCACCGCGCTGGTTCCGTTGTTGACGGAGGCGGGCTACGACGTGTACGGCAGTACGCGCCGCGCCGATCGCGCGCATGCGCTCGAAGCCCGGGGTGTGACACCGGTCGTCGTCGATGTATTCGACGCCGAGGCGCTTCGCGTGGCGCTGGTTCGCATCAGGCCCGAGATCGTGGTTCACCAGCTCACCGACCTGCCGACCGACCTCGATCCGAAGCTGATGGCCGAGGCGGCCCATCGCAATGCCCGCGTGCGCACCGAAGGCACGCGCAACCTCGTGGCTGCGGCAATGGCGGCGGGCAGCCGTCGGCTGGTCGCGCAAAGCATCGCCTGGGCTTACGCGCCAGGGCGCAGCCCGCACGTCGAAGACGATCCGCTCGATCTCGAAGCCGACGGCATCCGCCGCGTGAGCGTGGGCGGCGTGGCCGCGCTCGAGCGCAGCGTGCTGGGCGCCGTCGGCATCAAGGCCACGGTGCTGCGCTATGGGCAGATCTACGGGCCGGGCACGTCGACAGCCGTGCCCAAGGGCGCGAGCCCGGTCCATGTGGAGGCCGCGGCCTGGGCGGCGGTGATGGCGCTGCGGCATGTGCAGGGCGGCGTCTTCAACATCGCCGAGGACAACGCCGAGGTCAGCAGCGAGAAGGCGAAGCGCGAGTTGGGTTGGTATGCGTCGCTTCGGCTGCCGCGAGGCTTGGCCTCATGAAAGCGCTTCGACTTCATCGCAGCCAGATGGGTGCCGGTGTTGCGGCGCTGTCCCTGGTGCTGGCAGCGGGCTGGGCGCTGATGCCGCACGGCAGCAAGCAGGAGGCCGTGCAATGGCTCGACGATGTGTGCAGTGCCGTGAGCCGGCCGATGTTCTCGTCCGCGCCGGCGCCCGAGGGTTCGGGCGAGGCGGCACGGCCTTCGACCTCGTCCCGCGTCATCTCGTGCGAAGCGCTGCCGCATGTGCCGGGCAAGTCGGTGACCACGGTCATCGTCGACTTTCCGCCGCACGCCTATTCGCCGGCGCATCGGCATCCGGGCTCGGTGACCGCGATCATTCTCGAGGGCACGATCCGCTCGCAACTGGGTGGCGGGCCGGTCGGCACCTACAAGACCGGCGAGACCTTCTTCGAGCCGCCTGGCACGCTGCATGTCTTTGCGGAGAATCCCGATCCGGTGAATCCAGCGAAGCTGGTGGCGGTGTTCGTGGCCGATGAGAACTGCGGGCCGCTGGTGCTGCCGCCGTAAGTGCGGCGCGGCAGAACCTCTGCGGCGCAAGGGGACAGAACCTGCTTCCCCGAACTGCCGGCGTTAGAGTCCCTCGATGGCTCTTACTTACGTCTATCTCGCGGTCGCCATCGTCGTCGAAGTGCTGGCGACCAGCTTCCTCAAGGCCTCCGACAGCTTCACCAGGTTGTGGCCCAGCGTGGCCACGGTGGTGGGATATGCGGTGTCGTTCTACTTTCTTTCGCTCGCGCTGCGGGTGCTGCCTACCGGCATCGCGTATGCGATCTGGTCGGGCGTGGGCATCGTGCTCATCTCGGTGGTGAGCTGGCTGTGGTTCGGCCAGTCGCTGGACGGGCCGGCGATCGCCGGGCTGGGGCTGATCATCGCGGGTGTCGTGGTGGTCAATGTGTTCTCGAAATCGGTGGGGCACTGAGTGGACGTCGCGAGCCTGCTGCCGCAACTCCCGCTTGGAAAGACCTGGGTTCGCGCCAGCGAAGGCGAGTCCGGAGATGCCGTTTTTCGGCGCAGCGATGGCGCTGCGTTCGCAAAGGTTTCACTGGGCAAGGGCGCCGTGCAACTCGGCGAAGAGCGCCTTCGCACCGAGTGGCTCGCGCCGTTTGGCATCGGGTCCGCAGCCGTGCTGGACTGGTATGCGTCGAGCGACGGCGCATGCCTCGTGACACGCGCCGTGGCGGGCGTGCCGGCCAGCGACCTCACGGCGGTCGAACTGCTCGAGGCATGGCCATCGATCGCCGAGCGGGTGAGGGCGCTGCACGAGATTCCGGTGGGCGATTGCCCGTTCGCTCGTGGCCTCTCGGCGATGTTCGCTCGCGCCACCGATGTTGTCGCACGCAATGCGGTGAACCCCGATTTCCTCGATCCCGACCAGCAAGGCATTGCACCGTCGGTGTTGCTGGAGCGCGTGCGTGCTGAACTGCCGCAGCGGCTGGCGCAGGAATCGCGCGAGCGCGTCGTCTGCCACGGCGATGCGTGCCTTCCGAACTTCATGGTCGATCCCGAGACGCTGCGCTGCACCGGCCTCATCGACCTGGGACGGCTCGGAACGGCGGACCGGTACGTCGACTTCTCGCTGTTGCTCGCTAACGCGCGCGAGACGTGGACAGACGCCGGGCAAGCGCTCGCGGCGCGCAAGTCGCTCTTCGAGGTCCACGGCATCGGGGCTCCGGACGACGAGCGCCTCGGCTTCTATCTGCGCCTGGATCCACTGACCTGGGGATGACGGCTGTCGCGGCCGCGCGGGCCGCGATTGTTTCCCAACGGTGAACACCGCGGTTCCTTTTGCCAAGGGTTTTTACCTAGTTGGCGGCGCACAATTCATCTCACGGACCAGCCACACAGTTGATCCGAGTGAACAGGGCCCCGAGCGAGGTGGCCGCCCCCGGAGGGACGGTGACCCACCCAAGACCGGTTCGAAATCAACCAAGCAAGAACTTGAACTTGAACTGAACTGAAGGAAATCGAAATGAATGCCTCCAAGCTCCTCTCCGCCGTTGCTGTTGCCCTGATGGCCGTTGCCGGCGCCGCCCACGCTGAAACCTATGAAGGTGTGCAGCAAGTGAACTCCACCGTCAGCCGCGCCGACGTCGCCGGCCAGGCCGCTGTTGCCGCACGCAGCGCCAACCCGTATGCCACCGGCGCCAATGCAGGCCCTGCGCAAGTGTTCGTCTCGTCGACCAGCCGCGCTGCCGTCCGTGCCGAAGCCGCTGTTGCCGCACGCAGCGAGAACCCGTATGCCGAAGGTGCCAGTTCGCGTGTCGCACCGGTGCTGGCCAGCGGTGTGGACCGCGCCACAGTGCGTGCCGCAGCCCGCGCCGCCGCTCGCGGCGACGCACTGCCGCTGTAATCGATCGACGGCACCTCGCCTTCAACAGCGAGCAGACGCACAAAAGCCGGGCCCTGCGAAAGCGGGGCCCGGCTTTTTTGTTGCTTGTCGACGCAGGAGGCGCGGCTAGACGATGCGCTCTTCGATCGGCCCCACGCGGTCCGGATAGAAGGCCACGTGGTCCTTGATCTGCGCGACCGAATCGTAGGGCGCCTCGTAGGTCCACACCGCATTCACCGAGCGCTCGCCGCCCGCGGGAATGCTGTAGTAGTTGGCCTCGCCCTTGTAGGGGCAGTAGGTGGCGTGCTGCGTGCGCTCGAGCAGCGACATCTTCACGTCCTTGCGCGGGATGTAGTGCACCGTTCCGAAGTGCGACTCGCGCAGCGTGAGCGCTTCGCGCGTGTCGGCAACGACGCAACCGTCGACCGAGACCACCACGCGATGCGGATTGCGCGCGATGGTGATGGCATGGTCGGGGCCGGGGATCTTGATGGTTCGTTCTGGCGTGGCGAACATGAGGCAGGCTCCTTCGGTCAGATCGGGGTGACGGCAAGAAATCGGCGGACGGGCATCTTGCTCCCATGTCGTGACGGTTTGAAGCCCCCTGACAATCGGCCCAGTCCCGGAGTGGTTAAAGGCCCCGCCCCTCTGTCGATAACGAATACCGAAGTTCCAAAAATGCGGCCCAACGGGTCTTTGCCGCATCAGGCTTCGGTGAGCCGCAGCCCGACCGAGCCGGCTATGACCAGCACGACACAACCCAGCCGCGCCGCGGAGAGCGCCTCGCCGAACCACAGCACGCCCATCAGCACCACGCCGACGGAGCCGATGCCGGTCCAGATCGCGTAGGCCGGGCCGAGCGGCAGGTAGCGCAGCGCCTTGGCCAGCAGGAAGATGCTGACGAGCGCAGTGAGCACGCCGAGCGCCGACGGCACGAGCCGGGTCCAGTCCTCCGACTGCTTGAGCGCCGCGGCCATCGCGATCTCGACGAGGCCCGCGGCCAGCAGAAAAATCCATCCCATGAAAGACTCCTTGTTGCTTGAGGGGAAGAGCAAGACCCGATGCTTCCCGCCGGCGCCCTCATCAACAAGTACGCACCTTCTGGTAACCATGGGAATTGAAAAGCCGCCGTCGAAAGCCCACGCGCTTGTGGCAGACGAAGCCGCCGCACCGGCCGATGTGTGGAGCGCCGGTTGCCCGTCGCGCCGCGTGCTCGAACTCATCGCCAACAAGTGGGCGCTGCTCGTCATTCCGCTGCTGCGCGGCGAGCCGCAACGCAACAACGAGCTGCTGCGCCAGGTCGGCGGCATCTCGCAGAAGATGCTCACGCAGACCCTGCGCGATCTGGAGCTCAACGGGCTGGTGCTGCGCGACGACCGCCACACGGTGCCGCCGCATGTGGAGTACCGGCTCAGCGCGCTGGGCCTGTCACTGAGCAAGACGCTGCTGGCGGTGGATCGCTGGGCCGAGTCGAACCACGCGGAGATCGACAGGGCGCGGGAAGAAGCACGCGCACGGTTCTAGTGGGCGTGCACGCTGCGCCGGGCTAACGCGACGGCCGCAGCGGCTTGACGAACTTCAGCGTCATCCGGTCCGACTCGCCGATTGCCTGGTACTTCGCGCGATCGACCTCGCCGCCGCGCAGCGTGGGCGGCAGCGACCACACGCCATTCGCATGGTCCTTGGTGTCGCGCGGATTGGCATTGACCTCGCTGCTGCCCGCGAACACGAAGCCCGCCGCCTTCGCGCGCTCGATGACAAGTTCCTGCGGCACGTAGCCGCTCGCGATGACGCGTGCAAGGCTGGTGCCGGCCGGTGCGCGATGCTCTTCCACGCCGAGCACGCCGCCGGGCTTGAGCACGTCGTAGAAGGCGCGCAGGCTCTCGTCGAAATGGCCGTCCTCGATCCAGTTGTGGATGTTGCGGAAGGTCAGCACCGCATCGGCGCCGCCGGGCGGGCGGATGTCGGTGAAGGCCGATGTGGGCATCGTGCCGAGCACCACGCGGCCATACACCTTCGGGTCGCGTGCGAGCTTGTCGCGGAACGCCGTGCGGGCGCGCTGCTGGCCGGGCGAACCGTCGGCCGGTTCGTGCGCGGCGTAGAGGCGGCCATGGTCGTGCAGGTAGGGCGCGAGGATCTCGGTGTACCAGCCGCCGCCGGGCGCGATCTCGATGACCGTCGAGTCCGGCCGGATGCCGAAGAAGGCGAGCGTCTCGAGCGGATGCCGCGCCCCGTCGCGTGCGCGATAGGCGGGACTGCGGTGTGCGCCGTCGACGGCTGCCGCGAGGGCGGCAGTGGCCCTGGGCGGCAGCGCGTCCCCGGCTTGCGCCTGCACGACGCCGGCTGCAAACACGAGCGGCAGCAGCGCGAGGCTGGCGACGAAGCGCCGCAGCGAAGAAGGAAGGGCGGGGAAGTTCATCGCCGGATCATGCGGGAAAAGGGTTGGGCCTGCTGGCGGTGTGCCGTCTGGTGCGCCGTTGTTCAGGGCCTGTGCACACGCACCCCGAACAACAACGCGCCCCTCAAAAAACTCAGAACGGCGAATCGGGGAAGTAGTACTTCGCGGCGTTCTCCTTGGTCACCAGCACCGAAGGAATGATCGTCGTCGCCGGCATCGCGCCGCCTTCCACGCGCGCCTTCGCCGTGAGGTTCATCGCGTCGGCGATCATGCTCGGCGCGTAGGTCACGTCGGCCGAGACGATCTTGTCGCCGTCCATCACCTTCTTGATGTAGCCCTTGGCACCGGCACCGCCGACCACCAACTTCACATCGTCGCGCTTGGCCTGCTCGATGGCCTTCTGCACGCCCACGGCCATGTCGTCGTCCGAGGCCCACACCGCATCGATCTGCTTGAAGCGCGTGAGGTAGTCCTGCATGACCTTGAACGCATCGTCGCGGTTCCAGTTGCCGTGCTTGGCATCGAGCACCTTGATGCCGGGGTTGGCCTTCATCACTTCGTTGAAGGCATCCACGCGCTGGTTGTCGATCACCGTCGGAATGCCGCGCAGGATGACCACGTTGCCTTTGCCGCCCATCGTCTTGGCCATGTACTCGCCCGCGACCTTGCCGAAGCCCGGGTTGTCGCCGGCCACGTAGGCGCTCTGTGCGTTCGGGTCGGTCAGGCCCCGGTCGACCACGGTCACGAACACACCCTTGGCCTTGACCTGCGCGACCGGCTTGGTCAACGGCGCCGACTCGAAGGGCAGGATGACGAGCGTGTCGATCTTGTTGACCGTCTGCAGGTCCTGCACCTGGTTGGCCTGCTCGGTGGCCGAGCCCGCGGTCTTCACGAAGACCTTCATGCCGGGGTACTGCTTCTCCAGTTCGGCCTTGGTGCGGTTGGCCCAATAGACGACGCCGCCGGTCCAGCCGTGCGTGGCGGCGGGCACCGAGACGCCCATCACCGTCGCCTTGTTCTGGGCCAGCGCGGGCAGGCTGGCGAGCGCGCACACGGCCAGTGCGATGCCTGAAAAAATTCTTCTGTTCGTCATGGTCTCTTGTCTCCTTCGTTGTAGATAAAGCTAGCTCGTTGGGTTATTTCGCCGTTGTCGTCGTCTGCAAGCCCAGCATCCGGCGAAGCTGCTGGGTATCGGTGTCGGCGCCCGCGAAGTCGTCGAAGGCTTTCTCGGTCGTGCGGATGATGTGGCGGCGGATGAACTCCGCGCCTTCGGCCGCACCGTCCTCGGGGTGCTTGAGGCAGCACTCCCACTCGAGCACGGCCCAGCTGTCGTAGTTGTATTGCGCCATCTTCGAGAAGATGGCGCCGAAATCGATCTGCCCGTCACCCAGCGAGCGGAAGCGCCCCGCGCGGTTCACCCACGGCTGGAAGCCCGAGTACACGCCCTGGCGGCCCGTGGGGCGGAACTCCGCGTCCTTGATGTGCAGCGCCTTGATGCGCGAGTGGTAGATGTCGATGAACTCCAGGTAGTCCAACTGCTGCAGCAGGAAGTGCGACGGGTCGTAGTTGATGCAGCAGCGCGGATGGTTCTTCACGCGCTCCAGAAACATCTCGAAGGTCACGCCGTCGAACAGGTCCTCGCCCGGGTGCAGCTCGAAGCAGACATTGCAGTCGGCGTCTTCGAAGGCATCGAAGATCGGGTGCCAGCGCTTGGCGAGCTCATCGAACGCGGCCTCGATCAATCCGGCGGGACGCGGCGGCCACGGATACAGGTACGGCCAGGCCAGTGCGCCCGGAAAGCTCACGTTGCTCTTGAGCCCCAGGTTGCGCGAGGCCTTCGCCGAGAACAGCATCTGCTCCACCGCCCACGCCTGCCGCGCCACCGGGTTGTGCCGGTAGGCCTCGGGCGCGAAGCCGTCGAAGGCCTCGTCATAGGCCGGGTGCACCGCCACGAGCTGGCCCTGCAGGTGCGTGCCGAGCTCGGTGATCTCCACGCCGTTCTCGCGCGCCACGCCGGCCACTTCGTCGCAGTAGGTCTTCGATTCGGCCGCTTTCTTCAGGTCGAAGATGCGCGCATCCCATGAGGGAATCTGCACGCCCTTGAAGCCGAGCCCGCCGGCCCAGCGTGTGATCGAGTCCCATGAATCGAACGGTGCCGTGTCACTCGCGAACTGCGCGAGGTAGATGCCCGGGCCCTTGATGTTGGTTGCCATGTGCCGACGCTCCTGCAAGAAAGTTCAGTGAAAGAAAGACTGCACCGCCGCATTCACGGCAGGTTGTCCTTGAGGTAGATATCGATGCGGATGCGCTCCTGGTCCGCATGCACCGGCTCGCGCGTGAGGCGCGCAATGGCCAGCCGCAGGGCAGAGCGGATCTCGTGACCCGCGTCCTGGTTGATGACTGCGGCCATCGTGCCGTCGAGCAGGTCGGCGCGCGCGGCTGGCGTGAGTTCGTGACCGACGAAGACGATCTTGCCGGCGCGCCCGCTCGCCTTGAGCGTGGCCGAGATGCCGCGGTTGCCCGCGCCCACGCTGTACAGCGCCACGAGCTTGGGGTGCGCGGCCAGCAGGCGCGCAGAGAGCTGCTGCGTGAGCTTCGGGTCGTCCTTGCCCTCCATCGGCGGCAGTACCTTCAAGCCCGGGTACTCCGCCGCCATCACCTGGCTGAAGCCGAAGCTGCGCTCCGCATGGTCGCGCAGCGACAGGCTCCCCACGATCACGCCGACCTCGCCTTTCGCGCCGCCCGAGAAGCGCCCGACCAGCGTGCCTGCGGTGCGGCCCGCCGCCACGTTGTCGATGCCCACGAAATGCTGGCGCCGCGATTTCGGCACGTCCGACACCAGCGTGATCACGCCGATGCCGTGTTCGACCAGCTCGTCGATGGCCGCCTGCACCAGCGGATGGTCGAGCGCCATCACCACGGCCGTGTCGCACTGGCCGCGCAGCGAGAGGATGCGGCGCGCGAGGCGCTGCGGTTCGAACACATCGACCTCGTGCGTCTGCGCGCTCACGCGGTGGTCTTCCATCCAGCCGTCGCTGCCCGCGATCTGCTCGCGCAGCATCTCGACGAAGGTGTTGGTGCCCGAGGGCAACAGAAAGCTCACCTGGTGCGGGTGCGGCCGCGCGAGGCGGGCGGCAGCCGGGTCGGGCCGGTAGTTCAGCCGCTCGACGGCCTCATGCACCTGCGCGATCGAGCGCGCGTGCACGCCAGGTCGCTTGTTGAGTACCCGGTCCACCGTGGCCAGGCTCACATCGGCTTCGCGCGCCACGTCGCTGAGCGTAGCGCGGCCGATCTGTCCGGCGTTTCGCTGAGGGGTGGAGGGCATGGGGCGGATTCTGAGGTGCGTACCTCATTTTGATGTGGGGGGAAACCCGGGAGGGATTTCGAGGGGTGACGCTTTGCCCCTTCCCCCTCTGGGGGAAGGCTGGGATGGGGGCAGGCAGGGCGTGCCCGGTGGTAGCGCCGCGTGTCCCCACCCCAACCCTCCCCCAGAGGGGGAGGGCGCAAGAAAGTCAGACGGCGGACGGAGCCGACTTTTGGCGATACTTCGGCCCGTCACACCCAGATATCAGGAAAAACATGGCCGACTACCCCCACGACATCTACACGGAACCCGAACCCGATCCGCACACGCTCTCCAACCTGGGCCCGCTCACCGGCCTCGCCGGCATCTGGACCAGTGCGTCGGGCCACGACGTGGCGCCGAAGGAAGACGGCCCCGAAGCCGAGGCCTACATCGAGCACGCCGAGTTCCAGCCCATCGACGCGCAGACCAACGGACCGCAGATCTTCTACGGGTTGCGTTACCACGTGCGCATCGTCAAGCCCGACGAGGTCGAGAGCTTTCACGACCAGGTCGGCTACTGGCTCTGGGAGGCCGCCACCGGCACGGTGATCCAGACGCTGACGATTCCGCGCGGGCAGGCCGTGATGGCCATGGGTCACGCGGCGCCCGATGCGAAGTCCTTCAAGCTCGAGGCGGTGCGCGGCGCGGCGACCAACGGCATCCTGTCGAACCCGTTCCTGGAGCATGCATTCAAGACGCTGCGCTACGACATCTCCGTGACGATCCACGACAACGCCAGCTGGTCATACGAACAGGTGACGCTGCTCGATGTGCTCGGCAAGCCCGAGCCGTTCCGCCACACCGACCGCAACACGCTGCACAAGATCGCCGAGCCCACGCCGAACCCGACCGCGCGCGCCGCGCTGGCTCAGTTGGTCGCCGCTTCCACGTCCGCGTGAAACTTCGCCGAGCACCACTCGGTGGCGCCGAAGTACAGCGAGGCCTGCGCGCCGCTCGCCAGCGTTGACTGCGCCGACACGCCGAGCGCGAAGTCCTCGTCGAGCGCGCCCCAGAACGACGCGACGTTCTTGCGCCAGTAGTTCTGGGACTTCTCCGTCTTCGGCAGCTCGGGGATCAGCGTGCTCGCGATCACGCGCGAGCGGCCCGGCGCCTCGGGCAGCACGGTGAAGGCGTTGGCGTGGTCCCCCTCGTGCAGGATGAAGGTGGCCGGGAAGAAGAAGTAAATGATGTTCGAGTGAGGGCCGACCTGCCATTCGCTCGCAGGTACTTCGCGCAGCCCTTCGATGCTGCGCTTGGGCAGGAAGAGGCGGTGGTGCTGCCGGTCATGGTCGGCCATCAGCAGGTTGTCGTAGAACAGCGCCGCAATGCTGTTGCGGTGCGCGTACTGGAAGTGATAGGTCTCCAGGTTGGCCTCGAACGGAATCTTCCAGTTGGCCGCGTTGTCGAAAGCGTGCTGGTGAAACGGCACCCAGCGGTCGTAGCCCCATGAGCGCAGGTCGTTGCCGAAACGGCCGAGCCATGCATCGATATCGAGCACGGGGCTTTCGCCTTCGGCCAGCGCGCGAGGGATGACCCACACGAAGCCCAGCGCCTCGGCCACCGACACGCGTGTGAGGCTGCAGTCCGAAGCCGGTGCATGCGGAAAGTCGTCGGCCGAAGGGCGGCCGCGCAATGTGCCGTCGAGCCCATAGGTCCAGCTGTGGTACGGGCAGATGAGCGCGCGCTGGTTCGACAGGCCCGGCGGCTTGAGCCGCGCGCCGCGGTGCCGGCAGGCGTTGACGAATCCGTTGAGCTGTCCGTCCTGTGCGCGCACGAGCACCAGTGGCAGGCCCGCCACGTCGATGGCGAAAGAATCGCCCGCGTTGGCGAGCGAAGCCGAGGGGCACAGCGCCAGCGGGTAGCGACGGAAGATGCGTTCCACCTCGAGTTCATGCCGTGCCGGGTCGAGGTAGCGCGATACGGGGCTCACAGCCGGCTCGCCACGCTCGCTGCCGCCGGTTTCGATCAGCGCGAGCGCGCGGCGGATCAGTGCGATCTGTTCTTCTTGCTGCATGTGCGGTTGTCTCCGTGCAGGGTGGGGTGAGCCCATTGTGTCGAAGAGACTGTTCAGCGGCTTGCATCAACTGGTCGAGTTGCCCCGTTGCCAGATAAGCAGTTCAGTCCAGCCGCAGCGACCCCAGCCGCTCGACGATCAGGTCATGCAGCGTCTGCGCCGCCACTGACAGGCTGCCCTCGCGCCGCTGCACCAGGTACAGCGTGCGCGTGAGCGCCGGCAGCGGCAACGGCCGCGTCACCAGCGTCTCCCGCCGGAAGTGAAAGAGCGTGAGCGCGGGCACCACACTGATGCCGAGCCCGGCTTCCACCAACCCCATCACGGTCGCCAAGTGCTCCACCTCGAACACGGCATTCATCCGCAGCGGATGCAGTGCCGCATCGAGCGCCTGCCGCACGCTGCTGTTGCGCGCCATCTGGATGAAGGGCCACGGCGCGATCTTCTTCACCGACAGGCGCGCCTCGTGCGCGAGCGGATGGTCGGCGCGGCACACGAGGTGAAAGCGGTCGGTGCAGAGCTTGCGTGCGCGCAGGTCGCTGTCGGCCGCCGCGCCCGAGGCCGCGAGTGCAAAGTCGGCCTGGCCGCTGCGCACCAGCGCCACGCAGGCATCGGACAGCGCATCGTCCAGGTCGATGCGGATGCCAGGCCAGGCCTGCATGAACTCCGCGAACACCGCCGGCAGCCAGCCCGCAGCCAGCGAGGGCAGGGCGGCAACGCGCACGCGGCCCTTGCGGCGCTCCACGTGGTCGGCCAGGTCGCCCATGGCGCTGCCCATGTCGTCGAGCAGGCGGCGCGCCGAACTCTCGAAGAGCCGGCCTTCGGGCGTGAGCTGCACGCTGCGCGTGTCGCGATCGAAGAGGCGCGTGCCGATGGCGTCTTCGAGCGTGCGGATCAGCGCGCTGAAGGCGGGCTGCGACAGGTGGCTGGTCTGCGCCGCACGCGTGAAGTTGCGGTGCTCGGCCAGCGCGAGAAAGGCGCGCAGTTGCCGCGTGGAGAGGTCTGGCGTCTTTCTCATGGCTTGTCTCTGCGCGTCCTGTAATTTGAAATACAGATCAATTGATCCGTATTTTCGATTTTACGGATCAAAACCATTTGCCTACATTGCACCTCGATGAATGCCCAATCACTGCCCCCTTTGCTGATCGGCTGTGCGGCTGGTTTCTCCGGCGACCGCACCGATGCGGCCGGGCCGGTGGTCGATACGTTGATTGCGCGCCTCGCCAGCGGACCGGCCGGGCAGCGTGCCTTCCTGATCTTCGAGACGCTGGCCGAACGCACGCTGGCGCTCGCCCAGCTTCGCCGCCGCGACAACCCCGAGGCCGGCTACGAACCGCTGCTCGACGCGATGCTGCGGCCCGTGCTGGCGCGTTGTCTCGCGCACGGCATCCGCATCGTGAGCAACTTCGGCGCGGCCAATCCGCGTGCTGCGGCGCGTCATATCGCCCGCATGGCGCGCGAATTGGGTGCCGATGCACCCCGCATCGCTGTGGTGGAGGGCGATGACCTCTCGGGCGCTGAGCACCTCGCGCTGTTGAAAGACGCGCTCGGCCCGCAAGTCGAGGGCTTGCGCGTCGTCAGCGCCAACGCATACATCGGCGCCGAGCCCATCGCCGCCGCGCTCGATGCGGGCGCGCAGATCGTGGTGTGCGGCCGGGTGGCCGACCCTTCGCTCACGGTCGGTCCGGCCATGTCCCACTTCGGCTGGCGCGCCGACGACTGGCATCGCCTGGGCCGCGCGACCATGGCGGGCCATCTGCTCGAATGCGGCGCGCAAGTCTGCGGTGGCTACTTCGCCGACCCCGGCTACAAGGACGTGCCGGGGCTCGAAGCGGTCGGCTTCCCGATTGCCGAGATCGACGCCGACGGCCACTGCACCATCGGCAAGGCCGACAACACCGGCGGCCTCGTGAGCGAAGCCACGGTGAAGGAGCAACTGCTGTACGAGGTGCACGACCCGGCTGCCTACCTGACGCCCGACGTGGTCGCCGACATTGCCGAAGCCGAGGTGCGCGCACTGCCCGGCAAGGACCGCGTCGAACTTTCGGGCGTGAGCGGCCATGCACGGCCGAGCCACTACAAGGTCAACGTCTGCCACGAAGGCGGCTGGTTGGCCGAGGGCGAAATCTCCTATGCCGGCCCACGCGCCGAAGCCCGGGCCCGGCTCGCGGCGGACGTGCTGCGCAAGCGGCTCGACGGCCTCGCGTTGCGCGTCGACCTGATCGGCGCACTGAGCATCCTCGGCGACGATGCCGGCCGCGCACTCGCCGACACGCCCGACGCGGGCCTGCGCGACGTGCGCCTGCGCGTCGCCGCCACGCATGGAGAGCGCGCACAGGCCGAGCGCTTGGCACGCGAAGTGATGGCGCTCTATACCTGCGGCCCCGCGGGCGGCGGCGGCGTGCGCACCGCGCTCACGCCAAGGCTCAACACGCTCTCGTGCCTTTTGCCGCGCGAATCGGTGCCGGTGCGTTTCGAGCTTCTAGCCGCGGAGGCGCTGGCATGAACGCGCAAGACATGATCGAAGTCCCGCTCTACCGCGCAGCCCACGGCCGCACCGGCGACAAGGGCGACCGCTCCAACATCAGCGTGATCGCATGGCGTGCCGAGTTCTACCCGCTGCTGCTCGAGCAACTCACGCCCGGGCGCGTGGCCGCGCAGTTCCGCCACCGCGCGCCGTCGTACGTGCAGCGCTTCGTGCTGCCCAAGCTGCATGCGATGAACTTCGTGCTCGATGCGGTGCTCGACGGCGGCGTGAACGATGCGCTCAACCTCGATGCGCATGGCAAGGCGCTCTCGTTCCTTCTGCTCGACATGCCGATCCAGATACCTCGCGCGCTCGAACCGTTGCTTGCAGGGCCGTAGCGGCGCCGCTCCATTTTTCCTACTCATCCATCCGGAGACAAAACAATGAAACGATTTCCCCTCGCCGTAGCAGCCACGGCACTCGCGCTGGCCCCCTTGCTGGGCCATGCGCAGGCCTTCCCCGAAAAGGCCATCACCTTCGTCGTGCCGTTCGCGGCCGGCACCGCCACCGACCAGATCGCCCGCGCGCTCGGCAACAGCATCACGGCCGAAACCAAGCAGCCCGTCATCATCGACAACAAGGCCGGCGCGAGCGGCTTCATCGCCTCGCAGAACGTGGCCAAGGCGCCGGCCGATGGCTACACGGTGCTCATCACCACCAACACCACGCACGCCGCCAACGAGCACCTGTTCAAGAAGCTGCCCTACGACCCGGTGAAAGACTTTGCCCCCATCGCCGCGCTCGGCAAGGGCGGGCAGATCATGGTGGTGAACCCCTCGTTCCCCGCGAAGACCGTGGCCGAGTTCGTCGCGCTCGCGAAGAAGGAGCCGGGCAAGTACAGCTTCGGCAGCGGCAGCTCGTCGAGCCGCATGGCGGGCGAACTGCTGCAGCAGATGGCCGACATCAAGCTCCTGCACGTGCCCTACAAGAGCAACACCCTGGCCGTGACCGATCTGCTCGGCGGGCAGATCCACATGATGATCACCGACACCGCCACGGGCCTGCCGCAAGTCAAGGGCGGCAAGCTGCGCGCGCTGGGCATGTCGAGCGCCAGCCGCTCGCCGCTCGCGCCCGACGTGCCCACCATCGCCGAGGCCGGCGTGAAGGGCTACGAGATGGGCTACTGGTTCGCGGCCTACGCGCCCGCGAAGACGCCGCCCGCTGTCGTCAAGCGCCTGAACGAACTGCTCGTGAAGGCCGCGAAGAGCGAATCGGCGAAGACCGCTTTCTACGAACCGACCGGCACCGAGGTGTTCACCACCTCGCCCGAGGAACTCGCGAAGTTCCAGGCCGGTGAATCGCAGAAATGGGGCCGCATCGTGAAGGCCGCCGGCATCGAAGCGGAGTGATGCGCACGCCGTAGCGGAGATCGGCGCCGCGGAATACAGAACACCACAACAGGAGACAAACCATGAAACGCTGGAGCCTTGCGGCTGCCACGGTGGCTTCGGCCGCCCTTTTTCTGAGTGCCTGCGGCGGGAGCGGCGGTGGCGGCGGGGGCTTCGTGCTACCGCCCGTTGCCGGCACGCCGCCGCCCGTCACGCAACCCCCGGCCGCCACCGCGCCGAAATTCAAGCTCGCGATCACCAAGACCGAGGACGTGCCCGGCACTTTCGGCAGCGTCGGCGCCTACGAGAAGATCAGCGGCACCTTCACCGGCGAGGTCGACCCGAAGGACGCGCGCAACGCGATCATTCAAGATCTTTCGCTCGCGCCGCTCAACGCCAACGGCAAGGTCGAGTACACGTCGGACTTCGTGCTCTTCAAGCCCAAGGACATGACGAAGGCCAGCGGCGTGCTGCGCTACGACGCGCCCAACCGCGGCAACATCGTGAACCTCGATCCGTACTTCGCCTCGCGGGGCTACGTGTTCCTCACGGCCGCATGGCAGGGTGATGTGCCGGCAGCCGCCGGCAAGCTCACGCTCAATGTGCCGGTCGCGAAGAACGCCGATGGCAGCACCATCACCGGCACCTACCGCGCCGAACTGCTGCCCACGGTGGCAACGAACGATTCGCTGCCGTTGCCCGGCGGCCCCTTCAATGCCGCGATGCAGGCCTACGCGACCGCGAGCCTGGACAACACCAAGCCCGGCTACGTGCTCACGCGCCGCATCAACGAGGACGATGCGCGCCAGCTCGTTCCTGCGAGCGACTGGAAGTTCGC
This sequence comes from Variovorax sp. RKNM96, assembly GCF_017161115.1. Lineage (GTDB taxonomy): Bacteria > Pseudomonadota > Gammaproteobacteria > Burkholderiales > Burkholderiaceae_C > Variovorax. The sequence goes on along the minus strand of NZ_CP046508.1, from coordinate 4,447,571 downwards.
CAAGTGCGGCGCCGGTGCGCCGTTTCCCGGCACGCCCGACGAGACCAACGTGTGCCTGAAGGACAAATGGGACCCGGCCTACATGTACGAGCTGGTCTACATCGCGAAGGACCCGAAGGTCATGGGCCTCGGCCTCGCGGCGCTGCGCGACATGATCACCTTCTTCCATCGCGATGCGAGCGACGCCGCAGGCACGGCCAACCCGGTGGCAACAGCGATCAAGAACACCATCGCCTCGGGTGTCTCGCAGTGCGGCAACTTCATGAAGACCTTCGTGCACCTGGGCTTCAACGAGGACCGCGCGGGCCAGAAGGTGTTCGACGGCGTGTTCGCGCAGATCGCCGCGCGGCAGACCAACATCAACATGCGCTTCTCCATCCCCGGTGGCGGTGGCGGCGTGCGCAGCGACCACACGGCCTTCGGCCAGGCCGGCACGCGCGGCCTCTCGAAGGACTATGTGGACGACGTGGCCCAGCGCCGCGGCGGCATCCTCTCGCGCTGCGAGGCGAGCGGCACCTGCCCCAAGCTCTTCATCGGCTTCAGCGGCACGGAGTTCTGGACCTTGCAGGGCTCGCCGCTGCTCACCGATGCGTGGGGCACGACCGACCTCGTGCAGCCGGCGAACGCGCGCATCTACTACTACGCGAGCACGCACCACCTGCTGGGCCTTGCATCGCTGCCGGGCGCGAGTGCCGGCGCGCTCTACGCGACCAATGCGAACGCGAGCGTCATACCCGTCGTGCGCGCGCTGTACCAGAACCTCGAGGAATGGGTCGTGAGCGGCACCACGCCGCCCGACAGCCAGGTGCCCAAGCTCGCGGACGCCACGCTCGTGCGCCCGGCGCAGGTGAAGTTCCCGGCCATTCCGGGCGCGAACTACACGGGCCTGGTCAACACCTACTCGCTGCTCGACTGGGGCCCGAGCTACCGCCCGCAGGACGAGACCGGCATCGCCACCCAGGTGCCGCCCGCGTACCTGGGCCGCGACTACGCGATCCTCGTGCCGCAGGTGGACGCGGACGGCAATGACCTCGCCGGCATCCGCAGCATCGACGTGGCCGTGCCCGTGGGCACCAACACCGGATGGAACTACACGAACAAGCCGGGCACGATCGACCAGGCGGGGCTCTTCGGTTCGTACTTTCCGTTCGTGAAGACGAGCGCGCTGCGCGCCGGCACCACCGATCCGCGGCTGTCGCTGCAGGAGCGCTACACGGACCAGGCGGGCTACGTCGCAGCCGTGACCACCGCAGCCAACAACCTGGTGGCCAGGCGCTTCATGCTGCGCGTGGATGCCGACGCGGCGATTGCCAACGCCACCGCCAACCCCGTGCTGCCTTGATCGATCAGTCGGCCACGTGCGCCGCGAACCCGGTGCGGCCCGGCGCGATGTCGGGCCGCAGGGTGAGGGCGGGAATCTCGTAGTCGCCCGCGTTCTGCGGCCGGAACGCGATGGGCGTTGTCGTCCACAGCGCATCGAGACGATCACCGAGTTCTTCGGTGATCCGCGCATAGGCCGCGTCATCGACCTTGCCCGTGCGGTACACCACGTACGGCGGCAGCACCTCGAAACCCGGGTAGTAGAGGATGCCGTGGTGAATGGGAAACAACAGGTCGTCCATCGGCCCGTTGATGCCGCGCGGGCTGTAGTGCGGCGCCCAGCCGCCGGTGGTGACCACCAGCATCGCGCGCTTGCCCGCCAGCGTGCCTTCGCCGAAGCGGTCGCCCCAGTGCGTGTCGGAGTGCTCGCCGATGCCGTAGGCAAAGCCATAGGCATACACGCGCTCGACCCAGCCCTTGAGGATGGCGGGCATCGAGTACCACCAGAGCGGAAACTGGAAGATCACCGCATCGGCCCACAAGAGCTTGGCCTGCTCGCCGGCGATGTCGCCCGGCTGCGTGCCGCCCTCGAAGGCGCGCAGCGAATCGAGCACAGGATCGAAATGCGCACCGGGTTCGACGTGCGGGAAGTCGGCGACATCGAGCGGCGCCTTCCATTGCATGGCGTAGAGATCGGACACGCGCACGTCGTGCCCGGCTTGCGTGAGGCGCTCCACCATGAAGTTTTTCAGCGAGCCGTTGAGCGAACGGGCTTCGGGGTGGGCGTGGACGAGGAGGACTTTCACGGTTGGGTTGCCTGTGGAATGAAGAACATGTCCGCAGGTTAGGAGCGATGGCGATATATTGGAAATGAATAGTTCGAATTCCAGCCATTGCCATGAACAATTTCAACCGTCTCGACCTCAACCTGTTGATCACGCTCGACGTGCTGCTCGCCGAGCGCAACGTCACCCGCGCCGCAGAGCGATTGAACCTTTCGCAGCCCTCGGTGAGCGTGCAGCTCGCCAAGCTGCGTGAGGCCTTCGCCGACCCGCTGCTGGTGCCCGCGCAGCGCGGTATGCGGCCCACTGCGCGCGCCGACGAACTGCGTGAACCGTTGCGCGAAGCGCTGGAGTCACTGGGCCGTGCGGTGGCGCCGACCAAACCCTTCGACCCCGCCGAGGCGACCACCACCTGGCGCGTGGCTGCGGCCGACTATGCCGAGTCGGCCATCCTGCTGCCGGCGCTGGCCGGGCTGCGCAAGGCAGCACCGAACACGCGGCTGGCCGTGGTGGAGGCCGTGCCGTCGCGCATGGCGCGGCAGCTGGAGCATGGGGAGATCGATCTGTTCTTTCACACGAGCGTGGGGGCGCCCGCTGGGCTGCATCGACGGGTGCTGTTCAACGAGCGCTATGTGCTGGCGGGGAGGGCGGGGCATCCACGGCTGAAACGCAAGCCGACGCTCGCGCAGTTCTGCGCGATGGAGCATGTGGTGGTGTCGCCGGCCGGCGGCGGATTCACGGGGCCGACGGACGATGCGCTGGCGCAGATGGAATTGACGCGGCGCGTAGTGCTGTCGGTGCCGCACTTTCTTTTCATGATGTCGGTGCTGGCCGAGACCGACATGGTGGCGATGCTGCCCGAGCGGCTGGCGCGCGGCGCGCCAGGGTTACGGGTGGTGGAGGCGCCACTGGAGGTGCCGGGGTATGAGATGGCGATGCTGTGGCATGAACGGCGGCATCGGGATGCGGGGCATCGGTGGGTGAGGGAGTGGATTGCGGGGAGTTGCGCGGGCTCGAGGTGATTTCGATTCGGTGCGGGGACAGTTCTTTGAGCGAAGACCGCGACGAACAGGAGGCCGAGCTTTTCCACTGGTGTCCCCTATGGAATCCAGTGCGACCTGCCACGCATAAGATGCGGGGACCGGGAGCGATTCCTCTCCGGGGTGCTGGAGAATTCCAATGACTGCGATTGCCGGGAACACAGGTCTCGTCACGCGCCCGCTGTCTCCCGTCCCTCACGTCATCCGTTAGACCTTGGAGTGCCATTCATGCCAAGCGAACTCACACTGGTAAAGCCGGTTGCTCTCCCCGCGCAGTCTGCCGTCGCCACCATTTATGAGTCAGTGAATCTCGCTGACGCATTTGCGGTTCAACTTCCCTTGGGCACCTCCAGCGATCCGGATGTCCTGTGGCGATTCCTCATTGCGCAGCAGCCATCCTGGATCGGATGGCTCACCAACGTCCGGGATGCCATCGTTGCGTTCTTTGGTCTGAAGACCGCCAAACACCTTGCGACTCTCTCCAACGAAGCCAGCGTTGACCGCATTGGCATCTTCAAGGTCTACGGCAGAAGTGCCACCGAGATCGTCTTGGGCGAGGACGACAAGCACCTCGATTTCAGGGTGTCGGTACTCCACACGCCCGACTTGTCTCCCACACGCGGTGGGCAACTGACGGTCTCGACTGTCGTCCACTGCCACAACCTCCTGGGACGAGCCTATTTATCGGTCATCGCTCCCTTTCATCGCCAGGTTGTGAAAGCCAGTCTTCGTCGCGCTGCAGATGTCGGGTGGCCCAAGGCAGCCGCAAGTTAGGGGCAAGGACAAGCCCGGCGCGTCGTTCACACCTTCTCAGGCCGCCACTGTGACGCCGTGGCGCTCGAGAACGGCCAGCAGTGTCGGAACATCGGGTGGGCCCGCTGGAACCTCGTGGTCGACGGCAGTGAACATCTGGGCAGCCAAGGCGCCTTGCCCGGTGATCTCCAGCATCCGGCCGCCACCTTTGCCGTACTGAAAGCCGTGCACCGTTCCGCGCGGCACGTGGACCAGCGTTCCAGGACGACAAGCGTGCACGCGTCCATCGCAATGAAAGTCGATCTCGCCGTCGAGGACGTAGAAGGATTCGTCCCAGTCGTGGCTGTGCGGAGGCGGGCCGGTTCCCTCGTCCCCCTGCTGAAAGGTGATCCCGTAGCTGTTTGTCGCCGCGTTCGACGCCAGGACGGTGACTTGCGTGCCAAGCACATTCAGAGGAACTTCGCGCTGATCACGCGTCAGGACAAAGTACGGAATCGTCATGTTCCATCCTCCAGGTCGGGAGTGCGATTTTGCGCGCCGCACCCATGAGGCACAAGCCGCCCGCACAGCGTTCACCTAAAGTGACTGCCTTAACAACCGGGCATCTTCTGCCCGGCGCAGGCGATCGATAGGATTTTCGGCTTCCTATCCTTCGAGACAACAATCAATGAAGAAGCGCCTCCTCACGATCGCGTTCGCGATCTCGGCCATTGCCGCATTCCCTGCCTTTGCCGAGTATCCCGACAAGCCGATCACGCTCGTGGTGCCGTTCGCCGCCGGGGGGCCGACCGACAAGGTGGCGCGCGACTTCGCCGAGGCGCTGCGCAAGCAGTTGGGCAATGTCGCCATCGCCGTGGACAACAGCGGGGGCGCCGGCGGCACGCTCGGTGCGGCCAAGGCGGCGCGCGCGCCCAATGACGGCTACACGCTGCTGCTGCACCACGTGAGCATGGCGACCTCGCCCGCGCTGTACCGCAAGCTCCCCTACGACACGCTCAACGGCTTCGAGTACCTGGGCCTCATCAACGAGGTGCCGATGACCGTCATCAGCAAGAAGACGGTGCCCGCCACCAACTTCGCCGAGCTGCGCAAATGGCTCGAAGGCAACGCCAGCAAGACCAACCTGGCCAACGCGGGCATCGGCTCGGCCTCGCACCTGTGCGGGTTGATGCTGCAGAACGCGCTGAAGATCGAGGTGCAGACCATCCCCTACAAGGGCACGGCGCCGGCAATGACCGACCTCATCGGCGGCCAGGTCGACGTCATGTGCGACCAGACCACCAATACCACCGCGCAGATCGAAGGCAACATGGTGAAGGCCTATGCGGTGACGACGCAGCAGCGCCTGAAGACGCCCGCGCTGGCGGCGTTGCCGACGCTCGACGAGAGCGGTTTGAAGGGCTTCAACGTCAGCATCTGGCACGGCCTCTTCGCCCCCAAGGGAACGCCCAAGGCGGTCACCGACAAGCTGAACGCGGCGCTGAAGGTGGCGTTGAAAGACCCCGGCTTCGTCAAGAGCCAGGAAGGGCTCGGCGCGGTCATCATCAGCGACGCGCGGGTCAACGGGCCGGAGCACAAGAAGTTCGTCGAAGCCGAAATCGAGAAGTGGGGCTCAGTCATCAAGGCGGCAGGGCAGTACGCGGAGTGAGCATGGACAACGTCATGACGAATCCGAACCGCCTGCGCCTTCGGCTGATCGCGCTGGCGGCGCTGGCGCCATTCGCAGGTGCCGCCGCGGCCGCCTCGCCGAAGTTCTCGGTCGAACTCGTGGGCGGCCGCATCAAGGGCGACGACACGCTGAAGGTGCGCCAGGGCGACCAGGTCCAGGTGAGCGTCGTCAGCGACCAGCCCCTGGTGCTGCACCTGCACGGCTACGACATCGAGACCCAGGTCGCGCCGCCCGCGACCGCGCTGCTGGCCTTCAAGGCCGACCTGGCGGGCCGCTTCCCGGTGCACGAGCATCGCCATGGGCCGGGCAATCACCGCGCCGTGATGTTCATCGAAGTGCATCCGTAGGCCCGCTCTGAAAACCTTCCGATCCGGCTTCGGTCTCGCCGTTGCGTGCGTGGCCGCCAGCGCACATGCGCATGGCTTCGGCCAGCGCTTCGACCTGCCGCTGCCGCTGTGGCTGTGGCTCACGGGAGCGGGCGCGACCCTGGTGCTGACCTTCGTGGCGCTGGCGTTGTTCGCGCGGCAGCGCGACTTCGGCGCATCGTTCCTGCGCAGCGTCGACCTGCTGCGGTTTTCGCTGCTGCGACGCGTGGCGCATCCGCTTGCGGTCGTGTTGCGAACCGTGAGTTGCGCGGTGTTCGCGCTGACACTGGCCACCGGCTTCCTCGGCAACCAGGACGCCTATGCGAACCTGATCGTCACGATGGTCTGGGTGCTGTGGTGGGTGGGCATGGCCTTCTTCTGCGCGCTTGTCGGCGATCTGTGGGACATCGTCAATCCGCTGCCCGTGCTGTATCGCGCGGTCGCCCGCGTGATCGGCGGGCGTGAATCGCTGGGTCTGCCCTGGCCGGCATGGCTGGGTGCATGGCCGGCGGTCGTGCTGTTCTTCGCTTTCGCGTGGGCCGAACTGGTCTGGCAGGACAAGGATGTGCCCCGCGCGCTCGCCTCCGGCTTGCTGGCCTACGCGGTGTCGAGCTGGTGCGGCATGCTGCTGTTCGGCGTGGAGGCCTGGCGCAGCCGGGCCGATGCCTTCGCGATGGTGTTCCGCGTACTGGGCCGTTTCGCACCGCTCGAGCTGCGCAGCGCGACGCCGACCGAGCCGGCGCGCCTGCGCCTGCGGCCCTACGCCGCCGGCCTGCTGACGGATGGGCCGGTGCCCAGTTCGGTGGCCGCATTCGTGCTGCTGATGCTCGCAACGGTCACCTTCGACGGCTTTCACGAAACGCCGCTGATGGACCGCATCGGAACCGCCGCACAGACTTCGCGCCCGGTGGCCGAAGCGCTGTTCACGCTCTCCTCCGCGACAGGCATGGACGAGACGCAATGGCTCAACACCGCGGTGCTGTTGCTGTTCCCGCTGGCCTTCGTGCTGATCTTTCGCTGCGTGGGCGCGTGGATGCTGCGCCTGGCCGGCAGCTCGGCCCATGCGGACCTCAACGCGATGGTCTGGAGCCTGGTGCCGATCGCCGTGGCTTACCACCTCGCGCACTACGCGTCGCTGCTGCTGACCACGGGGCAGTTCATCGTCCCGCTCGCGTCGGACCCGTTCGGCTGGGGCTGGAACCTGTTCGGCACGCGCGGCCGCGCCGTCGACCTGGGCATCGTCAGCCCGGCCGTGTACTGGTACACGGCGGTCACGCTGATCGTCGTCGGCCATGTGCTGGCGGTTGTCGTCGCCCATGTCGAGGCGTCGCGCCGCTTCGCGAGCCACCGGGCGGCGCTGTTGAGCCAGCTGCCGATGCTCGTGCTGATGGTGGCCTACACAAGCCTGAGCCTCTGGATCATGGCGCAGCCCATCGTGGGCTGATCGTCATCTCCGACACCTGATCGATCGCGCTGTCGTCGGGCAGCTTGCCGCTGTCGCGGCAGCTGCTCGGCACCAGCGCGCGTCGTCGGGCCTTCGAGTTCCAATCGTCTCGCACTCGCATTGCCGAACTCGAACACCACCAGCGCACGCCCCACATGCGATAGCGCGCAAGCCATCCATGTCCTTGCACTTGAGCGCTGCATGCACACCATCGACCGCACGAGCGTTTGTGGAGCCAAAAGAAAAGCCCCCGACTCATCGAGAGCCGGGGGCTTGGGGGGGCAGGGATGTCGGGTCGTCGATGCGACCCGAGGTGTGGATCAGCTCTTCAGGTTCTCCACCGCCAGCTTCCCGCCGGCCTGGAGGTAGCCATTGGTCGTGAACGAGCAGCCCTCGGTGCAGGTCAGCGAGAAGAAGCCCTTGTTCCCGCCGTTGTCGGTCACCTGAAGGCGGAACTTCGCCGGCTGGTCGTTGAAGGTGCCGGCACCGTCGATCTGCACCGAGTTCTTCGTCGCCGTGACTTGCGTGCCATCCGCATCGATGGCCGAGCCCAGTCGCGTCACCGACGTCAGCTGCACCTTGTTGCCTGCGCCATCGACGCTGAGGCTGACGGTCGGGCCGTCCTTGCCACGGCTGGCTTCCAGCGAGACCGTGACGTCGCCCTGTGCCGTGGACACTTTCCCCTTGACGCTCGCGGTGCGGCTCATGCACGCGTTGTACTGCGGGTTGGTCAGCTCGATCGAGACCAGGCCGCCCTGGTTCCAGCCCGTGTAGTACAGGCAGTTGTCGGCGTCATAGCGCGGGTCGGGACGCGAGAAGTCCATCTTGCTGGGCGTGTTGCGCCGGGCGACGTAGTAGCCGATTTCCTTCGGGCTCGTCGGGTCGGTCCAGTCGGCGAAGCGAATGCCGCCCGAGGCCGCCGCGTAGACCGCTATGCGCATGTTGTTGCGGTCGTCGAAGTTCAGGTAGTGAACCATCGGCACGTTGCCGCCTTCCGCCACCAGCGTCGGGCAGACGCTGGCCTTGTTGGCATCCTGCTCGAAGGTGCCGACGATCTTCGGATGCTTCTCGTCCGAGATGTCGATCATGCGGCCGAAGCTCTGCTGCTTGCACTGGTTCGGCAGGCCGTTGGTGTCGCTCGTCGTCAGGGCATACGACTCGTCGGTCGAGACGATGTACTCCTTGCCGTTGATGTGCCGCACCCACTCGGTCGCGTGCGTCGCCGAGGTCGAGGTCATCCGGGCATAGCCACCCTGCTCGAACTCGGGGTTGGGCTGCTGGTCGCACCACGAGAGGAAGCTCACGTACTTCAGCTTCGGATCGGCCACGCGCTTGACGATGTCGCTCGAGTCCATGACCAGCAGGCCGTTGGCGCAGGTTTGGTCGCGCCAGAACGTCGTGGTGGGCGTCGGTAGGTTGCCGGCCACCTGGCCGCCGCCGCCGTACACCGCGAGATAGATCCGCGTGCCGTCCGGGTTGGTGCTGACGTCGTGCACGTTGGTCGCGGCCATGATCCGCCAGTTCTTGTTGCTCTTCACCTCGTCGGGCAGCATCGACCGGTTCCAGCTCAAGAGCAGCTTCGGATTCTTCGGATCGTCCAGGCTGGTGATGTGCACGTCGACGCGCTTGTTGTCGATGGTGTAGTTGGCGAAGTTCTCGTCCGTGGGGGAGGTGCCGCCCGTGATGAGCGTCGTGCCGCCGTCCTTGGCCGTGGTGCCGAAGGGCACGCCGTACCAGGTCTTGCCGTCCGGCGAGAGCCAGCCGTCGTGGTGGCCGCCGGAGGACTGGTAGTTCGCGTTCAGCGGCACAGGGTGCAGGCAATCGCTGACGTCATAGACGTCCACCATCCTGTTGTCCTTGTAGCCGGCCACCAGCAGGTCGCCGGAGAGCTCGAGGCCCGAATAGGCTTCAAGCGCCGCCGGGGTGCGAAGGATCTTCCCGTTCGGGTTGACGGGGGTGGTGGCGGTGGTTTCCTCGCCCCACTTGTTGGTGCTCGTCGCCTTGACGCTGGCCGACGGTGCGGTGCCGACGACGGTGGTGTCGCCGCTCGCGGACGCGACCTGCATCTTCGAGGGCGTCTTCATGTCGAACACGATGATGCCGGTGGTGAGTGCCGCATCGCCGCCCGCCGCGCCATCGCGATTGGAGGCGTAGGCGCAACGTGTCGTCCCCTTGGCCTTGATCTGCAGGTCGCCGAAGGCGCCGCGGCCGAACAGCGTGTGCTGGGCGACCTTTCTCGCGCCGCACCAGTAGCCCTGGAAGCCATCGGGGTTGGCGGTGGCGTCGTACATCGCCGACTTGGGGATGTGGCCGTTGACGCCCGGTTCTCCCTGGTCCCCGGGCCCGGGCTCGCAGATCCTGGGCGGTGTCACGTAGTCCTGGGCCACCGGCCCGGTGTCGGCGGGTGGTTGCTCGGAGCCGGCCGGCGGCTGTGCAGGCGGAATGATGATGGGCGTCGCGCCGCCGTCGTTGCTGCCGCCGCACGCCGCGAGCAGCAGCGCGCCGGTGAGGGAAGCAATCAACAACAGGTTGGCTTTGGAGGGTTGTCTTCTTTTCATGGTTCTTCTTTCTCTGTCAAAAAAACACGGGGCCTGGGGAGAGCGGGGGAGGGTTTTCGCGTCAATGTCCGAAGGGGGCAGGGTCTCCCGCCCATGCCGGCTCCACGTCCGGGGCAGGAGGGGAACTGGTTGCGCGGGAGGGCGCTGGCAACGCGACTGTTCTGTCGGCTTCGATCACGATGGCCTGGCCCGCGCCATCCAGCACGACGCTGTCGGACTGGATCGCGCGGACGGTCAAACCTTCGACGTGGGCGCCGACGCGCAGCTGCATGAGCTGCGAATCCGCCGTGCGACGCATCAGCGCGAAGCTGTCGACGCCATCGGCCGCCACGACCGTGCCGACCAGCTTGAACGCCGACGCGGACAGCGCGGCGTCGACCGGCTTGGGGGTCGTCGGCATCGGCGTTGGAGCGATCACCGGCGTTGGAGTCGGAGCGACCATCGGGGTCGGCGCCGACACGACGGCGTCATCGGACGACGGCGGCCACCACCACCATGCTGTCAGGGCGACGACGAGCACCGTCATGAGCCACAAGGGCCAGCGGGTGCGATTCGTCACGGAAGCCGGCATGTCGGGTGAATGTGGTGGGGAATGGCCGGCGAGGTTAGTTGTGAATGCCACGCTTCAGAAGATGACCAACGGTTGACTCGTTCATCGCAGGTGAGCACATGAATCGAAGCAGTGCGGCTGCCGCAAACCCCCGTGGACACTGGCGTTGCGACACGAAATTCGCACGCCTGCCTCGCGCGTGGACGCCGAGCGGGATGCATTGCCGTGCCTTGCGCACGAACGCGGCGTCGATAACATCGCCGACTTTCAATTCAGGCAAAGGGCAGCGATGTTGCTGACGACATGGATCCTGGCCGGCGTGCGGGCCTCGGCGATGGGCGCGGCCATGCTGCTCACGCTGCATGCCGCGGCCGATCCGATGCGGCTCGATGAGATGCGCATTGCCGGTCACGACGCAGTCGACCCCGCAGTGCGGCGCTTCACCGCGAAGGTGACCGGCGTGGGTCAGGCCAGCAAGGCCGGCCGCACATCCACGCTGCGCTTCGAGCCCATCGGCCCGGGCATGGTGGCGCCCAAGCGCAACGAAATGCGCGGCTGGCGGCTGACCTTCATACGGGGAAAGATGTTCGGCAAGACCTTGTGGCTCAAGAGCAATACACCCGACGAGCTGACGGTGCGCAACACCGATCCTTCGATGGAAGGCGTGGCCGTGGGCGACATCGTCGTCATCGAGTTGATCGACCCCAAGCTGGTCGATGCCAATGCGTAAGTCACCGCGCGCGGGGACGACGATCGGCCACGGTGCGCGCCTGCTGCTCGCCGCCGCGAGCCTGGCCCTGGCCGGCGCTGCAGGGGCGCAGACCGTGAAGCTGCCGGCCGACGCGGTCGATGGCTTCCACGCGGCGCTCAAGCGCAAGGACACGGGTGGCGCGCTCTCCTACCTGGACCGTTCACTGGTGGTGTTCGAGTTCGGTGTCACGGACGCAACGGTCGAGGCCTATGCGTTCAGCCACCTGCCGGGCGACATCGACATGGCCGCCGTTTCCGACTGGCGCTTGCAGGCCCGGCGTGTGGGCGGCAGCGGCAACGAGCGCTGGGTGCTCAGCACCTACCACGTCACCGGCAAGCTGCCCGATGGCAAGCCGATCGACCAGGTGATGCAGGAGACGGCGATCGTGCGCCGCGCTGGCGACAGCTTTCGCATCGTCCACTTCCACTGGTCGAGCGACAAGGCCTGGGCCCAACCGCCACGGGCCGCAGCGCCCTGACAACCCCGTCACAAGTCACAGGTCGAAGCGCAGCTCGGCCGTGTAGGTGCGTTGCGGATACGGGTGGAAGTTCCAGTACTGGTCGTTGTTGGCGTTGTCGATGCCGAAGGCGGCCGACCACTGCCTGTCGATCTGGTAGCGCACGCGCAGGTCCACGGTGAAGTACTTGCTGGCGCCGAAGTAGGCAAAGGCGTTCACGTCGCTGTTGTCCAGGTTCGAGTACTGCCGGCCGCTGTAGCGCGCGGCCGCCGTCAGGGCCCAGCGCGCATCGGGCTTGTAGGTCGCGTAGACCGTGGAGCGCCAGCGCGGCACGCGCGGCTGCCACTTGCCCACGGCGGCGGGGAAGGCGGCGTCGGCCACGGTCTTCGAGTCGGCATAGGTCAGGCTGCCGCCCAGGTCGAGTCCCTTGATGAACACGTTCTGCCCGGTGTACGCGAGTTCGACGCCGGTGGTGCGTACCTTGTCGATGTTCTGCACGCGCGAGATGGTGGTGTTGGGAATGAGCTGGCTGTACAGCGCGTTCTTCGTGGTCTCGTGGAACAGCGTGGCGCGCAGCAGGCCGGTGCCCAGGTCCTGTTCGGCCGAGAGTTCGCCGGTCCACGATTTCTCGGGCTTGAGCGTGGGGTCGTTGATGAACGAGAGCGCACCGCCCGAAGTGGCGCCATAGAGTTCGCCCACCGTCGGGTAACGCACCGCGCGACCCACCGATGCCTTGATCACCGTGGACCTGGTGAGCTGGTAGGCCAGTGCGGCCTTGGGCGAGAGGTCCGACTCGCTGCGCGAAGCGTAGGGCTGCGCGCTCGTGGCGGTGGCAGTGAAGCCGTCCGTGGCTTTCCATTTCTCGTAGCGAAGTCCGAGCACCGTCTTCCATTTCGGCGCGAAAGACCAGGCGTCCTGCGCCCAGGCGCTGTAGGTCTCGGTGCGCCCGCCGACGTTGCTCACGGGCGTGAACGCGGGGCCGTCCTGCCAGTTGCCCTGCACATTGGTCTTCACGATGCCGAGCTTGTAGGCATCGCGCCCCACGCCGAAGTCGACGAGGTGCGCACCGCCCACGCCCTGCGGGCGCCACGTGCCCTTGGCTGCGAGGGTGTTCCAGCCGGTGCCGCGCTGGTCCTGCAGGGTGCCCGCGCCGCCGTAGGCCGCGAGAGGCAACGCAGTGGTGGGTGAGCGCTGCGTGTCTTTCGAATAGTCGTAGAGGCTGGCGGCCAGCTCCCAGTCAAACACTCCTTGGGTGTTGCTCTTGACCGAGAGGCCGTGCATGTAGTGCGTGGCGTCGTCCTCGGTGAGTTGAAAGGCGGTGGGTGCCAGGTTGAAGCTGCGCCCGCCGATGTTCACGAGGCCGCTGTACACCGGTTGCCCCTGTGCATTGGTGAGATAGCTCGCGCTTTGCCCGCTGCCCGTGTTCTGCCACCAGCCGAGCGTGTAGGTGGCGCGCACCGTGGGCGAGAAGTCGTAGGCCAGCTTGAGCTTGGCGTGGTCCTGCACTGTGCGGTATTGCGTGCCCGTGCCCATGATGTACCAGGGCGTGTTGGTTGTGTTGAGGCCGCCCAGCGCGCCATATACCGGCATGCCCGTGCGCCCGGGCGTGCCCGATGCCAGCGTGGCGGTCGTGAAGGTCAGCGGCTGGCCTTCGCTGTCGGTGCGGTTCACGTCGATCCACCACGACCAGTCGCCGCTCTTGCTGCCCAGCGAGGCGCTGGCCTGCCAGCTGTTGAAGGTCTGGCGGGTGCTGTAGAGGTCGTTGGGCTGCGACGCGTAGCCCAGCTTCACGTGCGCCTCGAGCTGCGTCGGCATGCGGGTGACGTAGTCGACCACCGCGCCCGCCGAGTTGCCTGGGTACGCGGCCGAGAACGGGCCGTACATCACGTCGACCCGTTCGATCTCCTCGGGTGTCACCAAACCCCATCGCGGCGCGAAGTTGGTGCCGTTGGCGATGCCGTTGCCCAGGTAGTTCGACAGCAGGATGCCATCGGCGTACACGGCCGAGCGCGCGCTGTTGCCCGTGCCCGAGGCCCGGGTGGAGAGGATGGCGTGGTTGTAGTCGCCGATGTAGCGCTTGCGCACCAGCAGGCTGGGCAGGTACTTGAGCGCGTCTTCGCTGTCGGTGGCGTTGATGCGCGTCTCGATCTCTTCGCGCGTCACGCCTTCGATGGTGGTGGGAATCTGCGTGGGCAGCGAGGTCGGCTGGCCGCCAGTGACGGTGACGACGCCGAGCGACTTGGTGCGCTCGGCGGCGGCGTCCGTGGTCGCAGCACCTTGCGCGAAGCCGGGCACGGCCAGCCACGGCAATATCGCGCCGAGCGCAAGCGACAGCAGGGGCCGGTTCATGCAGGCCAGGCGCGATCTGTCAGGGAAAGTCGCATGTGGGTCTTGTTCGGATCTGTGATTCGCCAGTGCCGCATTTCGGAAACGGCGGAGATTAGTCGTGGCCTCCGCATCCCGGAAGAAACTCGGCGGTTAACTCGTTCACCAAAGGTGAGCACAGAAGTGCTGCCTGCAATGCGACGCGAGCGTCGCAAACCCGCACGCATGCTGGCGTTCGTTGCGTTGCGACGCTCTCCACAGGCGCTTGTCATGGCGCTGCGTTCCAGTGGCGCTTGCCGGATAATCCTTTAGATCAAAACGAAAATTACATACGAGACATTGTGCGAGAGGCCCATCTAAGAGATTTGATAGCAGTCATCGAAACTGGCAGTGTCCGGTCCGCCGCGCGCAAGCTCGGCCTTGCGCAGGCCGCTGTCAGCAAGAACCTCACTGCGCTCGAAAAATCATTGGGCGTGCCGCTGCTGGTGCGCTCCGCACGGGGTGTCGAACCCACCGAATTCGGTCGCATCGTGCTGCGCCGCGCGCGCATCGTCGATGCAGAGCTGCGCCACATGCAGGAGGAGATCGAGAGCCTCAGCGGCGACAGCCACAAACTCATCACCGTGGGCCTGTCGGCCACCGCCGAGGCCATGCTGCTGCCGGTGGCCGTGGCACGTTTTCGGGAGCACACGCCGAATTCGCTGATCAGCGTGCTCGGCGGCCGTTCGTCGTCGACGATCGCGGCGCTGCGCGAAGCCAGGATCGATTTCGCGGTCGGCCCGTTGCCCACCGACCAGAGCGTCTCCGACCTGCACACCGAGCAGTTGTGCAGTTCCGACCTGGGCATCGTCGTGCGCGCGGGTCACCCGGCTGCCGATGCCCGCGACCTCGCGAGCCTGGTGCCCTATGGCTGGCTCTACAGCGTGCAGCAGATCGGCGGGCCGGCGATCGTCTCGCTGATGCGCAAACATGGCCTGCCGGATCCGACGCTGGTGGCGCATTGCGACTCGTCGAGCGCGCTGATCTCCATGCTGCTTCAGAGCGACTACGTCACGCTCAACAGCCTGGCCGCGCTGGAGCCGCTGCGAGCAGAGGGGCTGCTGAAGGTGCTGCCCATCGAGCTCGATCTGCCGCCGGCCGTGCAGTACCTGATGACCCCGACGATGCGCCCGCTGACCGCATCGGCCGCAGCGCTCGCGGCCGAATTCCGGCGCGCGTCGCGCAGGCTGCGACGGTGAGCGGCGCCACGTCCGTCACGCGGCGCGCGATGCTCGCCGCCATGGCGGCGGCCGGCCTCTGCGGTCGCGACGCGCTGGCCGCCAACGGCACGACCCGGGCGCTGCGCATGATCGTGCCGCAGGCGCCCGGCGGCGCCGCCGACTTCATGGCGCGCCTGCTTGCCAAGGACCTGTCGGGCACGCTCGAGCGGCCGGTGTTTGTCGACAACCGGCCGGGCGGCGGCATGATCATCGGCACGCAGGCGGTTGCAACGGCTGCGCCCGACGGCAACACCTTCGGCATCGTGTTTTCGCCGCACGCCGTCAACCAGGCGATGCGCCAGCACATGCCGTACAACGCGCTGACCGATTTCAAGCCCATTTGCCTGGGCGGTCATTCGATCGTCGTGCTGGTCGCACAGGCGGACTTCGCTGCCCGCAGCGTGGCCCAGGTGATCGAGCTGGCGCAACGCACAGATCCGCCGCTGCAGTACGCGTCGCTGGGTATCGGCTCGGTGTCGCACCTGGCCGGCGAGTTGCTGTCCATCGAAGCCGATGTCGAGCTCGAGCATGTGCCCTACAACGGCAGCTCGCAGGTCTACCGCGCGCTCATCGGCGGCGACCTGCCGCTGGCGTTCGTGACGCTGGAGTCTGCACTGCCGCACCTGCGGGCGCGGCGCATCCGGGCGCTGGGCATCACGAGTGCGCGGCGTGTGGCGGCGTATCCACAGTTGCCCGCCATTGCGGAGTCGTTGCCCGGCTTCGAGCTGGTCGGCTTCTACGGATTCGTGGCGCCGGCTCGTACGCCGTCGCGGTTCGTCGACACGCTGAGCACCGAGATCGCGAAGACCTTGCAAACCCCGCACATCCGCGACCGGCTGGCCAGCGACGGCGTCGTCGTCTCGGTCGAGCCGCCCGAGGTCTTCGCCGAGTTCCTGCGCCAGCAGATCGACAAGTACGCGGCGCTGGCGAGGCGCACCGGGATCAGGCTGGATTGAGAGGGGGCCGGCGCCCGGCCTCCGGCACGCTTCTACTTCTTCGCGAATTTCAGGTGAACCACATCCGGCGTCGCGACCGTCTTCACCATGGCAAGGCCCCGCAGGGCGTTGGCGTCGTCGAACAGGCGCTCACCGCCGCCGAGCAGCGTGGGTGCCAGGTGAAGCTGCACTTCATCGACCAGGCCCGCCTTCAGGTACTGCTGCGCAGCGCGGGCGCCGCCCGCGAGTGCCACGTCCTTTCCGCCCGCGGCGCGCCGGGCTTGGTCCAGCGCGCTCTCGATCCCGTCGGTGACGAACGTGAAGGTCGTGCCGCCCTCCATGACCAATGGCTCGCGCGCGTGATGCGTCAGCACGAACACCGGGTGGCGAAACGGCGGATTGCGGCCCCACCAGCCGTCCCAGGGGTCCGTCTCGCTCCACGGGCCCGGGCCGCCGCCGAACATGTTGCGGCCCATGATGGTCGCCCCGATGTTGGCGAGCTCTTCCTCCATCACCGGCGTGCTCTCGTTCACCACGCCGCCTTCCAGGCCATGCGGACGCCGCCACGCCTCCAGCTGGAATACCCACTCGTGCAATTGCTCGCCGCCAGTGCCGAGTGGCTCCTTCAAACTCTGGTTCGGGCCGGCGACGAAACCGTCCAGCGACATCGAGATTCTCAATCGAAGCTTTGACATGCTGCTCACTCCTTGATGCAAGGCATTCCTGCGCAGCGAGTCTAGGAGTTGCGGGTGGATGCGGCAATGACAACGAAGCTTCGGTTTCTGCCAAAAGAGACCTGGCATCCAGTCGAGGGCGTCGAGGGATTGAGTCGAACAATGCGAGTGACTACAGTCGACCGAAACCGTTGAAGAAGAAAGGACTGAAGGACATGACAGTCAAGCGAATGGACAACGTCCTGATCGTTGTCGACGATCTCGAGGCGGTGAAGGCGTTCTTCATCGAGTTGGGCCTCGAACTCGAAGGCCAGACCACGGTGGAAGGGCCTTCCGTCGGGAAACTCATCGGGCTTGGAGACGTGCGATCCACCATCGCGATGCTGCGCACGCCCGATGGGCAGGGAATCGAACTGGACAAGTTCCACACGCCAGAGGCCGTCAGGTTCGGGCCCGTGGATACGCCGGTGAATGCCCTGGGCATTCGCCGCGTCATGTTTGCCGTCGATGGCATCGACGATGTCGTCGCGCGGATGCAGGCCCATGGCGCGGAAATCATTGGGCAGATGCAGTACGGAGATTCGTATCGGCTCGCCTATGTTCGCGGCCCCGAGGGCATCATCGTCGGGCTTGCCGAGCAACTCGGCCAAGGTTGAAAAAAACCCGCCGCCTGACAAGCATGAGCGGTGGCATCGGCGGGTGGGATCTGGTGACCGCGGGCTTGGGGTGCCACCTCCTGTTCGCCCTGTTGCGCGCACTGGTTCAAGGTGAGGTGCTATGCATCGGCGAGACTTGCAAGATGCAGGTCTACGTCCTCACGACGTGGGCCGGGGAGTGCTGGGCCCACGTGTTTTTCCTGACGTGGATCGTGCTTGCCCTTGGCTATGCGATGTATGTGACGCTCAGGATCTGGTTTCGGGCGTAGCGCCCTGATTCAACGCAACCGATCCACGGATGAAGATGCCGATTTCTGCACGAAGACTCCGCGCCGCCGAGCCGCTCAATTCGGTACTGCTCCAATCTTCGATGAGGAAGATTTTCTCGAAGAAGAACGACTATGGAGAGGCCTCGTTCGAAGAGCTCCTGCCGGAGCTCGCGAGATTCGGCATCCGGACCCGAGGCCAGTTTGCGGCGCTCATGACTCATTGTCGAAAGCGACTCAGGCGAATCGACAGCGAGCCGCTTGATGCATGGCATGAACGCCATTACCGCTCGGAACTGGGTGACCAGTTTGTGAGTGATGCCCTTCGTCGGCAGTACTGGTTTGCCTATCCTGCGCTTGTTCGTATTGCGCTCGAATTGAAGTTTGGGGACGAGGCGGTCACGTGCAAACGCTTTGGGGCGTTGCCGATGACGGCTTAGGGGCCCATACCAGCTGTTCCCACTTCTTCGAAGCTGACATTTGTGAGCCAGCGTGCTGAACGTACGACGAGGAAACGTTCCTGCGCTGCGCGCCGGCAAGTGCAGCTCAGGGAGCACGGATTGGTGTGATCTTGCGAATCAGGTTGCCGAAGGTATCGGCCACGTACAGGTTGCCGCCAGCATCCACCGTCACCCCGTAAGGCTGCTTGAACGTGGCTGCCGCGCCGATGCCGTTCTGCGCGCCCAGCACACCGGGCTGGCCGGCGAGCGTGGAGACCACGCCTGCCGGCGTGACCTTGCGCAGCAGGCTGTTGCCTGTGTCAGCCACGTAGACGTTGCCGTCGCTGTCAACCGTCAGGCCGCCTGGCATATTGAATGATGCCGAGCTGCCGGCCCCATCGGTCGCGCCGATCTGACCTGAACCGGCCAGCGTCGTGACCACGCCACCAGGCGTGATCTTGCGGATCCGGTTGTTGCCGCTGTCGGCAACGTAGACGTTGCCGACAGCGTCAGTCGCAATGCCATAGGCCTGCCCGAAGGATGCAGCAGTCCCCGTGCCGTCGGCGAAGCCTGCAGTGCCCGAGCCGGCCAGCGTGGTGACGTCGCCGGCAGGCGTGATCTTGCGGACAACGGCGCCGATGAATTCGAGCACGTAGATGTTGCCTTCGGCGTCCGTGGCCACCGAAGAAGGGGTATTGAACGTGGCAGAGGTGCCGTGGCCATCGAGCGAGCCGATGGCGCCACTGCCCGCAAGCGTGGTCACGTCGGCTGCGGGCGTGATCTTGCGGATGCGGTTGCCGCCGAATTCCGCAGCATAGGCATTGCCTGTGGAGTCCAGCGCAAGACCGGACAGGCCCGAGAACGAGGCTGCCGTGCCATTGCCGTCTTGTGAAGTACCGCTGCTGCCACCGCCCGCAAATGTCGTGACATCACCAGCGGGCGAGATCTTTCGCACAAGATTCGTTGCCGTATCCGAGACGAGTAGGCTGCCGCTCTTGTCGACGACCACGCTGTACGGGAGGTAGAAAGACGCCGCGCTGCCGTTGCCATTCACCGAGCCGATAGTGCCGGACCCAGCGAACGTGGACACCTGCGCCACCGCCGCCGAGCAGGCGACCGCCACATCGCCGACGTCGGCCGAGGCCTTGCCGCTGCCCTTGGTCACAGTGCAGAACTGCCACAAGGGCTGGGTGCGCACGCTGACCACATAGGCCGAACCTTCGGTGAGCGCGGTGACAAAAGTGAACTTGCCGTCGGCCGCGAGTTTCAGGTCGTCGCCTGCATTGTTCTGAAGCACCAAGCTGCCAGTGAGGCCGCTGACTGAACCTCCGACTGTGTAGGAAGGGACTGGTTGCTGCACCGATGCAGGTACATCGACTGGCGCTGGGGGCTGTGCCGACACAGGAAACGAGGCTGATAACCCGCCGCCTTCGCCCCCGCCACATGCGGAAAGTACCAGGGCCACCACTGCTGCGCCGCTCCATGCGGCACAACGCGCAAACCGTCCAAATTGAATCATTACCAAGTCCGTAACTTTTAGTTTCACGAACTGTAAGTGTGGTCCTGCCGGAGGTGAATACCTGAAAACCGGTAAATTCTCGGCAACTGACTGGTTGTGGCCGTCAGGCGTCAAAGTGGCTCTTCGCATAAGCCCAAGCCTGATCGCCTTGGATGCGCGCCTGTGCATCAGTCAACTTGAAAAAGAATGGCTCAAACAATGGCCGCGTGCGGCCGTTGAAGTGATCAACGAGCAGCCCTGCGACCTGATGACTGACCTGGTTGAGCTGCTTAACCCCCTCGACATTCCTGTCATAGCAAAGCACGCGCTGCCCAATTGTCAAACCGTGCGCAAGCAGCACCATGAATCGGATGCAGTCGTCGTCTGAAAGGGCCCCAACCCACAGCGTTTCGGAGCTATTCGCCAAGTTCATATGGTTGGGCGCCGCAATGTCAGCGTCTGTCGACACTCTTTCTTTGGCGGTTCGCCACGCCCACTGCATGTTCGCCAGCAGCTTGTGGTCAGATTGATCGAGCACAAGCCGAGCGATGGAGCGCTGAAAACTCTCTGTCGAAAGATTGACTAGAAGTTCATATGTACAGGCCGCGACACGATGTTGGATCTCGTTGATCCGGCGAAGATGAGTGGGGTGCTCGAGTTCTTCCGTCTGAGGGAAATAGCTGTCACGACCGGCGATAGTCAGTGAGTGGCTGAGTGCTGTCAGGAAAAGAACTTGGTGTTTGGGTGGCAAAGACACCAGCCACTCGCCTTGAAATTCATATTCAGCCATCTTGTGATTCTTTTGTTGAGCGTCGACTCCTGGCCGACTGTATCCAGTCCTCGCCTCCAGAGCCTTGGACCCCAAGCCGTCGTTCAGCCATTTCAATGTTCCCGCTTGATCTTGCTGCAACAACATGCGACTTCGAACGCGCGCCTCGCCCCGCCGCAGCTCAGACCACCTGCCGCTTCTTCCCCGCAGACCTCGGCGCCTCGCTCCGCGCCAACCAAAGCCCGCTCGCGATGATCAACGCGCCGCCGCCCAGCGTCCATGCATCGGGCGTGGCCTGCCAGAACAACCAGTCCAGCACGAGCGCCCAGGCGAGGGCGCTGTATTCGAAGGGGGCGATGGCGGCGGCCTGGCCGTGGCGGAAGGCCTCGGCGATGGCCAACTGGCCCAGGAAGCCGCTGATGGCCAGGCCCGCAAGCGCCCACGCGTGCTCGGACTGGATCGGCACCCATTGCGGCGCCGACAGCAGGCTGCCGCCGACAGCCATGCCGGCCGTGGTCCAGAAGACCAGCGCGGCGCTCGATTCGGTGCGGCTGATGAGCCGGCCCAGCACGTTCGACAGCGCATAGCAGACTGCGGCCGCCAGAATCGCCAGAGCACCCGCCGAGAGGAACGCCCCCTGCTCGGGCCGCAGTGCAATGACGACACCGACGAAGCCTAGCCCGATGGCGATCCAGTGCCGCGGCTGGACCGACTCGCCCAGCAGCGGCACGGCGATGAGCACCATCAGCAGCGGAGCGATGAAAGTGAGCGTGTAGGCCTCGGCAAGGCCCAGGGTCTTCAGGCCATGGACGAAGAGCACGAGCATCGTCATGTTGAGCGCGGTGCGCAGCAGGTGCAGACGCCAACGCACCCGGCGGTTGAAAACGCCGGCCGCTTCGCGCCGCCAGGCAATGTAGAGGCACACCAGGGGCAGGGCCGTGAGGCCGCGCAGCGCCATCACCTGCACCGGTGGGTAGTGTCCGGCCAGGCTCTTGAGCAGCGCGTCCATGCAAGCGAAGAAGGCGCAGGCCAACAGCATCGCGGCGATGCCGCGCAGGGTTCCGGTCGATTGCATGGTCGGGTTGTCTCGCGGCAGTGGCCAGGGGAGGGGGCTTGTTCTTGTCGGCCCGGCACAGGTGCTGCAAACGTCAGGTCCTGGCCGAACCCGGGAGTCTAGGGCCCGTTCACACGACGCAAGGGGGCGCGTCCGCTGCAAAGCCGACCTTCAAGGTCAAGGCTCGGATGCAATCACGGCGCTTTCGTTTGCTCATTCAGCGGCCGGCAAACCTCCAGCACCAATCCGCGCAGCCACCGATGCGCAGGATCCCGATCAAGACGCGGATGCCACATCTGCAAGACGGTGATCTGCTCCGTGGGCATCGGCAGCGGAAATGAGCACAGCGTGCCCCGTGCCCTCAGGTGTTCGAAGTACGAGGAAGGGATCAGTGCCACCAGGTCGGTCGCGGCCGCGATCGACAAGGCGGTGCTGAAGCTGGGCACGACGACCGCGGTATTGCGCACCAGGCCCATCGCTGCGAGCGCAACGTCCACCGGCCCCTCGGTCCGGCCGTGGCGTGACGTGACCACGTGGTCGCAGGCCGCGTAGCGCTCGGCAGTGATGCCGGGTGCGGCGAGCAGGGGATGGCCCTCGCGCACCACGGCAACGAAGTGGTCGCGAAACAGCGCCTGCACCCGCACCTCCGGGCCCGACTCGCCGAGCACGCCGATGTCCAGATCGATCAATCCCTCGCGCAGGGGGCGAACGTCCTTGTCGGGCTTGGGTGCGAAGCGCAGTCGAACGTCCGGCGCCTGCTGGGCGGCACGCGCCACCAGCTGATGCGCGAAGCCCTCGATGAAGCCGTCGTTGGCCCGTATGGTGAACAGGTGCTGGAGCGTGCGAGGGTCCATGTCCGCACCCGCGGGCTGAAGCACCGCGCTTGACTCCTGCACCAGCTCCCTCGCGCGATCGCGCAGTGCCAGCGCATGCGGCGTGAGCACCATCGCGCGGCCCGCGCGCACCAGGAGCTCGTCCCCGGTCGATTCCCGCAGCCGCGCGAGCGCGCGGCTCATGGCCGACTCGCTCAGGCCCAGGCGCTCGGCGGCTTTGGCGACGCTGCCCTCGGACAGAAGCGCGTTCAACGCAAACAGCAGGTTCAGGTCGGCATCTGTGGGCATGTCCGGAACCTAGCACGGCTGCGATGGTTTCGACAGGCGCCGCATGCAGGAACAAGCTGCGCGCCGCGCGCTGGGCAAGCCGTGTGCGCGGTCCTAAGCTGACCTGACGCGATAAAGCGTGCCTCTTCCAGTTGCCGATCATGTTGTCATCCACGCTTCAACCGAACGCTTCTTCCACCCCGACCCGCACCGTCCAGACCCAAGAGGCGAACGCGGTACAAGACGCCGATGGCTTGCCGCTGCCCCGGCGCCTCGCGGCCGTCGCCGCAATCCTGGGCGCGGGCGTGCTGGTGGTGCTCGACGGCGCCATCGCCAACATCGCGCTGCCGAGCATCGCGCAGCAATTGCAGGCGACACCCGCCAATGCCGTCTGGATCGTCACCGCCTACCAGCTGGCCGTGGTCATGTTCCTGTTGCCGGCTTCTGCCGTCGGGGAGCGGTTCGGGTATCGGCGCGTGTTCGCCGGCGGCGTTGCGTTGTTCACCGCGGCGTCGGTGTTGTGCGCGTTGGCCCCGTCGCTGCCATGGCTCGTGGCCGCACGGTGCCTTCAGGGCCTGGGCAGTGCGGCCGTGATGCCCCTTGGTCTGGCATTGCTGCGCTTCACCTATCCGCGTCGATTGCTGGCGCGCTCCATCGCCTGGAATGCGCTCGCCGTCGCGGCCGCTTCGGCGGCGGGTCCCACCCTTGGCGCTTTCATGCTCTCCGCGGCAAGCTGGCCGTGGCTCTTTGCGGTGAACCTGCCGATCGGCCTCGTCGTGCTTGCCGCCTGCGCAGGATTGCCGAGCCCGCCGCGCTCGGCGCGCCACATCGACGTGTGGAGCATCGCGCTCAACGCGGCCATGTTCGCCGCCTTCGTCATGGGAAGCGACCGGCTCGTGATGCATCCGTTGCAAGGTGGCGCATTGCTCGCGCTGTCGGCCACTTGCATGGTCCTGCTGGTGCGGCGCGAGATGCCCAAGGCGGCACCGTTGATTCCGCTCGACCTGCTGCGGGTGCATTCCTTTCGGGTCTCGGTCATCGCTTCCGTGTGCTGCTTCACCGGCCAGATGGCCGCCCTGGTGGCGCTGCCGTTCTACATCCAGCACGAACTCGGCCAGAGCGCGGTGACCGCCGGCCTCTTGATGACTCCCTGGCCGCTGGCGGTGATGCTGGCCGCGCCGCTGTCGGCACGCCTGGCCCAGCGCGTGCCGACCGCGTGGCTGTGCGCGGCAGGGAGCGCGTGTTTCGCGCTGGGCCTGGCCCTGTGCGCGCTGTGGCCGTTGCACGGCAACCCGGCCTTGCCGATCGCGGTGTTCACGAGCCTCGCCGGCCTGGGCTTCGGTTTCTTCCAGACGCCCAACAACCAGAACATGCTGCTCTCGGCACCCAGGGAGCGCAGCGGCGCTGCCGGTGGCGCCCAGGGCACGGCGCGGCTCACAGGCTTGACGCTCGGCAGCCTGTGGATGAGCCTGGCGTTCGCGCTGCTGTCGCCGCACAACGCGGTGCACTGGGGGCTGGGGATGGCGGCCGTGGCCGCGTTGAGCGGGAGCGTGGTGAGCCTGCTTCGGAGCTCTGCGCGGGCCGTGGCCGCGTGACCGCTGCCGGCATGCGAGGCGTCCATCGCCCCTCGCATGCCAAGGCGGCACCGCCGACTCGTGGCAGGATTCGGCCCTACAGCAATCAAGGTACACCGCATGAGGCGAATCGAGACCCCCCGAAGCATCGTCATGCGGCAAGTAATCAGTCATGCATGAAATCATCTGCCCGCACTGCGGGAAGGCCTTCAAGATCGACGAGGCCGGGTACGCCGACATCCTGAAGCAGGTTCGCGACAGCGAGTTCGACAAGCAGTTGCACGAGCGGCTTGAGCTGGCCGCGCAGGACAAGCGCAATGCCGTCGAACTCGCCCAGGCCAAGGCGGCCGGCGAGTTGCAGACGGCTGCCGCTGCGAAGGATGCAGAGATCCAGAAACTCAAGGCCAGCCTCGATGCCGGCGAGGTCGCGCGAAGGCTCGCCGTGAGCGAGGCCTTGAGCGCGGTGGAAAAGGAACGCGACGCGCTCGCGAACGAACTCGAGCAGGCCAAGCAGGACAAGCGAACCGCCGCCGAACTGGCCCAGGCGAAGCACGCGAGCGAACTGGAGCGTGGCGCCGCCGCCAAGGACGCGGAGATCCAGGCCCTGAAAGCCAAGCTCGACGCGATCGAGGTGGCGCAGCGGCTCGCGGTCACCGAGGCGGTGAGTGCGGTCGAGAAGGAGCGCGACGAACTCAAGAGCGGCCTTGGGCGAGCCGAGCTTGAAAAGCAGCTCGCCGAGAAGTCGCTCAAGGACAAGTACGAGACGCAGATCAAGGACCGCGACGACGCGATCGAGCGCCTGCGGGACATGAAGGCTCGCCTGTCCACCAAGATGGTGGGCGAGACCCTCGAGCAGCACTGCGAGACCGAGTTCAACCGCATCCGCGCGATGGCGTTTCCGAGGGCGTATTTCGAGAAGGACAACGACGCGCGCACCGGCAGCAAGGGCGACTACGTCTTTCGCGACGCGGACGAGGCGGGCACCGAGATCGTCTCGATCATGTTCGAGATGAAGAACGAGAGCGATCGCACCGCCACGAAGAACAGGAACGAAGATTTCCTGAGGGAGCTCGACAAGGACCGCATCGAGAAGGGCTGCGAATATGCGGTGCTGGTCTCCCTGCTGGAGCCCGACAGCGAGCTCTACAACACCGGCATCGTCGACATGTTCCATCGCTACCCGAAGATGTACGTGGTGCGGCCGCAGTTCTTTCTTCCGATCATCACGCTGCTGCGCAACGCGGCGATGAACTCGCTCAAGTACAAGTCGGAGCTTGCACTCGTCAAGGCGCAGAACATCGACGTGACCAGGTTCGAGACTCAACTCGAAACCTTCAAGGCCGCGTTCGCAAGGAATTACGACCTTGCCGTCGGGCACTTCCAGAAAGCGATCGCGGAGATCGACAAATCGATCGAACATCTGCAAAAGACGAAGGAGGCGCTGCTCAGCACGGATCGCAACCTTCGTCTTGCGAACGACAAGGCGCAGGACGTGACGATCAAGAAGCTGACGCGGGGCAACCCGACGATGGCAGCCAAGTTCACCGAGCTCAAGAAGGATGGCTCTTCGGATGCGGAATGAGCCCTGTCATCCGCGCACGGTGATTTCAGGTGCCTTTGGAGAAGAAGCAGCGAGCCGTCGCCATCATCCGCACGTTCTTCGTTGCGTTGACCGAAGGCGTGTGCAAGAGACGCAGGTCCATCAGGAAGACATCGCCTGCGCGCCCGGACATCTCGACGATGCCGATGCCCAGCTGCTGAAGACTGCGATCCATGTTGTCCCCGGGCGTCTTCAGCACTTCCCGGAGCCGCGAGGCCGAAGCTTGCCCCGGCGTGTCGACGCGATGTGATCCGGCCAGCGCCAGGGTTGCGCCGCCGCCGGGTGCCACGTCGTCGATCAGGAAAAAGGCCTGCACGCCCGGCAGCGGGTCCTGCGGCCTGGCCGCGATGTCGACATGCCAGTTCAATCCCGCGAGCGTCGAAGCGCCTTGGCTGGGCGGAGACAGCAGCAGTTGAGTGTCCTGAATGGCAGAGGGCGCGCGCCCGCCAAGTCGCGCGACGTGTTCGATGAGGTCAGGCGTCACCAGCGCCTCGTGCAAGCCCGGAACCTTCACGAGTGCTGACAGCTTTCCGATCTGCTGAAAGAGGGGGAGTCGCTGCAGCGAACCCGGCAGGCTCTTTCCTCCGGGCAAGGCCTTCAGCCGCTTGAGTTCGTCGAGCAGCTTCTGCTTGACGCCGGCCACCTGCTTCTTCGGGTGGAAGCCTTCCAGCCGTAGATAGCCTTTGTCGATGAAGAGGTCGGTTGGGGATGATTTCATTGCTTGAAGCTGCGGCGGTTCGTCGATGAAGTTCGAAGCAGGTGGAAGCGAAGATGCGAATGCGAGGAGGGGGCAACGGTAGCCTGTACAGCGCGCGGCTACCATCGGCAACAGACAGCCATGAACGGATTTTCTTCGCATCATGGTCCGTCGCTCCAGCTATCCACTTCACCTCAGGCAATGACCCGAACTCACTGGATCGTCGCTGCAATCATCTGGGTCTGCGCCGTGCTCCTGGCATTCGCTCACAGAGACGAGCTTGCGGCGAGCACCGTCGGCACCCTTGCCCTTTTGGCGCTGTTCGCACCCGCAGCCATCGCCTTGTACGCGTTGGTGCATGTGCTGGGCGAAGGCGCTTTGCTTCTGCTGTTTCTGAGCGCCTTCAAGGTGGTTACCTTGGGACTGGTCCGAACGGATTTCGGCGAAACAGGCCTGACCTTTCCTTGGTACGGATTCGCGCGCGCCGACGATGGCGCGCTGGTGGCTTCCGAAGCCGCAATGACGCTCATCGCCATTGCGGCTTACGCAGTTGCGGGTTTCATTGGGTACCTCTTCTTCGTCTGATCTATCGCGCACGGGTCGTCGTTCCAGATGCCGGCTCAAAGATGACCGCATCGTGCCGCAGGGACCTCAGGCGTTAGGGCTCGTGATCCAGATCCGGCGAAGACACGGGCTTCCGAGTCGCAAGCAATTCAGCCCATCGCACGAACAAGACCTCGGCATATGGAATAGCGGCGACCTTATACGCGCCCAACGAATAGCCATCGTTTGCTTCGATCAACGCCGTCTGTCCATCCTTCAGCACCCCGAAATCGATTCCGTACGCGGCGGGTGCCTCGCCGCTTGCGCGGTAGGCCTTCACCGCATCTGCAATCGTTCTGTCGCAGGGGCGGACATTCTCGTCTCCGCCGTAGTGATCCAGTCCGACTACATCTGCGCCGACGACGTAGGCACGAAACTCGGACTGCCACTGCACGACTTGCGAGCACCAGACTTTTTGGCGTCGCGATGCATTGCCCATGAAGTACAGATCGGATGGGCTTTCGATCACTCGGCCGGTAAAGTTCTTGAGCCGCTCTGCGGGCTTGATGAATACCGGCTCCTCGCTGCCTGCAGAAACCCGCTGTTCAACTTCGCCGAGAGTGCTCAGCCAGATCTCGCGATGAAGCAGGTGGGTCAGCACCTTGGGGTAGTCGTTCGGTAGCGGGATCGGTATGCCCAACTGCTTCATCGCGCCGTGCATCGACGGCGTCGCACCCATGATGAAGCTGTGCTCATCCAAAGGCAGATCGCGCCGGTCAATGCGCTTTCGCGTGTAGGGCTGCGCGGGTATTCCGCGCTGCTCCAGGACTTGGCAAACGAGGCGCTCCTCGAATTCGAGTTCACCCTGGCGTTTTTCGACAAAGGCAGTGTTGAACATGGGCTGGCGTTTTGGCGCGCCTTGTTCTCAGAACGCGATCCGCACCGAGGTCGCACTCCGCTCTGCCTCGCCATGAAACACCGCTTCGATGTTGTTGCCATCCGGGTCCAGCACAAACGCCGCGTAGTAGCCGGGGTGGTAGGGGCGTTCGCCCGGCGCGCCGTTGTTCGTTCCGCCGTGCGTCAACGCGGCCTTGTGGAAGGCATCGACCATAGCCCGGTTTTGCGCCTGGAATGCGATGTGATGACGTCCGGTCAACTGGCCCTGAACCTCCTCGCTGCCGGGCGTCGAAACGAACAGTTCATCGGCCCAGATGTTGTGCGCGTCGGAGCCGCCCATGGGGATCTTCAGCACGTCGAAGACGGCCGCGTAGAAGGCCTTGCTGGCAGCCAAGTCGCGAACGACCAGCCCGATGTGATCGATCAAACGGCCGCGATGCAGTTCTTGTTTCGTCATGAGGGGCTCCTGGCGGTTGAGGTCGGAGCGATGGAATTTATCAGGAGCCTCCTCATGGTCAGGATCGAACATCCCCTGTGGCAGGATGCCGCCTTGCAGCAACCAAGGCGCATCGGATGAAGCGGATCGAAATCTCCAACGCAATCTTCCTGATCGACGAGTTCATCGACCCGGCCGAATGCGAGGCATTGGTGCAACGTGCAGAGCAGCGCGGATTCGAGCCGGCGCCGATCATCACGGCAACGGGCACACGAATCGACACCGAGACTCGGGACAACGACCGACACGTCTTTGAAGATTCGACGCTCGCAGAATCGTTGTGGCTGCGCGCACGAGGGCTGATGCCCACCGAGATGAGCGGCCGCAAGGCGGTGGGGCTGAACGAACGGTTTCGCCTCTACCGCTATCGCCCGGGGCAACGCTTCAAATGGCATTCGGACGCGCCATTCCATCGGCCGAACGGAGAGATCAGCCTCCTGACATTCATCGTCTACCTGAACGCCGGCTATGAAGGCGGAGCGACCCGGTTTGAAGACGTCAGGGTCGTAGGCGAGTTGGGTCAAGCACTGGTTTTTGCGCATGGCCTCGTTCACGAAGGCGCCGAAGTCTCGAAAGGCATCAAATACGCATTGCGGTCCGATGTCATGTACGGTCCTCGCTGACCATCTGTATTGCCCCGCTCTCGACCGCGCAGTAGTGGCGCGCGACCGGGGGCGGCGTGGGCGTCATTGTGTTCAGCTGGCGCAAAACTGCAGCGGCTACGGACGCCGTCCGAAGCCTTGCCGCTACCCCTCTGCGATGTCCTCGTGAATGCAGAGATAGTTGCCTTCAGTGTCCTTGAACCACGCTGCCTTCTCCGAGCCGAGCACGCAGACGTGGTCGACGGTTTTCAGCTCGGGGTAGTCGTAGTCCTCGAACACCACGCCGGCGCGCTTCAGGTTCGCGATGCTGGCGGCGATGTCGTCGACCCGGAAGCTGATCGCCGTGTGGTCGGCCTTGGTTCCCTCCGGTTTGGGGAACAGCGACAGCGTGCTGCCGCCCACCGCGTAGACGAACTTGCCGTCGGGCCGCAGGCCCCCGGGTTTCAGGCCGAGGCAACCCTCGTAGAAGGCGCGGGCGCGGTCCATGTCCTTGACGGGGAGCATGGTCGTGACAGACGAGTCGGACAACATGGGAGGTCCTTTCGTACAAGTCGGCACAGCGGTGGTTGCTGGGGCCATCACCTTGGCTGGTCGGCCGGAAATCAGCTTACGCCGACAACGGCAGCTGCGCCATATGGCGAACCGCACCGGTTGCAGGACCGACGACCGATCGGCCTTCCTGCACCGGCTATCGGCCGGAGCCCACCCTCAAATCAGCCCGCGGGTCGCCGCCTTCAACGTCGCGGCCGCGCGGGTCGAGCATTCGAGCTTGAGGAACACGCGCTCGACATGCGTTCGCACCGTGCGCGGGCTGATGCCCAGTGCGCGAGCGACTTCCTTGGTGTTCTCGCCCTTGCTGATGCAGCGCAGAACCTCCAGCTCGCGCTCCGACAAAGCCTGCTCGCCACTCTTCGGCGCTACAGGCTTCGAGGGCGAGGGCGCATGCGACATCGCGCAGGCGAGCAACGCGTCGACAACGTTCTGGTCGAAGCGACCCGCCTCGACGTCTTCCTTCATGCAGCCCAGCGCCTCTGCTTCGGTGAACTCCGCCCGCCACGGACGGCGCGTGCGAAGAGAAACCCAGCGCTCGGCCGCGGCGATGAATTGCCCCTCCTGCGGCATCGCCGTGCCGGACCGGCCGCGGAAATAGCCCGAGCCATCGCGCCGCTCGAAAGCGAAGGACGCGATCTCCGCTTCGGCCGCAAGCCCGTCGATCTGCCCGGCAGCGCGCGAGGTCCAGTACGGCACGAGCCGCAGGCGCTCGAGTGACCCGGCCGGCAGCGGCTCGGGCGCGTTCCAGATCGCGTTGGGCACCGACGCCCGCCCGATGCCGTGGATCAACCCGGCCTTGTATGTGCGGTGGCACAAGGCTTCATCCAAACCAGCACGCGCGCTGCCATCGCGCGCCAGTTGGGCCACGCGGCGCGAGTAGCCCGTCATCCAGGGGAGCTTGAGATCGATCACGTCGCCCACGAGCTCCAGCCCGACGCGCTGAAGCATCGAGGCGGGCTGGTCGGCCACGTCGGTCCACGGCGGGGTGGGCGCGTCCAGCGCCTTCATCCACGTCGCGACCCACGGTGCGCTGGCGTCGACCAGCGCGCCGGGGTAGACGCTGTTCGCGCGTCCGCGAGCGAGCGCGAGCGCCTCGTCGAGCCCATAGAGGCGGCTGAAGATCTCGAGGTCGCTCGCCAGCGCCACGACGTACGTCGCGAGCGGCACGTCGTCGCCTTGCAGGAGGCCGGGCACGCCGCCACCGTCGTAGGTCTCGAAGATGGCGCGCAGCGCTGCTTCGGTATCGGCGCTCAGGCCCAGCGTGTTCGCGATGTCGCCGGCGATCTCGCAATGGATATCGGCCATGGCGAGCATCGCGCTGGGGAGGGGCGCGCTGCGAGGCTGCTGCTGCTTGGCTCGCGGCTTCTGTGATGCAAGAAGGGCTTGCCGGCCTTGCACGTCGTCATCCAGGAAATCCGCGAACTCCTGGGCATTGGCCGTGCAGCCCGACCAGCGCAGCAGCGCGACGTGCCGGGCCGCCTCGACCTGCGATGCATCGGCGCGGGCCTGCGTCGCGATCATTCCCGCGAGCCACGCGGTGCGCAGCGAATGGTCGGTCGGCTGGCCCATGCTCAGATCGCCGATGAAGGCGAGCGCACGGACAGCGTCGAAGACGGCGATGGTCGAGTCGTCGGACATGAGGGAGAGAAGAGGGGGCAGAGGCAAAAGCCCAGCATCGCACAGTCTTTCGGGGCTTGTCGGTCATTCGACCGATACCGCGGCAGGAGCGGTCCCAACAGAATTGCCTGCACCCGCCTCGCTCGAGGGGCGACGACCTTCTTGCTTCCTATTTTTTCTTTACATCTCGCGGTCTTCGCCGCCATTGCCATGTCCAACATCAACCAGTCTCCAATTCAGCGAGCCGCGTGGCTGCGCAAGCTCTACTTCATTCGCGCCGCGTTTTCCTTCGCATGGGTCGCGCTCGCCTTCACCGTCGCCAAGGGGTCACCCGTCGTCGCGAGCGGGCTGCTGATCGTCTACCCCGCGTGGGACGCGCTGGCCAACTGGGTGGACGCGCGGATGACGGGGGGCGCGAAGGCCAACCCCACGCAGGTGCTGAACTTCTGGATGAGCGCGCTGGTTACTGTGGCCGTGGCGGTTTCGCTGGGGCTCAAGCTGCAGATCATTTTGGTGATCTTCGGGGGGTGGGCGATCGTTGCCGGGCTGCTGCAGCTGGCGACTGCCATTCGTCGGCGCAAGAGCGATAAGGGGCAGTGGGTGATGATGCTGAGCGGGGCGCAGTCGGCGCTGGCTGGCGGGTTCTTTGTGGCGCAGCAGGGGAGTGCGGCGCCTGTGGTGCAGACGTTTGCGGGGTATGCGGCGGTGGGGGCTGTTTACTTTCTGATTTCGGGGCTTGTCATCTTCTTTCGGAAGTCCAGAGGTGGGGGCAGTGGGGCTTCCGCACCGGTTTGATGTACGGGGTAAGAGTGCCGATTTCATGAGCATCAAGACCGGGAGATCACGCCGTCGAGCATGCTAAGTTTTTAGCGAAAGATTCTTTCCATCCAATGCTTGATCGCCTCGTTTTTTATATCATCCGGCAGTCATTTTTCGCTCCTGCTCTCTGCTCAAATTAATGCTCAATTTGCGTCCTGCTACTTCAATATTGGTAAATTTGGAAAGAATATCGGCTGGAGAGAGCTTATCAATGGCTACAGTGACGAAGGCAAATCCTTTATTAAAACCCGCACGACGTTTATCCTCAGGGAAATCCAACGAAAGTACTGTGCATTTAGCATCTATCGCAGCATAAAGCTCCTCAGGTCCCGTTCGGTAATTAATATTTCCTACATGAAGCTGAATGCCTTGTTCTACTTCTGCGATATCTGAATTTTCAAATTCTGTTTTCTGCGAAATAGCCCTCTCTTCATCGCGATAACTTGGTTCACCCTCATGTGTCCGTTGTGCAGATGTCGCGGGATTTGCTATGACGGCAAACATTGGTACCGATCTTTTGGGAATTTTCATCTTCTTCGACATGAGCATCGCTTTGGCGTCATTCTTCGTTCGAGTGACAAAGCCCAATTTTCTAAGGGGTGTCAAAATTTCGCGAACCTGGTCGGTATCAACAATACCTAACCGATCAATAATGTCCTGCGTCGAAAACTCTTTACCTTCAAATCCAAGTGCTAGCACTGCGGTTTGACTCTCCGGTAAGTTGAATTCATCAAATAACGAAAGCCACAGCTTGACTCGTGGGTCATACATTGATCTGTGGAATAGGGTAACTGTGAAGTTGTCGTTGCTGCTCTGAATATCTGGTTCAGCTAGCGCGTTGCTTCGCATTACGTCGTAAATGCGGCGAATGCCTTCCCCCATTTCACGCACATAGCCAACCTCGCGTAGGACGCGCGCAATTAAAGGATTTCTGGATTCGTGTGCGCTCTTTAGTTGTCTGATATCGTCAAGGGAAATCGTGGAGAGGATGCGTCCCGGGCTTGCTATTTCCAATCGGTCGGTAAAAATACTAACCTCAATTCCACGTCCTTGAATGGCGTAATTGCGATGAACAATTGCATTTATTAAGGCTTCGCGACAGGCTATCTGAGGATACATATAGCTCTGTTTGAATTTTGCATTATCTGTGAGAGATGTATGCATGGTTAATGCATAACTTAATCTTTCCCACGCGCTATCTACAAGCTTAATTACGCTATCGGCAACTATATCGTCTTTGATTACATTGAAGGCCTCCCCTGATCGTCGTTCCTTGCCATCGATCGTAAATATTCGAACGAAGCAGCCCGGGTGAAATTTACGGACATCCTTCGCAAAAAGAAGGAGTGCGGCTGATTTTAATTTTAGTCCGCTAGGGGTAAATTCCGCGAGGCCTAAATGCTGCAAACATTTTTCTGCGGTAACTCCGTATGCAATTTGGTTGGAGATTTGTTGAAGCAATGGGAAATCTAAATCGTCCAACGTTGCTGAAGACTCAACCGTTCTGTCCCAAGTTCGAGATGAATGCTCAAGTCTCTCGGCTTGAATTTTCTCTGAGCCGACAGGTATAGATTCAAGATCCAAACGCTTCAGACATTTCCCGTCAGAGGTGAGGTAGGCGTACTGATCTCCTTTGGAAATTGAAAAATAGAGTACCGATTTTTCTTTAATCTCGACCAAGCTAATTTGAGGGCGTGGTAAGGGAGTGTCGGCATGAACATGGGTTTTGTAGGCATTTCTCAGAGTATCAAGCTCTTCACTGCTATGCATGAGTCCAGTTACGGTTCCGTCGTCTTCGATGCCGACATAGAGTTCCCCCCCATCTGCATTTGCAAATGCTACGAGTGTCTTTGAAATATCAGCGCAGATTTCTTTTGCTGATCTTTTCTTCTTTTCATTGGGTGGGCCCTCTATTGCGCTTTTAAATTCTCGATAATGACTTTCGCCTATTCTTGTGGCTAACTCGATGCGCTCTTGTAAAAGAAGAACTTGATCCATTTTTTTTCTTTCGGTGAGTTGAATAAGAGCCGAGGCGTGGGTCTGGCGACCGTAAGAATTTCGTTCGTTTGCATTCTGCAATATAAAAGTGAGCGATAGAGGCTCCAAGGTGCTAGTAACGCCACTTCCTTGGGGGCGTAGCAGAGCGTCGCTTTGATCTTTGGGTTGCCTTCCGATGCACGCACTTAAGACGCAGGAGTGTTCAAGAAAAAGCTCGGTCATGCGAAACATCGCTCGCAGATGAGTCTGGAGTCTGGCGACTGGAATGGTCACTTAGCGCGATGCCACTTGTGCCGTCTCTAGTCCATGCCTAGCGGTTGGAGTCCGCTTGCTTCAAGTCGGAGCCCGTCGCTCGCTCAAACACCGCTGATGCAACTCCACCGCCTGATCCACCATATCCGCCGCAAGCCAGATCACGTTCCCCAGGTGCGTCGGCCCCGCGCCATTGAACCAATCGATGCCATCGCCATAGCAGCACCACAGCAGCGACTTCAACTGCGCCAGTCTGTTCTCAAGAAGGTCTGCCGCGCTGGGCCCGTCCGTGTTGTGGGGCGAGTTGCCGCGGGAAGCCGGCGTGCGACGCTCGGCCACAGCTCGTTCAGCCATTTGTTGCACGTTCTTTCAAGGTAATGCACTACATGTGGTCGGACGATCGGGGTGTGTCAGCACTTCGGCCATCGCCTTTTGTGCCCCGCGTTCTCCATCGAATGCACATGGCACCGATAGCCGGCAAAGCGGTTCATCCGTCAAAGCGTGTTGGTGTGATGTCTTCCTTCCCCACTTCTCATCGCTGCAAATTGCCGGCGCGGAAGAGGTGCGTCGCGCATATTTGCATCATCAGGCGCGGGCAGAATCTCGGTTTTTCGCCGCGCAACTCACCGATCAGCCACTGCCTTGAAGGAAAACTCATGGGGCGCAAGGAGCTCGAAGCTTCTCTGACTGATGGTGTGCATGCGCAGTTGGCGCGCATGTCGGGGCAGTGGGAGGGGCGCTTTCGCCTCTGGTTCGAGCCTGGCAAGCCGGCTGACGAATCGGTGCAGCGGGGCAGTATCCGCATGCTGTTGGGCGGTCGCGTGCTGTTGCATGAATACACCGGCCGCTGTGCCGGCGAGCCTGTGGAAGGCGTGGCGCTGATCGCCTACCACCTGGACGAGCGCCGTTACGAATCGGCCTGGGCCGAGAGTTTCGGCACCGGCAGTTCCATCATGTTCAGCATCGGCGTCAGCGGCGACCCGCGCCTGTCGATGCTGGGCAGCTACAGCGATGGACAAGGCGGCTCGCGCTGGGGCTGGCGCACGGCCATCGAGCAGCCTGACGATGACACCCTCGGCCTGCGCATGTACAACATCACCCCCGCGGGCGAGGAGGCTCTGGCCGTCGAAATGAACTACCGCCGCATGCCGCCCGAGGCGGGCAGTGCGTGAGGCTCTTGCCGCCGGGCACGGAGCGCAACCGCTCCGCTTTACAGAGGCGCCTCGATGACGAAGGCGTGCAGCCCGGCCATCCTGCCATCGCGAAAGCGCCAGACGTCGCAGTAGGCGTGACGCGTGTCTTTGCCCGATTTGTCCTTCAGCGTGATCTCGCCGAGGGCGGTCACGAAGTCATCCTCGGCGATCAGCTGATGGACTTCGAACTTGGGTGGCTCGGTGTAGGCAGTCGCCATCCACTCGCGGACGGCTTCCTTGCCGCTGAGCGTGCGGTCGCCCACGAAGGTCCATTCCGTGTCCTCGGTGCAGAGCGCGAGGAACCCTTCGTAGTCGCCCTTGATGATGGCCGCGTTGGCCTTCTCCAGAATCGCTTTGTGTGTCGCTGCTGACATGCGGAATCTCCTGTATGGGCTCGTACAGGCGACCGCGGGATCGCGTGATTCAGCACGCGATGCACCGGCGCCCTGCGAGTAAGTAAGCGCCCTCCGGCCTCACGCCTTTGTCAGCCGCCGCCGCGTCCTGCCCGCAGAGCCAGTGCCTCGGTCAGCTGAGTTGCCCACGGCATAGGCCGTCCGTCGAATGCACAACGGCCCGTGCCCGTCCTAGCATCCCGAGCGTCGCCGCTCCTTTCGACACCTCCGATGAAACAGCTCGCCTTCTTCGCTGCAACGGCCGCGCTTTGCACGGCCGCCTTCGCCGCCGCGCCGCCCGAGAAAGACCACCCCCTCGTCGGCCGCTACGAAGGCGCGGTGCTCGACGGCACCAAGGTCACGGCCTACGACGAGGTCGGTCTCATCAAGGAGCCGTTCCAGAACTGGGGCGGTGGCAAGCCCGATCTGCTCAAGCTCGAGGGCAAGATCTCGCTCTATCACTACAAGCTGCCGGCCGGCCGTTCGCTGCTCGAAGTGCAGCGCAACTACGAGGCGAGCCTGAAGGCCAAGGGCTTCGACGTGCTCTTCACCTGCGGCACCGCCAACGCCACCTGCTACCAGAAGCGCCCCAACAGCGTGGACACGAACACGCCCTATGACTTTGCGCTCGCGTTCGACGACCCCGAGTGGCCGCGCTTGGGCAAAAGCGGTGACTATGTGCGCAACTATTTTTCGGTGAGCGGGCGTTACCTGCTCGCGAAGAAGACCGGCCTCACCGGCACCGTGTACGCCAGCATCGCGCTGGCCGAGCACAACGCCGATGTCGGCAACCACGCCTTCGTGCGCGTGGTGGAAGCCAAGGCGATGGAGGGCGACAAGATCGTGTTCGTCGACGCCTCGGCCATGCAGAAGAGCCTGGCCGAGACGGGGCGCATCAATCTCTACGGCATCCTGTTCGATCTGGACAAGGACGTGATCCGCCCCGAGTCGCAACCTACGCTCGACGAGATGACCAAGCTCATGCGCAACAACCCGCCGCTCAAGCTCTCGGTGGTGGGGCACACCGATGCGCAGGGCGAAGCGAAGCACAACGACGATCTCTCCAAGCGCCGCGCGGTCGCGGTGATCGGCGTGCTGGTGAAGGCGGGCGTGGACCCGCGCCGCTTCACCACGCGCGGTGCCGGTGCGGCCGAGCCGGTGGCGCCGAATGACAACGAGGCGGGGCGCGCGAAGAACCGGCGGGTGGAGCTGATCCGGCTCTGATCCGGTTGGAATGGGCT
The DNA here is from genome assembly GCF_017161115.1 of Variovorax sp. RKNM96. Taxonomy (GTDB): domain Bacteria; phylum Pseudomonadota; class Gammaproteobacteria; order Burkholderiales; family Burkholderiaceae_C; genus Variovorax. Next base: position 4,410,433 of record NZ_CP046508.1, on the reverse strand, counting down.
CAGCCCTTCAACACCGCGAACTTTGTGGACCAGTTGCCCGGCGCGGTATCGACCAGCGCGTTCAGGTGCGCCTGCAGGCGGCCGGCGATGTCTGTCAGCGTCGTGCCCTCGGCCAGCGGTTCGTTGCCGCTGATGACATCGATCCATTCGTCGGCGTCTTCGGTTCCAGCTTCTTCCGGCACCTCCCATCCGCCCGCTGCGCCGAGCAGATAGCGCAGGTGGTACTCGATGCCGAAGCCGGGCTCGACCGTGCCTTCGCGGCGCACGCGCGCGAGGCTTGCGATGGCCGCGGCCAGCGACTCGGTGCTGAAGGTGCGGCTTTCCTCTTTGGTCGCAAGCTCGGAGCCTTCGACGGCGTAGCCCGCGAGCTCGCGCCAGTAGGCCTCGTCGTGCGTGCCGTCGCGCTGCGTCATGTGCTGGCTCGCGAAGCGCGCCGCGAGGTCGATGTCGGCGATCAGGGGCGATAGCACCAGGTCGCTGCTGAAGTCGAAGCCGAAGAAGTACATGGTGCCGTCGAGCGTCACCGCCTCGATGGCGCCGACGTGGCCCTTGCGTCCGGCAAGGGGCAGGGGAACGGCGGGGCCGGTCTCGACGGTGGCGGCCGGGGCCGGCGGCTTTTTCTTCTTGAAGAAATCGAACATCCGAAGATCCTTTGGGGGAGTTCAGGTCAACGCGATGCTCGCATCTTCAGATGACGGGCACGCTGGTTTCCTTGAGCACCCGCAGCACGAAGTGCGATTTGCTGTGGCGAATGCCGGGGATCTTGTAGAGCTTTTCGCGCAGCAGCCGCTCGTAGTCGCGGGTGTCGCGCACCGCGATGCGGATGTAGTAGTCGTAGTCGCCCGAGACGAGGTACGCCTCCTGGATCTCGGGAATGGTCGCGAGCACGCGGCCGAAGTCGTAGAGCGTCTCGTCGGTGTGGCTCTCGAGCGTGACCTGCACGATCACCGAGTCGTGATAGCCGAGCTTGGCCGGATCGACGTCGACGGTGTAGCGCTTGATGACGCCTTGCGCCTCGAGCTTCTTGATGCGCGTCCAGCAACTGGTGGGCGAGAGGCCGACCTCGTTGCCGATTTCCTGCAGGGTCTTGCGCGAGTCGAGCAGCAGCACGCGGAGGATGGCCATGTCGATCTTGTCGAAAGATCCTTCTTCGGAAGTCGATGTTTTCCGATTGGTTTTCATAAATTGGACCCAATGAGCCAAAAGAAAGAAGCAAATTCTGCCTGAGGAACGGAAGAATTGACGGCATGAGATTGCTCGACATACCCCTCACGTCTTCCTTGTCCCTTCACCCCGAAGCCGCGCCGCGTGTGCGCAACGGGGCGGAGGCCCTGCTCGATACGCTGGTGGAGTGCGGCGTCGACACCATCTTCGGCTACCCCGGCGGCGCCGCACTGCCGCTGTACGACGCGCTGCACGGCGAGCCGCGGCTGCGCCATGTGCTGGTGCGCCACGAGCAGGCCGCGGTGCATGCGGCCGAGGGCTATGCGCGCAGCACGGGGCGTGTCGGCGTGGTGCTGGTCACCTCGGGGCCGGGCGTGGGCAACACGATCACGGGCCTCCTCGATGCGATGAGCGATTCGGTGCCGGTGCTGTGCATCAGCGGGCAGGTGGCCACGGCGGTCATCGGCACGCAGGCCTTCCAGGAAAGCGATGCGCTGGGCATGTCGCGCTCGGTGACCAAGTGGAACCAGCAGGTGCGCGCGGCCGACGACGTGCCGGCGCTGGTGCGGCGCGCGCTCGAAATTGCATCGACGGGCCGACCGGGTCCGGTGCTGCTCGATGTGCCGAAGGACATCCAGCTGATGCGCCTGGGTCATGGCGCGGCCCCCACGCCGCTGCGCCCGCTGCGGGCGAGCAGGGCGGCGCTGCCGCCGAAGGCGATGCTGCAGCGCGCGGCCGACCTGCTCTCGACCGCGCGGCGCCCGGTGCTCTATGGCGGCGGCGGGCTCATCAACTCGGGGCCGGCTGCCTGCGAAGCCTTCACGCAACTGGTGAACCGCCTGCACGCGCCCTGCACGCTGACGCTGATGGGGCTCGGCGCCTTCCCTGCGTCCGACCCGAAGTTCATCGGCATGCTGGGCATGCACGGCAACCTGGAAGCGAACCTCGCGATGCACGAGGCCGACTTGGTGGTGTGCGTCGGCGCGCGCTTCGACGACCGCGTGACCGGCAAGCTCGACGAGTTCTGCCCGCATGCGAGAAAGATCCACATCGACATCGACCCGACGAGCATCAACAAGGTCGTGCAGGTCGATGTGCCGATGGTGGGCGACTGCGCGGCGATCCTCGATGCGGTGCTGGCGCTGCTGCCCGCCGAGGGCTTTGCGCCCGAGCGGCTGGCGCCGTGGTGGGAGCGCATCGAGCGCTGGCGCGCGGAAGATTGCCTGAAGTTCGAGCCGCGCGCGGATGCGATCCTGCCGCAGCAGCTCGTGTCGTCGCTGCAGCAGGCCATCGGCCGCAGCGGGCGCGATGCGATCGTCTCGACCGACGTGGGCCAGCACCAGATGTGGGCCGCGCAGTACCTGCGCTTCGACAGCCCGCGGCATTGGCTCACCTCGGGCGGCGCGGGCACGATGGGCTACGGCCTGCCCGCCGCCATCGGCGCGCAGATCGGCCACCCCGATGCGCTTTGCGTGTGCGTGAGCGGCGATGCGTCGGTGCTCATGAACATCCAGGAGCTTTCAACGGCGGTGCAGCACCGCACGCCGGTGAAGCTGGTGCTGTGCAACAACGGCTACATGGGCATGGTGCGGCAGTGGCAGGAGCTGAATCACGGCAACCGGCTGAGCCACAGCTGGAACGAGGCGCTGCCGGATTTCGTGGCGCTGTCGAAGGCCTTTGGATGGGGGGCTCGGCGGGTGTCGGACCCAGCCGAACTCGAAGCGGCGCTGGCCGAATGTCTCGCGAGCGAAGGACCGTTCTTTCTCGACGTGCAGGTCGCGGCGCAGGAGAACTGCTTTCCGATGATGCCGTCGGGGCATGGGCATCATCGGGTGATGTTGGCGAAGGATCGGTGGTACGAGGAGGCGTGATGCCCGGCTTTTCTCCCTCCCCTTCCGGGGGAGGGCAGGGGTGGGGGCAAGCGGCGTTCGATATGGCGCGGCGATGAATTGAACGCCGTCGTGCCCCCATCCCAACCTTCCCCCGGAAGGGGAAGGAGCAAGAGAGGGGCGCAAGCGCTACACGCTCTGCAGCCGCACATCGTTGGCAGGAATCGCATTGAGCTCCGCCCAGTCCATCTCCTCCTCGAGCCGATGGTAGGTGTCGTCCTCGATCTGCCCGCTCTCGCGCAGCGCATCGAGCGCCTGGCGCTGTGCGCGGATCGCCGTGGCGCGCAGCCGGTCGTGCGCGGTCTGGGCCTGCGGCTGACGCTCGTCGGCGGCGATGGTGCGTGCGGCGCGGTATTCGTCGCGCACGGCGTTGGCTTCGCCGCCGCGCTCCGCTTCGAGTGCTGAGAGCGCCGCATCCATCATCGCGATGCGCGCGAGCGAGACTTCCTTGTCCTGCGATTCGTCGGGCTCGATCTTCAGTGCCTTGATGAGCGGCCCGATCGTGAAGCCCTGGATCACCAGCGTGCCGAGCACCACCGCGAACGCGCTCAGCACGATGAGGTCGCGCCCCGGAAAATCCGCCGGCAGCGCAAAGGCCGTGGCCATGGTGACCAGGCCGCGCATGCCGGACCATCCGACGAGAAAGCCGATGCGCTTCGACGGAATCGAGATGCCCTTGGGCTTCAGGCCCAGCCGGTGCTTCACGGTGCGCATCACCGCCCCATAGAACATCACCCACGCGACCCGAACGGCAATGACCAGCGCGAGCACGAGGCCCGCGAACTGCAGCGCATGCGTGAGCGCGGGGCCGGAGAGCCGGTCGAGGATGCCGCGCGCCTGCAGCCCCATCAGGAAGAACGCGAGCACATTGAGCGTGAACACCACCGCACCCCACACCGCATACGATTGCACGCGGTCCCGCGGCGCACTGCGGCCCGGCGCGTACTGGCCCAGCGTCATGCCGAAGGCGACCACCGAGATGATCGGCGACAGGTGCAGCCGCTCGGCCACGATCCATGCGGCGAAGGTCATCACGAACTGGAAGATGATGGCCGAGCGCGTGCCAGCAAAGATCGGCCCGACCACGTGCAGGTTGATCTTGGCGAGCAAGATGCCCACCAGGGCGCCACCCGGCACCGCGACCAGCAGCATCGGCAGCGAACTCGCAATCGGCTGGTGCGCGGCGCCCGCCGCCGACACCGCGACGCCGAACACCAGCAACGCGACCGCATCGTTGAGCAGGCTCTCGCCGTTGATGAGCGACAGCGTGCGCCGTGGAATGCGGAACTGCTGCATCACCGCCGCCGCGGCCACCGCATCGGGCGGCGCGACGATGGCGCCGAGCGTGATGGCCGCGGCAATCGGCAGCTCCGCGAAGGCCCAGCCGGCCCATGCGACCACGGCGGTGGTCAAGAGCACCGCCACCAGCACCAGCGAGACCAGCGGCATCCAGTTGTGCCGCAGTTCGCGCGGGGAGGTGTCGAAGGCCGAGTCGAGGAGGGCGGGTGCGATGAAGAGGGCGAGCGCGAGGTGCGGATCGAAGTGGATGTGCGGCACCCACGGCATCGCACCGAGCCCGACGCCGGCCAGCGCCAGCAGCGAGGGGTAGGGCAGTGCGAGGCGGCGCGAGACCAGCAGGAGCAGGCACGCCGCGACCAGCATGAGAAGGACGTTTTCGAAGATGTCCACGAGGGCTCCTCAGGTCTTCATGTTGTTTGGCGAATACTAAGAGGAGCTGCGGGTCGAAGGGGATATCGATCAGTTCAGGACAATGCAGTCCGGAATTATCTATACTCCGCGCCATGGCCCGACCCAAAGCATTCGACCGCGAGACTGCCCTGCAGGGCGCGATCCCCGTGTTCTCCGACCTCGGCTACGACGGCACCTCCACCGAGGTGCTGCTCAAGGCCATGGGCATCAGCCGCCAGAGCATGTACGACACCTTCGGCGACAAGCGAAAGCTGTACCTCGAGGCGCTGCAGTACTACGTCGCCGGCAGCGTGGCCGAGCAGATCCGTGTGCTCAACGGTGCGAGTTCGCCGCTGAAGGGCATCGAGGCGATGTTGAACGCGATGGCAGCCAAGCCGAGCACCGATGCGGAGCCTGGCTGCCTCGGCATCGGGGCCATTTGCGAGTTTGGCCGCTCGGATGCGGAGGTGTCGCTGCTCACGGACACGGCGGGCCGCACCTTGCTCTCGGCCATCGAGCGACGCATCACCGAGGCGAAGGCGGCGGGAGAGATCGGCAAGGCGGTGGACACGCGGGATGCCGCGCAGTTCGTGTCGGCCACGCTCTCGGGGCTGAAGATCGCGGCGCGCGGTGGCGCCTCGGCCGAGACGCTGCGCGGCGTGGTGAAGGTGGCTGTCCGAAGCCTGAAGTAGGCGGCGGGCAGACAGATCAAGGAGCGCCCTTCCCGGCGCATTTTTTTGGCTCTATTCCGGATCGATCAATCCGTTAAAAAGGAAAAACATCATGTCTGAAGCATTGAGCGGCAAGGCCGCATTGGTCACTGGCGGCTCTCGCGGTATTGGCGCGGCCATCGTGCGTCGCTTGGCGAGCGATGGCGCGGCGGTTGCGTTCACCTATGCGGCATCGGACGAAAAGGCGAAGGCGCTGGCGGACGAGATCGCATCGCAAGGCGGCAAGGCACTGGCCATCAAGGCCGACAGCGCCGACGCGGAAGCGGTGCAGCAGGCAGTGTCGCAAACGGTGGAAGCCTTCGGTCGCCTCGACGTGCTCGTCAACAGCGCGGGCATTTTGATTCCTGGCATGGTCGACGGCTACGCGCTGGCCGACTTCGATCGCATGGTGGCCGTCAACGTGCGCGCCGTGTTCGTTGCGACGCAGGCCGCGGTGCCGCACATGGGCGAGGGCGGGCGCGTCATCACCATCGGCAGCGTGACGGCGGATCGCAGCGGGTTCCCGGGCTCGTCGGTCTACAGCATGACCAAGGGCGCGGTGGCTTCGCTCACGCGGGGCCTGGCGCGCGACCTGGGCCCGCGCGGCATCACGGTGAACGTGGTGCAGCCGGGGCCGACCGACACCGACATGTCGCCACAGGGCGAGATCGGCGAACGCGTGCGGTCGCTGATCGCCCTGGGGCGCATGGGAAAGGGCAGCGAGATCGCCAGCCTCGTGGCTTATCTCGCGGGGCCCGATGCGGGCTTCGTGACGGGCGCGGCACTCACCGCGGACGGTGGCTACCTCGCCTGAACGTGCATCGGGCCATTCACTCGATCAGGAGCGATCAGGACTTGATGAACGCCAGCAGGTCGGCGTTGAACTTGTCCTTGTGCGTGTCGGTCAGTCCGGCGATCTGCGCCAAGCCCCCGGCGGTGTTCCGAACTGGCTCCTGAAACACCGGCTGAAGTGGCTCGCGTCGCCGAAGCCGTTGCGATAGGCGATCTCCGAAATGCTCAGGTGATCGAGCCTCGGGTTCAAGAGCTCTTCCTTCGCACGCTCAAGGCGGCGTGTCCTCAGGTACGCGCTGTACTGCGTGCGCTGCATCTCGAAGAGGCGGTGCGTGAGCCGCTTCGAAATGCCCAGCTCTTTCGAGACCGCATCGACCGACAGCTCCGCATCGCCCAGGTGCGCCTCGATGTAGGCCACGAGCCGTTGCCAGCGATCGCGCTCGCGGCGCTTGCCCTCGGCCACGTCGTCGTCGACCAATTCGCACGATTCGCAGTACGCCGCGGCCAGCAGCGAGACGAAGGACTGTTCCGAGAAATACGCGAGTGCCGGCGTGCCTTGCACCGGGCCGGGGAAGACATGGCCCATGTGCGTGCGCGCGGCGTCGGCCAGCCGCGAATGGGCCTGCGCGATGGAGGGCACGAAGCGCTCGTGCAGGTCCGCATGGATGCCGAAGAACCGGGCGGCCGGCACGCGCAGCATCACCAGCTTGCCGGGCGTCGTGAGCGTGCAGACGGACGGCAGCCGCGTGGTACGGAAGGTGATGTCGCCCTGGCGAAAGGGCATGCACCGGCCGCCCTGGTCGATGGTGCCTTCGCCCTCGACGGCGATCATGGCCAGCACATCGCCCGAGCCGCTCGGCGAGGCGAGCGCGGTGTCGTGCCGCACTGCGAGCGGGGTCGAAGTGAAGCTGATCGCCAGGCCGCCGCCCACGAGCCGGCAGGCTTCGAGGCTCATGCGCGGGTTGCTGTCCCGCACGCTGAGCTCGCCCGGGTAGACCAGCGAATCGAGCGCGCTGGAGTAGCCCTGCACGTCGCCCGGATAGAACGGGCGGAAGCGGGGCGCAAAGCTCAGTTCGGATGCGGTGTCGTGGTGCATGGTGGGGCTCCTGCGGTTGGCCCGCACGCTTCGTGCCAAGCCTCGTGGCGAGGGGCTGCAGTCTAGGTCTGGCGCCATCTCGCAACGATCGAGACTTTCCACTAGGCTGGCGAACCCCAAGGAGATCCAAGGAGCCATCGATGACCGAGATTGCAGACATCCAGAAGCTGTTCGCCGGAATCTTTCCCGGCCTCATGGGCATCCGCATCACAGTGCTGGAACCCGACCGCGTGGTGGCGGAAATGGAGGTGCGGCAAGACCTCTGCACGGCCGGCGGCATCCTGCACGGCGGCGCCTCGATGGCCTTTGCCGACACGCTGGGTGCGGTTGGCACGCTCGTCAACCTCTCGGGTGGCAAGCGCACGACGACCACCGACTCGAGCACCAAGTTCATCGCAGGCGCGCGGCTGGGCAGCACGGTGACAGGCACCTGTGTGGCGCTGCACCGCGGGCGCACCACGATGGTCTGGCAGACCTCGATCACGAATGCACAGGGCAAGCTCTGCAGCGTCGTCACGCAGACGCAGCTGGTGCTCGATCCGGCGCCTTGACGCCATAACGCGCCCGGTTGGCACGCAGGGTCAATGCGCGTGCGCGCACGCACAAGCGCAAACCGAGACCCGCTTCTTACATTGACCGCCACCGTCAATGCACAGGAGCCACAGCGTGAGCACCCCAACCCACGAAAACCACGACAGCCCCACACCGTCCTTCGACGGATTGACCTACGGCGACTGGAGCGAGGCCGAGAAGCTCGCACTCAGCTGCCGCATCCTCGCGAAAGAGGGGCACTCCGAAACGCTGGCCGGGCAGGTCACCGTGCGGCAGGCCGACGGCACCTTCCTCACCACGCCGCTCGCGCATGCCTTCAGCGAGATCCGCCCGCAATCGGTGATGCGCATCGACGATTCGCTGCGCGTGCTCGAAGGCCGGGGCGTGCCCAACCCTGCGGTGCGTTTTCACCTCTGGGTCTACAGGCGACGACCCGATGTGAACTGCGTGATGCACACGCATCCGCCGTATGTGTCGGCCCTGTCGATGACGGGCGAGCCGCTGCAGATCGCGCACATGGATGCCACGCCGTTCTTCGACGACTGCGCCTTCCTCGCAGAGTGGCCAGGCCTGCCGATCGCCGATGTGGAGGGCGAGATCATCTCGGCCGCGCTCGGCCAGAAGCGCTGCGTGCTGCTTGCCAACCACGGCTTTCTGGCGGCCACGCCCAGCATCGAGGAATCGCTCTACATGTCGGTGCTCATCGAGCGCGCGGCGCGCAACCAGCTGATCGCGCAATCGGCCTATGGGCGGCTCAAGCTGGTGGACCCGGTGCTCGCGAAGGAGTCGCACGACTTCCTGCTGCAGCGGAGCATCGTCAACGCGAGCTTCGCGATGTTCGCGCGGCAGATCACGCAGGAGCAGCCATGAGCAGCATCGCCTCGCCATTGCAGGGTGCTGTGGAGAAGAAGCACCAGAGCATGTGGAAGATCGGCGCCGCCACCATGGTCGGCACGGCCATCGAGGCCTTCGACTTCCTGGCCTACGGCACTGCCGCGGCGCTGGTGTTCAACAAGCTCTTCTTCCCCAACTTCGATCCGACCGTCGGCACGCTGGCGGCCTTCGGCACCTTCGCGAGCGGCATGCTGGCGCGGCCGCTGGGCGGCATCGTCTTCGGGCACTTTGGCGACCGGCTGGGCAGGAAGTCGATGCTCACACTGAGCCTGTTGATGATGGGCATTTGCACCGTGCTGATCGGCCTCTTGCCGACCTACGAATCGATCGGCCTCTGGGCCGCGGTGCTGCTGGTGCTGCTTCGCATCGGCCAGGGGCTGTCGTTCGGCGGCGAGCTGGGCGGCGCGATGCTGATGGCCGTGGAGCATGCGCCGCCCAAGTGGCGCTCGCTGGTGGGCAGCATGCCGCAGATGGGCGCACCCATCGGCGTGCTGCTGTCCTCGGGCGCCTTCGCGCTGGTGACGCAACTGCCCGAGGCGAGCTTTCTGAGCTGGGGCTGGCGGCTGCCGTTTCTTGCGAGCGCGGTGCTGATCGTGCTGGGTGTGTTCATCCGCATGAAGGTGGAGGAGTCGCCCGAGTTCATGCAGGTGAAGGTGCACCAGAAGACGGCGGTGCTGCCGGCGCGCGAAGTGGTCGTGGCGCACTGGAAGCCGTTGCTGCTGACCATCGGCGGCAAGCTGGCCGAGGTGACGCTGATCTACACGATCCTGGTGTTCTCGATCTCGTATGCGACCAGTCGCCTGGGGTTCTCGCGGGCCGATGCGCTGCACGCGCTGATCGCGGGTTCGGTGGTCATGGTCTTCACCATTCCGGCCAGCGGCTGGCTCGCGGACAAGGTGGGGGCGCGGCGGCTCTATGTGTTCGGCGGGCTGCTGCTCGCCGTCATGGCGGTGCCGCTGTTCCAGGCGATCGGCAGCGGGTCGCTCACGGCGTACACGGTGGCGATGGTGGTGGCACTGGCGATCAACTACGCGCTGATGTTCGCGCCGCAGTCGAACCTGTATGCGGCGCAGTTCCCGGCGGAGTTGCGTTACTCGGGCATTTCCATCGGCATCCAGTTCGCGGCGGCCATCGGCGGTGGGCTGGCGCCGATCATCGCGGCGACGTTGGTTGCGAAGTATTCGAGCATCGTGCCGGTGGGCATCTATGTCGCGGTGCTGGGTGTGATCGCCGCGGTGTGCGCGTACCTGATGCGACCTACATCGAACGAATGAGCGATCGTCAGGAGTGCCCGTCCACCCGCATCTGGAACAGGAAGTAAGGCGGAATGCAGGCACCGCGCCCTTCGGGCTGGCCCTCGGCCTGCGCGCAGATGTAGTCATCGCGGCAGGGCTGCTGCGACGAGCAGCTGCGCAGGTTGCCGGGGCGCGTGTGCCTGGCGAGGCATTCGCCGAAAGGCTTGTTCGCGGCGAGGCACTGGTTGAAGTCGCTCAAGATGGCGATGCCGCCGCACGTGCCGTTCCTGTCGAGCGGATCGCACGGCCCCGAGCACATGCCGCCCGGAAAGCCGACCGAGGTTTTCTCGCACACCGAGAACACGCCTTCACAGGCGACGCGCGGCAGTTTCTCGGCGCGGTCCAGCCACGGGTTGGCGGATTGCGTGATGCGCGTGGGTTCGCAGCTTGCGCCGACCGTGGCTTTCTCGGGTGCGGCGTTCGCGGTGTCCGGTTCGGCCAGGGGGCGGAACGGGTCAGGCTGTGGCGTCGACCGCGCGGCGCGCACATACGTGGCGCGACGCGCAAGTTCATCCTGCAGATGCGGCGAGTGCGGCAGGGCGAGCGCATTGCCCGTCGTGAAGGTGCGCGATGCGCCGCGCCGATCGACGCCGAGCAGGTGAAAGCCCGCGACCGCGCGGCTCTGGTGGCAGCCCGCGCAGCTGAGGTCATCGAGACGGCGCAGCACGGCCTGCGGTGATTGCAGCGTGCGGCTGCCGGGTACGGCCTGCCAGTCGCCGGGCGAGAAGACCCGCGAGAACGGCCGGTTCGCGAGACGCGCAAGGCCGCGCGGGGCGACCGAGATCGACTCGGTCGCGAGAAACTTCTCCGGAATCTGCACCGAGGCCTCGTCCAGTGCGCGCAGGTTGGCGGGCTGCTGCAGCCACTGCTGGAGTTCATTGCGCAGCGGCGCGTTGGCCCTAAGGCGCGCGATGTCGGGCGTGTTCTCGAGCGGCGCCACGTCGAAGCGCTTCGTGCCGGCGTTCCATCGGAAGGCGCGCAGCATGTACTCGGCATGGCCGCCGAGATCGGGCCGCACCGCGGACGGCCAGCGCACGCTCTGCAGGTTGGTGGTGACCTGCGCGATGCGCGCGGGCGCCAGACGCTGCGGCGCGAGCGGACCGTCGGGCGACACCAGCCAGCGGCCGAGCGCCTCGTCGGGCATGGAAGCCTGAGGCGGTTGCCAGAGCCGCGCGGCGCCGGCGCAGCTGCCGTTCGCATCCGGTGCATCGCCGCGCAGTTCCACATTGACGGTCATCGGCAGGCGCGACTGCATCGCAGCGGTGCGGTAGGCGAGCCGGTACACGAGCCGCGTCTCGCCGCAGGCGCCGTTCTGGAAAGGCCGACGGTCCATGCGGTTGGCCACGCCGACCAGCTCGAAGAAGGCATCAGGGCTCGCGAGCCAGCGTGCGTTGAACAGCCGGTGCGGATAGCGCGAGATGCCGACGCCGGCCTGCCTGTCCGTGCGCTGGATGCGCGCAAGGCTTTCGCCGAGCGGCGTGGCGATGGATTGCCAGGCCGCGGAGCGCATAAGGGACTGGTTGGTGGCGATGCCGTCGGATGCAGCGGGCGCATCGCCGATCCAGTGGGCGAAGCTGGCGCCGGATTTCTCGGCGGCTTGCAGGGCATTGGGCGAGGTGACGAGCAGCACAGGGTCTGCCGCGCGCACAGGCGACGCGACGAGCATCAGTGCGAGCGCAAGGCCAGAGAACAGGCTGTGTTTGAAGATCGGCACGCGGCCGATTGTGTCAGCGCCGGGGCGTGATGTTCAGCGCCGCGCAGAAGTCGTAGAACGCCTCGAGCTGCAGCGATTTGTCGAACACCGCATCGACGCCCGCCGACAGCGCGCCCTCGCGCACCTCCGAAGTCGCATAGTTCATGAGCACCACGGTGCGCTGCTCGGGCAGCTTGTTGTCCCTCAGGTACTGCGCCACGGTGAGCCCGTTGCCCTTGGCGAGAAACACATCGATCACCGCCGCATCCCATTCGCCGGGGTTGGCCTTGAGCCAGTCGATGGCTTCATCGGAAGTGGTCGCGGTGCCGATGACATCGCATTCGGAAAATTCCTGCAGCCCGTCGGTCAGCGTCGTCGCGATCAGAGGGTTGTCTTCTATGAGGTAGATACGGGTCATTGTTGTTGGCGAGAGAGAGGGCGGTCCATCGGCTTGTCTCGGCCGAGGAGGTCATTGTCGGGAAGGACTCCCGGCGCCGAGTAAGACAACGCCGCCATCTGTCGTACATCCCTGTAGGGTGGTGGGCTGCGGTGGCTGCAGCACGCCGTGTTGTCTGGAAAAATGTCACGCAATGACCAATGCCCCGCAACCCAAGCTTCGCGTACTGCTCGTGGAGGACGATGCCGACACGCTCGCCACCACCCTGAAACTGCTCGAGGCCCTGGGGCACTGGGCCACCGGCGTCAAGAGCGCCGAGGCCGCGATCTCGCGCTTCTTCGAGGGCGCCTTCGATGTGGTGATGGTCGACATCGGCCTGCCCGCGCTGTCGGGGCACGACCTGGCCGAGCGGCTGCTGCGCGACCACCGCGTGCCCGTGATCTTCGTGACAGGGCAGGCAGAGCCGGCGAAGACGGTGGAGGGGACCACCTGGCTGCGCAAGCCCTACACGGTCGAACAGCTGACCGAGGCGTTGGCACGGGTCGCGTGAGAAAATCGCCGCCTTCTGCGCCCGATGTCCGGGCCGGTGTCGACACCACAGGATCACGCGTTTTGGAAGAGAAGGTCATCTCCGTTGCCCCCATGATGGATTGGACGGACCGTCATTGCCGGTACTTTCATCGCCTGATGTCGCGCCACGCACTGCTCTACACCGAGATGGTGACGACCGGCGCACTGGTGCATGGCGACGTGCCCCGGCATCTTCGCTTCAACGCCGAAGAACACCCCGTGGCCCTGCAGCTCGGCGGCAGCGAACCGGCCGATCTCGCGCATTGCGCGAAGCTCGGCGAGGAATGGGGTTACGACGAGATCAACCTCAATTGCGGCTGCCCGAGCGAACGCGTGCAGCGCGGCGCTTTCGGCGCCTGTCTCATGAACGAGCCGCAACTGGTGGCCGACTGCGTGAAGGCGATGGTCGATGTGGTGAGCGTGCCCGTCACCGTCAAGCACCGCATCGGCATCGACAAGATCGAGAGCTACGAGTTCGTGCGCGACTTCGTCGGCCAGGTGAGCGAGGCGGGGTGCGAAACCTTCATCGTGCATGCGCGCAATGCGTGGCTGCAGGGCCTGAGCCCGAAGCAGAACCGCGAGATTCCGCCGCTGCGCTACGCGCTGGTGCATCGGCTGAAGCACGACTTTCCCGATCTGAAGCTCTCCATCAACGGCGGCATTTCCGTGAACGAACAAGTGCATGAGCACCTGCGCCTGCTCGATGGCGTGATGGTCGGGCGGGAGGCCTATCACAACCCCTGGTGGCTCGCCGAATGGGACGCCGAGTTCTTCGGCGCCGCGCCGCAGCCGCTGACGCGCGAAGAGGTGGAGTCGCTGATGTGCGACTACATGGTTCGCGAGGCGGCCGAGCACGGCACGCAGTGGTCGTCGATCGCGCGCCACATGCTGGGCCTGCGCAACGGCCTGCCCGGCGCGCGCCGCTGGCGTCAGGTCTGGAGCGATCACCGCCTCAAGACGCGCCCGCCGCACGAGGTGATGGCGCTGGCGCACGAGCCCGTCGCTCAGGCCGCCTGAACGTCGGCCGCCGCGGCCGGTTTTTTGTTTCCTCGCTCACGAAGGACATCTCCGAACTTGGAGATTCCGTGTTTTTTTACGCCCGAAAAGGCCCTTTTTAGCCCCCGGATAGGGCATTTCATCCTCTTTTAATAGAACATAGTTCCGAAACAATGCAATAACAAGTGTGGCCTGCACACCTGTTTTTGCTCAAGAATAAAGAGGTCAGGGAAACAAAAAAAGGTTCTTCATGAGCGAAGCTGTTGGCAGCAAAGAGGAAGTGAGCGCGCTGGCACGCGGCTTGGCAGTACTCAAGACCATCGGGATGGCGGCCGCACCGATGGGCAACCGGGATCTGGCCGACACCACGGGCATTCCCAAGGCCACCGTATCGCGGCTGACCGCGACGCTGGTAGGCGCCGGCTACCTGCGCCAGTCGCGCGACAGCGAGCGATTTAGCCTGGGGCCGGCCTTGCTCGACATGAGCAGCCGTTACCTGCGGCATTTCGACCTGCGAACGGTGGCGCGGCCGCATCTGACGGAGTTGTCCGAATTCGCGGGCGCCAGCATCCACATGGGCATACGCGACGATCTCGACCTGCTCGTCATCGATTCGCTGCGGCCGCGGTCTGCACTGATCAGTTCGCGCATCGAGGTCGGCTCGCGCCTCTCGATCACCACCTCGGCCGCCGGCCGGGCTTACCTGGCGGCATTGCCGCCGTCCGAGCGGGACGTGCTGCTGGAACAGATCCGCATCGAGACCGGCGAGAACTGGCCGGCCGTCGAGCCGCGGCTCATGGCGGGCATCGAGGAATACGACCGCCTGGGCTATTGCAGTTCTTTCGGCGAGTGGCATCCCCACATCCACGCCCTCGGCTTTGCGCTGCAGGGCCCGCGCGGCGAGCGCTACGGCCTGAGCTGCGGCGGCCCGGCCTACCTGCTGCCCAAGGACGTCATGCTGGATCGCGTGGCGCCCCGGCTGCTGGAAGCGGCCCGGCGGATTGCGGCCGAAGCCGGCACCATCATCTGCGACTGACGAGTCTCCGGCGGGCTGGCAAGCTCAGGCCGCGGCTTCCAGCCCGTTCTTGAAGTGTTCGCGCATCCGCGTCATCGCCGCGGCGGCGTCGCGCGCCTCGATGGCCGCCATCACCGAACGGTGCTCGGCCAGCGACTCAGCAATGCGCCCCGCCTTGAGCAGCGAGTTGTGGCGGTTGAGCTTCATCACCTTGCGCAGGTCGGCCACCATCTGGTCGCGCCACTTGTTGTTGGCGATGGCCAGCAGCCGCATGTGAAAGCGTTCGTTGAGCGCGAAGAAGTGCTCGCGGTCCTCCTTGCCCGGCGCGGCGGCGGCTTCGAGTTCGGCGTGCAGCTTCTTCAGCTCCGCGCGTTCGGACTCGGTGGCGCGCTCGGCGACCACGCCGGCGGCGTCGCTTTCCAGCAGGGAGAGCAGGTGGTAGACGTCCGCCAGGTCCTGCTCGGACACCTCGGTCACGTAGGCGCCGCGGCGCACCTTCATCGTCACCAGCCCTTCGGCAGCCAGCACTTTCAGCGCTTCGCGCAGCGGGGTGCGGCTGATGCCGTATTCCTCGGCCAGCTTGAGTTCGTCGATCCAGCTGCCGGGCTCCAGTTCGCGGCGAAAGATCCGCTGGCGCAGCAGCTCGGCCACCTCTTCGTAGAGGGCGCGCGGGGTGAGAGTGACAGCGGACATGGGCAGGACTGTACTTCAAAAAGCTGGTTTGAATTAATAATTATGGATCGGTTAGACTCGCTGCCGGCTTGCAAATCCCTGCGAGCGAAATTGCGAATTCCCTGTCATCCCCTGCAAGACAACTGCAAAGCGGCGCCTTCCATGAGCAGCACACCCGAACCCACCTTCAAGCCCGCCGACCTCGGCGCCTGGGCCAAGTCCGCGGCCAAGTCCGCGCCGGGCGGCGACGTGAACGCGCTGAACTGGATCACGCCCGACGGCATCACCGTCAAGCCGCTCTACACCGCGGCCGACCTGCAGGGCCTGAAGTACACCGACACGCTGCCCGGCTTCGAGCCCTACCTGCGCGGCCCGCAGGCCACCATGTACGCGGTGCGCCCCTGGACCATCCGCCAGTACGCCGGCTTCTCGACCGCCGAGGAGTCGAACGCCTTCTATCGCAAGGCGCTGGCCGCGGGCGGGCAGGGCGTGAGCGTGGCCTTCGACCTGGCCACCCACCGCGGCTACGACAGCGACCATCCACGCGTGACCGGCGACGTCGGCAAGGCCGGCGTGGCGATCGACTCGGTGGAGGACATGAAGATCCTGTTCGACCAGATCCCGCTGGACAAGGTCTCCGTGTCGATGACCATGAACGGCGCCGTGCTGCCGGTGCTCGCGGGCTACGTGGTCGCGGCCGAAGAGCAGGGCGTGGCGCAGGACCAGCTGAGCGGAACCATCCAGAACGACATCCTCAAGGAGTTCATGGTCCGCAACACCTACATCTTTCCGCCCGCGCCGAGCATGCGGATCATCGGCGACATCATCGAGTACACGGCGCAGAACATGCCCAAGTTCAACTCGATCTCGATCAGCGGCTATCACATGCAGGAAGCCGGTGCGAACCAGGCGCTCGAACTCGCCTTCACGCTGGCCGACGGCAAGGAATACGTGAAGACGGCGCTGGCCAAGGGCCTCGACGTGGACGGCTTTGCCGGGCGCCTGAGCTTCTTCTGGGCCATCGGGATGAACTTCTATCTCGAGGTGGCCAAGATGCGCGCGGCGCGCCTCCTGTGGTGCCGCATCATGAAGGAGTTCGAGCCCAAGAACCCCAAGAGCCTGATGCTGCGCACGCACTGCCAGACCTCGGGCTGGTCGCTCACCGAGCAGGACCCGTACAACAACATCGTGCGCACCACCATCGAGGCGATGGCCGCGGTGTTCGGCGGCACGCAGAGCCTGCACACCAACGCGCTGGACGAAGCGATTGCGCTGCCCACCGAGTTCAGCTCGCGCATCGCGCGCAACACGCAGCTGATCATCCAGGAAGAGACGCACATCACCAACGTGGTCGACCCCTGGGCCGGCAGCTACATGATGGAGAAGCTCACGCAGGACATGGCCGATGCGGCCTGGGCCATCATCGAAGAAGTCGAGGCCATGGGCGGCATGACCAAGGCGGTCGACAGCGGCTGGGCCAAGCTCAAGATCGAGGCCGCCGCCGCCGAGAAGCAGGCGCGCATCGACTCGGGCAAGGACGTGATCGTGGGCGTCAACAAGTACAAGCTCAAGAACGAAGACGCGATCGACAGCCTCTCCATCGACAACGTGATGGTGCGCGACCAGCAGGTGGCGCGGCTGCAGAAGATTCGTGCCTCGCGCGACACCGCCAAGGTGCAGGCCGCGCTCGATGCGCTGACCGAAGCGGCCGAGAACGGCACGGGCAACCTGCTCGCGCTGAGCATCGACGCGGTGCGCCTTCGCGCCACGGTGGGCGAGATTTCGGACGCGCTTGAAAAATCATTCGGCCGCCATCGGGCCGACACGCAAAAGGTGACCGGTGTGTACGCAGCTGCCTATGACTCCGCCGAGGGCTGGGAAGCCCTCAAGACCGAGATCAATGCTTTCGCCGAAGAACAGGGGCGCCGTCCGCGCGTGATGATCTCCAAGCTCGGGCAAGACGGGCACGACCGCGGCGCCAAGGTCGTTGCGACCGCATTCGCCGACCTGGGGTTCGACGTGGACATGGGGCCGCTGTTCCAGACGCCCGAAGAATGCGCGCGGCAGGCGATTGAAAACGACGTGCATGCCGTCGGCGTGAGCACCCTCGCAGCCGGCCACAAGACTCTGGTGCCCGCCATCATCAACGAGCTCAAGAAGCAGGGCGCGGACGACATCATCGTGTTCGTCGGCGGCGTGATTCCGCGGCAGGACTACGACTTTCTCTACGAGGCCGGCGTCAAGGGCATCTACGGGCCGGGCACCCCGATCCCCGCCAGCGCGAAGGACGTGCTGGAGCAGATCCGCGCGGCCGTCGCGGCCTGACCGGGACGCCAGACGTGGGCGATCTCTTGTCGCGGCTGTCGCTGCAGCCCGTGGATTCCAGCGATTTCGAGGACATGCTGGCCGTGCGCATCGATGCGATGCGCCCGAGCCTGGAGCGTGTCGGGCGTTTCGATGCCGCGCGTGCGCGCGAACGGCTGAGCGCCGGGTTCGTCGTGCCGTTCATGCACCACATCGTGCTCGACGGCGACCAGCGCGTGGGCTTCGTCACGCTCAAGCCAGAAGGCGCCGATGCGCTGCGGCTGGACCACCTGTACCTGCGCACCGGCTTCCAGGGCAGCGGCATCGGCGAATGGGTGATGCGCTGGGCCAAGGCCGAGGCGCGCAAGAAGAAGCTCGACATCAAGCTCACCGCGCTCGTGCAGAGCGATGCCAACCGCTTCTACCTTCGGCATGGCTTTGTGCTTGAGGGCGAGGAGGGCGTCGACCTGCACTACCGCTGGCGCGTGATGGACGCGGAGGCTGCGTGCTGAATCCGGTGGAGGCGCTCGAACGCGCCGTTGCCGAGTCGGACGGCATGGCGCAGCGCCGTGCGATCGCCAAGGCCATCACGCTGCTCGAATCGACCCGCACCGACCATCGCGCGCAGGCCGACGAACTGCTCACCGCGCTGCTGCCGCGCACCGGCAATTCGTTTCGCCTCGGCATCTCGGGCGTGCCCGGCGTGGGTAAATCGACCTTCATCGAAACGCTCGGCCTGCTGTTGATCGACAAGGGCCATCGCGTCGCGGTGCTCACCATCGACCCTTCGTCCACGGTGTCCGGCGGCTCCATCCTCGGCGACAAGACGCGCATGGAAAAGCTCTCGGTGCACGAGCGCGCCTACATCCGCCCGAGTCCTTCGAGCGGCACGCTCGGCGGCGTGGCCGAGAAGACGCGCGAGGCGATGCTGGTGTGCGAGGCTGCCGGCTACGACGTCGTGATCGTCGAGACCGTGGGCGTGGGCCAGAGCGAAACGGCTGTGTCCGGCATGACCGACATGTTCGTGCTGATGCAGTTGCCCAATGCCGGCGACGACCTGCAGGCGATCAAGAAGGGCGTGATGGAGCTGGCGGACCTCGTGGTCATCAACAAGGCCGACATCGACAAGGACGCCGCCACGCGCGCGCAGGCCCAGATCACCTCGGCGCTGCGCCTCTTCGGCCACCAGGGCAACCCGGACCACGCGCACGCGGTGCACGACGCGCACAGCGGCGCGGAGATCCGCTTCTGGCTGCCCAGGGTGCTGCAGCTGAGCGCGCTCGCGGGCACCGGCGTCGATGCGTTCTGGGAAGCCGTCACGCAATTCAGGCAGCTGCAAACTGCCAACGGCAAGCTCGCCACGCGCCGCGAAAAACAGGCCACCGCGTGGATGTGGGAACGCATCGACGCCGGCCTCAAGCAGGCCTTCAGGCACCACCCGCAGGTGCGCGAGCTGCTGCCCCAACTCACCCAGCAGGTCGCGCAGGGTGCGCTGCCTGCATCGACCGCGGCGCGCCAGTTGCTCGCGGCGGCGGCCATCACGGCCAGGCCATGACGCCACACGAATTTCAGGACCACAGCTTCGGAACCACACCATGCAAGAACTGATTGAACAACTCGAACAGCGCCGCGCCAAGGCGCGCCTCGGCGGCGGGCAGAAGCGCATCGATGCGCAGCACGCCAAGGGCAAGCTCACCGCGCGCGAGCGCATCGAGCTCCTGCTGGACGACAACACGTTCGAAGAATGGGACATGTTCGTCGAGCACCGCTCGGTCGACTTCGGCATGGCCGAGCAGAAGATCCCCGGCGACGGCGTGGTCACCGGCTACGGAATGATCAACGGCCGCCTGGTGTTTGTGTTCAGCCAGGACTTCACCGTCTTCGGCGGCGCGCTCAGCGAGGCGCATGCCGAGAAGATCTGCAAGGTGATGGACCAGGCGATGAAGGTCGGCGCACCGGTCATCGGCCTCAATGATTCGGGCGGCGCGCGCATCCAGGAAGGCGTGGCATCGCTGGGCGGCTATGCGGATGTGTTCCAGCGCAACGTGATGGCCTCGGGCGTGGTGCCGCAGATCAGCATGGTGATGGGCCCGTGCGCGGGCGGCGCGGTGTATTCGCCGGCCATGACCGACTTCATCTTCATGGTGAAGGACTCGAGTTACATGTTCGTCACGGGCCCCGACGTGGTGAAGACCGTGACGCACGAAACCGTGACGGCCGAGGAGCTTGGCGGCGCCATCACCCACACCACGCGCAGCGGCGTGGCCGACATGGCGTTCGAGAACGACGTCGAGGCGCTGATGATGCTGCGGCGCCTGTACAACTACCTGCCGCTCAACAACCGCGAGAAGCCGCCGGTGCGCCTGGGCAACAACGGCCAGGGCGACCCGGCCGACCGCCCCGACTACTCGCTGGACACGCTGGTGCCCGACAACCCGAACAAGCCCTACGACATCAAGGAGCTGATCCTCAAGGTGGTGGACGACGGCGACTTCTTCGAGCTGCAGCCCGACTACGCGAAGAACATCGTGATCGGCTTTGCGCGCATGGAAGGCCAGACGGTCGGCATCGTGGCGAACCAGCCGCTGGTACTGGCCGGTTGCCTCGACATCAAGAGCAGCATCAAGGCGGCGCGCTTCGTTCGTTTCTGCGATGCGTTCAACATCCCGGTCATCACCTTCGTCGACGTGCCCGGCTTCATGCCCGGCACGGGGCAGGAGTACGGCGGCATCATCAAGCACGGCGCCAAGCTGCTCTACGCATACGCGGAGTGCACGGTGCCGAAGATCACCGTCATCACGCGCAAGGCCTACGGCGGTGCGTACGACGTGATGGCCTCCAAGCATCTGCGCGGCGACGTCAATCTCGCCTGGCCGCGCGCCGAGATCGCGGTGATGGGCGCGAAGGGCGCGGTGGAAATCATCTTCCGCGAAGACAAGAACGACCCTGAGAAGCTCGCCGCCCGCGAGGCCGAATACAAGGCGCGTTTTGCGAACCCGTACGTGGCGAGCGCGCGCGGCTACATCGACGATGTGATCCTGCCGCACGAGACGCGCAAGCGCATCTGCCGTTCGCTGGTGATGCTGCGCGAGAAGAAGCTCGAGAACCCGTGGCGCAAGCACGGGAACATCCCGCTTTGACGTGGAGGCTATATTGAAAGCACCGTTCGTTGCCGGCGTTGCTGTCACTGCCTTGTTGCTTTTGGGCTGTGGCACAACCGGGCCATCGCAGCCATCGCAGCCTTCGCAGCCATCTCTGCCTGAATCGGCCTCCGCTGGACCGCAATGTGCCGTGCTAGAGCAAGCCTTACATGCGTTCGTCTACATGGGTGGTGCGGGTGGTCTACCGCCCAGTCCTTCATTGTCGGAGGCCGGCCTTCGCACAATGAAAACACAAATGACTGATCGCACACGCGACCTCTATGAAAATTTGACTCGAGGTAAACAGACAGGCGATGCGCAAGGCGTTCTGGGCAGCACTCTTGATAGAGGGCTTCGCTCATGCACCGCGACCTATTTCCCTTCAGTACCTTCGTCAACGGTTGATCGGTGCGTGAACCTCAATCTGCGTGCGCAAGTGGTTTTAACTTCCCGGATTCTGGGAGTGTCACGTGAAGAGGCGCTCATACGCAGTGAGCGTGGGGGGCGCACTTCAAATGCCGACGCAAGGGAATTGGTTGATCACTTCTATACCTATCCGGCAGATGCCCGATGGTGGCAACCTGCAACGAGGGCGCAGGTAACCGGTGCGTGGATTAGCAAGTGCCTGACTGGCAGTTTTTAGGTCTGCAGCAATCAAACACAAATTCACTTGTATGTTCAAAAAAATCCTGATCGCCAACCGCGGCGAAATCGCCTGCCGCGTGATTCAAACGGCCAAGAAGATGGGCATCCTCACCGTCGCCGTCTATTCCGACGCCGACAAGGAGGCCCGTCACGTCGAGCTGGCCGACGAGGCCGTGCACATAGGCGCCGCGCCCAGCCGCGAGAGCTACCTGCAGGCCGACCGCATCATCGCGGCCTGCAAGCAGACCGGCGCCGAGGCGGTGCACCCGGGCTACGGCTTCCTGTCGGAGAACGAAGCCTTCGCGCGCAAGGTCGAGGAAGAGGGCATTGCCTTCATCGGGCCGAAGCACTATTCGATCGCGGCGATGGGCGACAAGATCGCCTCGAAGAAGCTCGCGAACGAGGCCAAGGTCAACACCATCCCCGGCTGGAACGATGCCATCGAGACGGCCGAGCGCGCCGTGGAGATTGCAAAAGACATCGGCTACCCCGTGATGATCAAGGCCTCGGCCGGCGGCGGCGGCAAGGGCCTGCGCGTGGCCTTCAATGACAAGGAAGCCTTCGAGGGCTTCACTTCGTGCCGCAACGAGGCGCGCAACAGCTTCGGCGACGACCGCGTGTTCATCGAGAAGTTCGTCGAGGAGCCGCGCCACATCGAGATCCAGGTGCTGGGCGATTCGCATGGCAACGTGATCTACCTGAACGAGCGCGAATGCTCGATCCAGCGGCGCCACCAGAAGGTGATCGAGGAGGCGCCTTCTCCCTTCATCAGCGACGAGACGCGCAAGGCCATGGGCGCGCAGGCAGTGCAGCTGGCCAAGGCCGTGAACTACCAGAGCGCGGGCACGGTGGAGTTCGTGGTCGGCAAGGACCAGAGTTTCTACTTCCTCGAGATGAACACGCGCCTGCAGGTGGAGCATCCGGTGACGGAGTGCATCACCGGTCTGGACCTCGTCGAGCTGATGATTCGCGTCGCGGCCGGCGAGAAGCTGCCGCTCACGCAAGAAGAGGTCAAGCGCGATGGCTGGGCCATCGAGTGCCGCATCAATGCCGAAGACCCGTTCCGCAACTTCCTGCCTTCGACCGGCCGACTGGTGAAATTCCAGCCCCCCGCCGAGACCATGTTCGCGAGCGACACCGAGCACCTGCAAGGCGTGCGCGTGGACACCGGCGTGTACGACGGCGGCGAGATCCCGATGTACTACGACTCGATGATCGCCAAGCTCATCGTGCACGGCAAGGATCGCCAGCATGCGATCGCCCGCATGCGCGAGGCGCTCAATGGCTTCGTGATCCGCGGCATCAGCAGCAACATCCCGTTCCAGGCGGCGCTGCTCGCGCATCCGAAGTTCGTGGCGGGCGATTTCAACACCGGCTTCATCGCCGAGCACTACGGCAAGGGCTTCCATGCGGAAGACGTGCCGCACACCGATCCGTCGTTCCTCGTGGCGCTCGCGGCCTATGTGCACCGCCGCTACCGTGCGCGCGCCTCGGGCATCAGCGGGCAGCTCGAAGGCCACGGCGTGAAGGTGGGCGAGCAGTTCGTGGTGGTGGAACTGGGGCCGGAGGGCAAGCATGTGCAGCACCCGGTGTCGGTGACCGACTTCCACGGCAAGACCGGCGCGAGCGCAGTTGCGGTGGGCGGCAAGACCTACAAGATCGACAGCAGCTTCGCGCTCGGCGCGATCCGCGTGCAGGGCATCGTCAACGACAAGCCTTTCACCGCGCAGGTCGAGCGCGGCGCGGGCAAGAACCCGCTGGCGCTGCGCGTGTCGCACGACGGCACGCAGATAGAGACCATGGTGCTGTCGCCGCTGGGTGCGCGGCTGCTCGAGCTGATGCCCTACAAGGCGCCGCCGGACCTGAGCAAGTTCCTGATGTCGCCGATGCCGGGCTTGCTGGTCGAGGTGTCGGTGCAACCGGGGCAGCAGGTGCGCGCCGGCGAGAAGCTGGCCGTGATCGAGGCGATGAAGATGGAAAACGTGCTGTTCGCCGCGCAAGACGGCGTGGTGGGCAAGATTTCGGCCGGCAAGGGCGAATCGCTCGCGGTCGATCAAATCATTCTGGAGTTCAACTGATGGGTGCCAACGACCTGCAACAGACGATCACGCTGCACCGCCCCGCAAAGCCGGTGACGCCGCAAGGCCCGTGGTCGGTCGAGGCGATCCAGGCGCTGCTCGACAAGCCGCTGATGGATCTGCTGTTCGAGGCGCAGACTGTGCACCGTCAACATTTCCCTGAAGGCGACATCGAGCTCGCGACGCTGCTTTCGGTCAAGACCGGCGGCTGCCCCGAGAACTGCGGCTACTGCCCGCAGTCGGCCGAGTTCGACACCGGCGTGAAGGCGCAGAAGCTCATGGAGGTCGACGAGGTGCTGCGCGCCGCGCAGGCCGCCAAGGACGCGGGCGCCACGCGCTTCTGCATGGGCGCTGCCTGGCGCGCGCCGAAGGACCGCGACGTGGAGAAGGTGGCCGTGCTGGTCGAGGCGGTGAAGGGCCTCGGCATGCAGACCTGCGCCACGCTCGGCATGCTGGAGCCGCACCACGCGCACCAGCTCAAGGCCGCGGGGCTCGACTACTACAACCACAACCTCGACACCGCGCCCGAGTACTACACCGACATCGTCGACACGCGCAGCTACCAGGACCGGCTCGACACGCTGGCCCATGTGCGCAGCGCCGGCATCAGCGTGTGCTGCGGCGGCATCGTCGGCATGGGCGAGCAGCCGGTGCACCGCGCGGGGCTGATCGCGCAGCTGGCCAATCTCAATCCGTACCCGGAGTCGGTGCCGATCAACAGCCTGGTGCGCGTGCCGGGCACGCCGCTGGCCGATTCGGAGCCGGTCGATCCCTTCGACTTCGTGCGCATGATCGCGGTCTCGCGCATCACGATGCCGACCGCGCGCGTGCGGCTGTCGGCCGGGCGCCAGCAGATGGGCGATGCGGTACAGGCGCTGTGCTTCATGGCGGGTGCGAATTCGATCTTCTATGGCGACAAGCTGCTGGTCACGGGCAACCCCGACGTGGATGCCGACGTGCAGTTGCTGCGCAAGCTGGGCCTGCAGTCGCGCCGCACGACGACCACTGAAACAGTGGAGGTCTGCGCATGACGACCACGGCGCGTCCCTTCAAGGTGCTGGGCATCCAGCAGATCGCCATCGGCGGACCCGACAAGCTGCGGCTGCAGAAGCTCTGGGTCGACATGCTGGGACTCGAAGTCACCGGCACCTTCAAGAGCGAACGCGAGAACGTCGACGAGGACATCTGCGCGATCGGCAGCGGGCCATTCAAGGTCGAGGTCGATCTGATGCAGCCGCTGGACCCGGACAAGAAACCAGCGGTGCACGCCACGCCGCTCAACCACGTGGGGCTGTGGATCGACGACCTGCCCAAGGCCGTCGAATGGCTCACGGCGCAGGGTGTGCGCTTTGCGCCCGGTGGCATCCGGCAAGGCGCAGCGGGTTTCGACATCTGCTTCCTGCATCCGAAGGCAAACGAGGAATTCCCGATTGCGGGCGAGGGCGTCTTGATCGAGATGGTGCAGGCGCCGCCCGAGGTGGTGAAGGCCTTCAACGCGCTCGCTTCATCTACGCATTGAGCACCTTCCGGATCGGCGGCTTCACGTCGGAACGGTGCGGCGGCAGCATCGGCTGGTGTTCGCGCGCCGGGTTCAGGATGATCGAGGTCGCCGTCTCGGTGAGGATGCAGAACTTGGTGACCACCGCGTCGAGGTGGCTCACGTCGATCACCGCGATCTCGAGGATCCAGCTGTCCTCGCCGGTCACGTTGTAGGCGTTCACGCATTCGGGCGTGTCCTGCACGAGCTTCACGACGAGGTCGTAGTCGGCGCGGCCGACGCGGATGATCGCGCGGATGCCGTAGCCCAGCTTGCCGAGGTTGACGGTGGCGCGGTAGCCGCTGATGACGCCCGCGGCCTCCAGCTTCTTCACGCGCTCGGTCACGGCCGGCTGGCTCAGGTGCACGCGGCGGCCGAGTTCGGCCATGGTGAGGCGCGCATCGCCCTGCAATTCGGCGAGGATGCGGGTGTCGTGGGCGTCCAGTGCGGGGTTCAAGGTGAAGTCCATGGAACTCCTTTAAATCGACGGTGGCGGGGCGGCAGAACCGTGGAATGTCCATGGTTCGCCGAAGGCGGCTTTCATACCATGGGCGGCGCTTCAGTACCAATAGAACAGAGACTCCTCGACATGCCGACCCTTGCCGCCCCCGCCGCGCCCGGTGCCAACCGTGGCGCACTGCCGCCTTTGCTGTGGCTCTGCCTCGCCGCCACCTGGGTGGTCTGGGGCTCGACCTACCTTGCGATCAAGTACGCGCTGATCAGCTTTCCGCCGTTCCTGCAGATGGGCTCGCGCTTTCTCTTTGCGGGCGTGTTGCTTGCGGTGTGGATGCGGTGGCGCGGCGCCGCCTGGCCTTCGCGGCTGCAGTGGCGCAATGCGCTGGTCGTCGGGGCGTTGATGCTCGGCGGCGGCATGGGCGGCACGGCGCATGCCGAAATGACGATCGGCTCGGGGCTCGTCGTGGCCTTCATCGCGGTGGTGCCGCTGCTGATCGCATTGCTGAACCTCATCTGGGGCATCAAGCCGACACGCATGGAGGCGGCGGGCATCGCGCTCGGCCTCGTCGGCGTGCTGATGCTCACGCAGGGCAGCGGCTTCCAGTCGTCGCCCGCGGGGCTGGCGGCGATTTCGATTGCCTGCATCTGCTGGTCGATGGGCAGCGTGCTCAGCCAGCGCAGCCTGCCGCTCGCGCCCGGCGCGATGGGCTTTGCGAGCGAGATGATCTGCGGCGGCGTGGTGCTGCTGGTGCTCGCGGCCGTCTCGCGCGAGAGCCTGGTCTGGCCCCCGGCGCCGGAGGCCGTCTGGGCCTGGCTGTACCTGGTGGTGTTCGGCTCGCTGATCGCCTTCAACGCCTACATGGTGCTGCTCGCGAAGGCGCCGGCCGCGCTGGCGGCGAGCTACACCTTCGTGAACCCGGTGATCGCGATGCTGCTGGGCGTGTGGATCGCCAGCGAGACGGTCACGCGCTTCGAGTGGTATGCGGTGGCGGTCGTGCTGGCGGGGGTGCTGTTGCTGCTCTTCAAGCGTCCGAAGAAGGATTGAAGAGCTGAGCGCCTTCAGGTACCCGGGCGGCGCCAGAACGCGAGCGTGGCCGCCAGCAGCCACATGCCGGCCGCGCAACTGCGGTTCAGCACCTTGAGGCCGCGACGCGAGAGCCAGCGCACGGCCTGTGTACCGGCGGCCGCATAGGCCAGCATCACGCAGGTGTCGAGCGCCACGAAGATCGCGCCGAGCAGCAGGTACTGGGGGCCTTGCGGCTGGGTGATGTCGATGAACTGCGGCAGGAACGCCGCGAAGAACAGCACCGTCTTCGGGTTCGACAGCGCCACGAGCAGGCTGCGCACCAGCGCGACGCGCCCATGCGGCCGGACCTCGACGGCGGACTTGGCCAGCGCCGTGCCGAGATCGGTCGCTTCGCTGCGCCAGAGCTTGATGCCGAGCCAGACGAGGTAGGCGACGCCCGCCACGCGGATCGCGTTGAAGAGCATTTCCGATGCCGCGAGCAACGAACCCAACCCGAGCGCGACGATCGCGATCAGCGTGATGCTGCCGAGCGACGCGCCTGCAATGCCCCAGCTCGCGCGCCGCATGCCGCCGTCGATGCCGTTGGACAGGGCCAGCAGCATCGTGGGGCCGGGAATGACGGCGAGGGCGAGCGAGGCGACGACGTAGATCAGCAGGGTGTCGAGTGTCATGGCTTGGAGGTGGTGGTTTTTGCGCGTTGTTCGGCGGCGGCGCGGGCACGCGCCAGGGCGGCTTCGACGATGGAGCGCTTGCGCGCGTCGGCGGCTTGTGGCTCGGCGACGGCGGGGGCCGGTTCGGCCTCGCGCTTTGCGGCGTCACGGTGCTGGCCGTGGAGCTTGTAGCGTTGCAGCGCGGCTTCGGCCTGCGCCTGCGACCAGGCCTGCCAGCCGCTGCGGCCCGGCGTTTCGACTTCGAGCGAGATGCAATCGACCGGGCAGACCGGAATGCAGAGTTCGCAGCCCGTGCAGTGCGCCTCGATCACCGTGTGCATGCGCTTGTTGATGCCGACGATCGCATCGGTCGGGCAGGCATCGAGGCAGAGCGTGCAGCCGATGCACCAGGCCTCGTCGATGACGGCCATGGCGCGGGGGCCTTCGGTGCCGAATTGCGGATCGAGCGGCAGCGCGGGGCGGCCAGTGACGAGCGCGAGGCGGTCGATGCCTTCGGTGCCGCCCGGCGGGCATTGGTTGATGTCCGCTTCGCCGTCAGCGATGGCTTGCGCGTAGCCGGCGCAATCGGGGTAGCCGCACCGTGTGCACTGCGTTTGCGGCAGTGCGTCGTTGATGCGTGCGGCCAGCCCGTTCACTGTGGGTAGCGCGCGCCTCAGCGCGCGGTGCGGGCGCGCGGCTTCTTGGCTGCGGCCACGGGCTTCTTGGCGGGGGCGGCCACAACAGCCTTCTTCGCGGCCGGTGACTTCTTGGCCGCTGCGGTCGCGACCTTCTGGCCCGGCTTGATCCGGTCTTCGGCGGCCAGGCTTTCGCGCGCACCGGCACGGCTTTGCGGCTGGTCGTTCGCGGCGATGAACTTCACCAGCTTCGGGTAGACCAGCTCGCGCCAGCGGCGACCGCTGAAGATGCCGTAGTGGCCTGCGCCCTTGACTTCGTAATGCTCGCGCTTCGAGTCGGCGACGCCGGTGCACAGGCTGTGCGCGGCTTCGGTCTGGCCCGAGCCGGAGATGTCGTCGAGCTCGCCTTCGACCGTCAGCAGTGCGGCCGTGCGGATGTCCTGCGGACGCACGCGCTCGATCTGGCCTTCGGGGTTCTTCACGTCCCAGGTGCCGTTCACGAGCTCGAACTGCTGGAACACGGTGCGGATGGTGTCGAGGTAATAGTCGGCATCCATGTCGAGCACGGCGTTGTACTCGTCGTAGAACTTGCGGTGCGCCTCGGCACTGGCGTCGTCGCCCTTGATCAGGTCCTTGAAGTAGTCGTAGTGGCTCGAGGCATGGCGGTCGGGGTTCATCGCGACGAAGCCGGTGTGCTGCAGGAAGCCCGGGTACACGCGGCGGCCTTCACCCGGAAAGCCCTGCGGCACGCGGTAGATCACGTTGTTCTCGAACCATTCGTAGCTCTTGTTCATCGCAAGGTTGTTGACCGCGGTGGGCGACTTGCGGGCGTCGATCGGGCCGCCCATCATCGTCAGCGTGAGCGGCAGCGGCTCCTTGCGGCTTGCCATGAGCGACACGGCCGCGAGCACCGGCACGGTGGGCTGGCACACGCTCACCACGTGGCAGTTGCCGTATTCGGCCTGCAGGCGGCGGATGAACTCCTGCACGTAGTTGATGTAGTCGTCGAGGTGGAATTCACCTGCCGACATCGGCACGAGGCGCGCGTTCTTCCAGTCGGTGATGTAGACCTTGTGGTCCTGCAGCATGGTGCGCACGGTGTCGCGCAGCAGCGTGGCGTAGTGGCCCGACAGCGGCGCCACGATCAGCACCACCGGCTGGCTCTTGAGCGTCTTGAGGATGTGCGGTTCGTCGGTGAAGCGCTTGAAGCGGCGCAGTTCGCAGAAGGGCTTGTCGAGCTCGACGGCCTCCTGGATGACGACCTCTTCGCCATCGACCTTCACGGACTTGATGTTGAACTCGGGCTTCTCGTAGTCCTTGCCCAGGCGATAGAGCAGGTCGTAGCCGGCAGCCATGCGCTGGGCCATCGGCAACTGGCCCCACACGGCGCCTTGGCCGTAGAGCTTGGAGGCCGCTTGCGCGAAGTCCGAGAACGGCTCCATCAGGGAACGCTGGGCTTCGTAGAGTTGATAGAGCATCGCTGGTCTTGGAGTGGAATGTTGCGGTGCAATATATCAGTGCATCTGCGGGCACGCAGGGGGCCTAACCCCTAGTCCGACCCCGTCGCAGGGGCCCTTCCAAGGAAAGGTGTGAAGGAATCGTCGGAAGACGGATTCCTCCACACTTTGCTGTCACCTAGATGACTTTGGCGATCGACGCGCAGACGTAGTCGATGTTCTTGCTGTTCAGCGCGGCCACGCACATGCGGCCGGTGTCGGTGCCGTACACGCCGAATTCATTGCGCAGGCGCACCATCTGGTCCTTGGTGAGGCCCGAGTAGCTGAACATGCCGATCTGCGTGGTGATGAAGCTCATGTCTTCTTTCACGCCGGCGGCCTTCAGGCCATCGACCAGCTTCTGGCGCATGGCCTTGATGCGCACGCGCATCTCGCCGAGTTCCTTTTCCCACAGGGCGCGCAGTTCGGCGTTGCCGAGCACCGCGGCCACCACGGCACCACCGTGGATCGGCGGGTTGCTGTAGTTGGTGCGGATGGCGATCTTGAGCTGCGACAGCACGCGGCCGGCTTCTTCCTTGTTCTCGCACAGCACCGAGAGGGCGCCCACGCGTTCGCCGTAGAGGCTGAAGCTCTTGGAGAACGAGGTCGAGACGAAGAAGGTGAGGCCCGCTTCGACGAACTTGGCGACGGCCGCGCCGTCTTCCTTCAGGCCGTAACCGAAGCCCTGGTAGGCCATGTCGAGGAAAGGCACGAGGCTCTTGGCCTTGACCGTGGCGACCACTTGATCCCACTGGGCGGCGGTGATGTCGTAGCCGGTCGGGTTGTGGCAGCAGGCGTGCAGAACGACGACGGTGCCCGCTGGCGCTGCGTTGAGCGCGGCCAGCATGCCGTCAAAGTTGATGCCGCGCTTGGCGGCGTCGTAGTAGGGGTAGCTTTCGACTTCGAAGCCGGCGTTGGTGAACAGGGCACGGTGGTTTTCCCAGCTCGGGTCGCTGATCAGCACCTTGGCCTTGGGGTTGAGCTTCTTCAGGAAGTCGGCGCCGACCTTCAGGCCGCCGGTGCCGCCGATCGCTTGAATGGTGGCCACGCGGCCCGAGGTGACCGGTTCGCTGTCGGCACCGAAAACCAGCGTCTTCACGGCGTTGTCGTACGCCACGATGCCGTCGATGGGGAGATAACCGCGCGCCGAGGGCGCTTTCATCATGTTCTGTTCGGCCGCCTGCACGCACTGGAGCAGGGGCAGCTTGCCGTTGTCGTCGTAATAGACGCCGACGCCGAGATTGACCTTGTTGGGGTTGGTATCGGCTGCAAATTGCTCGTTGAGGCCGAGGATCGGGTCGCGCGGTGCCATTTCGACCGCGGTGAACATAGACATGGAAAGGTCCTTTGGGATGAAAGCTTCGCTGGCAACCGGACTTGCGCTACGCTTTCCGGTTGCCTTGAATTTTACCGGCGCCATCGCCACCTGTCGGGAACAGCCATGCCAGAGAACACCGAAGCCATAGCAGACCTGAAGAAACTGGACCCGATCGGTCCGGCCAAACAGGGCGAATTCATCAAGTACCCCGGGTCCCCGTTCGAGCTCTTCCAGCCTTATCCGCCGGCCGGCGACCAGCCCAAGGCGATCGACGGGCTCGTCGACGGCGTGAACGACGGCGAGGTGTTCCAGACGCTGCTGGGCGTGACGGGCTCGGGCAAGACCTTCACCATGGCCAACGTGATCGCCCGGCTGGGCCGACCGGCCATCGTGTTCGCGCCCAACAAGACGCTGGCCGCGCAGCTCTACAGCGAATTCCGCGAGTTCTTCCCGAAGAATGCGGTCGAGTACTTCGTGAGCTACTACGACTACTACCAGCCCGAGGCCTACGTGCCGCAGCGCGACCTGTTCATCGAGAAAGACTCCTCGATCAACGAGCACATCGAGCAGATGCGCCTGTCGGCGACCAAGAGCGTGCTGGAGCGGCGCGACACGGTCATCGTGGGCACGGTGAGCGCGATCTACGGCATCGGCACGCCCGAGGACTACACGCAGATGCGTTTCATCATGCGGGTGGGCGACAAGATAGGGCAGCGCGACGTGATCAGCCGGCTGATCCGCATGCAGTACACCCGCAACGAACAAGACTTTGCGCGCGGTACCTTCCGCGTGCGCGGCGACACCATCGATGTGTTTCCGGCCGAGCACAGCGAGCTGGCGATCCGCATCGAGCTGTTCGACGACGAGATCGAATCGCTGCAGCTCTTCGACCCGCTCACCGGGCGCATCCGCCAGAAGATTCCGCGCTTCACGGTGTATCCGTCGAGCCACTACGTGACGCCGCGCGACAAGGTGCTGGGCGCTGTCGAGACCATCAAGATCGAGCTGGCCGAACGGCTCAAGGAGTTCGTTTCCCAGGGCAAGCTCGTGGAGGCGCAGCGGCTGGAGCAGCGCACTCGCTTCGACCTGGAAATGCTGGCCGAGATCGGGCACTGCAAGGGCATCGAGAACTACTCGCGCCACCTCTCCGGCGCCGCGCCGGGTGACCCGCCGGCCACGCTGACGGACTACCTGCCCAAGGACGCGCTGATGTTCCTCGACGAGAGCCACCAGATGATCGGCCAGCTCAACGCGATGTACAGCGGCGACCGGGCGCGCAAGACCACGCTGGTCGAGTACGGTTTCCGGCTACCTTCGGCAATGGACAACCGGCCGCTCAAGTTCGAAGAGTTCGAAAAGCGCATGCGGCAGGCGATCTTCGTTTCGGCCACGCCGGCGCAGTACGAGAAGGACCATTCGGGCAACGTCGTCGAGCAACTCGTGCGCCCAACGGGGTTGATCGACCCTGAGGTCGAGGTGCGTCCCGCCACGCACCAGGTGGACGACGTGCTCGGCGAGATCCGCATCCGCGTCGACAAGAACGAGCGCGTGCTCATCACCACGTTGACCAAGCGCATGGCCGAGCAATTGACCGACTACCTGGGCGACAACGGCGTCAAGGTGCGCTATCTGCACAGCGACGTGGACACGGTCGAGCGGGTGGAGATCCTGCGCGACCTGCGACTGGGCGCCTTCGATGTGCTGGTGGGCATCAACCTGCTGCGGGAAGGCCTGGACATTCCCGAGGTGTCGCTGGTGGCGATCCTCGATGCCGACAAGGAAGGCTTTTTGCGCGCGGAGCGCTCGCTGATCCAGACCATCGGGCGTGCGGCGCGGAACCTGAACGGCAAGGCGATCCTGTACGCCGACCGCATGACGGACTCGATGAAGAAGGCCATCGACGAAACCGAGCGCCGCCGCGCTCGCCAGATCGCTCACAACGAGGCCAATGGCATCACGCCGCGCAGCATCGTCAAGCAGGTGCGAGACCTGATCGACGGCGTCTACAGCGAGAAGACAGGCAAGGAAATGGCCAAGCTCGACCTGGAGCGCGCCAAGGTCGAGGACATGAGCGAGAAGGACATCGCCCGGGAAATCAAGCGACTGGAGAAGCTCATGCTCGAGCACGCCCGGAACCTCGAATTCGAGAAGGCAGCGCGGGTTCGGGACCAGTTGGCGCTGCTGCGCGAGCAGGCCTTCGGGGCGTCTGGTGGCGACAACATCGCGATCTTGCCGTCTTAGGCCGGAAGTCCGCGTTCTTCAAGGGGTCGGCGCTGGGGTTTACCCCAGCAGAGTTGAGGGGTTTCTGCTATACTTGACCGAAACACTCAACAACAAAAACTAGAACTTCGCGATGAAGGACCGACTCCTACCGACTGGTTCACCAGCGTCAAGGGTCGGGCAGGGCGGAGACGAAGTCACCGCGGTCCAGGACCACGGTGTCATTTCAACGGTAAGCACTTGAAGGAGCTTGCGATGCGTCTCACTACCAAAGGCCGTTTTGCGGTCACCGCCATGATCGATCTGGCCCTGCGCCAGAACACCGGTCCGGTCACCTTGGCTGCAATCAGTCAGCGGCAGCAGATTTCGTTGTCGTACCTCGAACAGCTGTTCGGCAAGCTGCGCCGTCACGAACTCGTCGAGTCGACCCGTGGCCCCGGCGGCGGCTATAGCCTCGGTCGCAAGGCTGCGGATATCACCGTGGCCGACATCATTGTTTCTGTCG
The DNA here is from genome assembly GCF_017161115.1 of Variovorax sp. RKNM96. Classification (GTDB taxonomy): domain Bacteria; phylum Pseudomonadota; class Gammaproteobacteria; order Burkholderiales; family Burkholderiaceae_C; genus Variovorax. Next base: position 4,376,998 of record NZ_CP046508.1, on the reverse strand, counting down.
ATGAGCCCATCGATGCCACGCAATGCGGCGGCAAGGAAAATTGCCTCGGCGAAGCCGGCCGTTGCATGACGCACGAGCTCTGGGCTTCGCTGAACCAGCGCATGGTCGAGTTTCTCGATTCGGTCACCCTGCAGAAGCTGGTCGACGACCAGATCGCCAAGGGCGTGCAGATCGAGAACAAGCCAGTCGTCAAGCGCGCGATCTCGGCGCAGCCGGTGGTCAAGCCGATTCGCGTGAATGCGCCGAATTCGGTGTTCGCCCTCGGCAACGCCTTCGCCAAGTCCTGATGCCCTGAGTCGCGGCCAGCGCCTTCGGGCGCGGCCGCGAGAGAAGCCCAGATCAAAGAACAACCACCCCCACGCCAGCCCGAGCCAGCCATGGACGTCACTCCTCATTTCCCGATCTATCTCGATTACGGCGCGACCACGCCGGTCGACCCGCGTGTGGTCGACGCCATGATTCCCTGGTTGCGCGAGCATTTCGGCAACCCGGCGTCGCGCAGTCACGCATGGGGCTGGGAAGCTGAAGAGGCAGTCGAAAAGGCCCGCGGCCAGGTGGCAGACTTGATCAATGCGGACCCCCGCGAGATCGTCTGGACCTCGGGCGCCACCGAGTCGATCAACCTCGCGCTCAAGGGCGCGGCCCAGTTCTACAAGGGCAAGGGCAAGCACCTGATCACGCTGAAGACCGAGCACAAGGCCGTGCTCGACACCATGCGCGAACTCGAGCGCCAGGGCTTCGAAGTCACTTACCTCGATGTCGAGGAAAACGGCCTCGTCGATCTCGACAAGTTCAAGGCGGCGATCCGCCCCGACACCATCCTGGCCAGCGTGCTCTTCGTGAACAACGAAATCGGCGTGATCCAGGACGTGGTCGCGCTCGGCAACGTCTGCCGCGAAAAGGGCGTGATCTTCCACGTCGACTCGGCCCAGGCCACCGGCAAGGTCGAGATCGACATCACGAAGTTGCCCATCGACCTGATGAGCCTCGCCTCGCACAAGACTTACGGCCCCAAGGGCATCGGCGCCCTGTACGTGCGTCGGAAGCCCCGCATTCGCCTCGAAGCGCAAATGCACGGCGGCGGTCACGAGCGCGGCATGCGCTCGGGCACCCTGCCCACGCACCAGATCGTCGGCATGGGCGAGGCCTATCGCATCGCCAAGCTCGAGATGAAGGACGACATCGCCCACGCGGCTCGCTTGCAGAAGCGCCTGCTCGACGGCCTCAAGGATGTCGAACAGGTGTTCATCAACGGAGACCTCGAGCGCCGCGTGCCGCACAACCTGAACATGAGCTTCAACTACGTCGAAGGCGAGTCGCTGATCATGGGCATCAAAGGCCTGGCGGTGTCGTCGGGTTCGGCCTGCACCTCGGCCAGCCTCGAGCCCAGCTATGTGCTGCGCGCCCTGGGACGCAGCGACGAGCTGGCCCACAGCAGCCTTCGCATGACCATCGGCCGCTTCACGACCGAAGAAGAAATCGACTACGCCATCTCGACCATCAAGCACAACGTCGCCAAGCTGCGCGAGCTGAGCCCCCTCTGGGAGATGTTCCAGGACGGCGTCGACATCAGCACGATCCAGTGGTCGGCCCACTGACCCAGGCCAGCCCAAGGCTCCACGATTGAACAAAGTTTGAGAGGTACACCATGGCATATTCTTCCAAGGTCATTGACCACTACGAAAATCCCCGCAACGTCGGCTCCTTCGAAAAGGGCGACGACTCGGTAGGCACCGGCATGGTCGGCGCACCGGCCTGCGGCGACGTGATGAAGCTGCAGATCAAGGTCAACCCCGAAACCGGCGTGATCGAAGACGCACGCTTCAAGACCTACGGCTGCGGCTCGGCCATTGCCTCGTCCTCGCTCGTGACCGAATGGGTCAAGGGCAAGACGCTCGACGAAGCGGCTGCGCTCAAGAACGCGCAGATCGCCGAAGAGCTGGCGCTGCCGCCGGTCAAGATCCACTGCTCGATCCTCGCGGAAGACGCCATCAAGGCAGCTGTGAGCGACTACAAGGCCAAGCACGGCGCCAAGACCGCCGAGTCGGCCGCCGAAGCTGTTCACTGAAATGGCCGTCACGCTGACCGAAGCCGCTGCGCGCCACGTCACCCGTTACCTCGGCAAACGAGGCAAGGGCGTGGGTGTGCGGCTGGGCGTGAAGACCACCGGCTGCTCGGGCCTGGCCTACAAGCTCGAGTACGTTGACGAGTTCACGCCTGAAGACGTGGTATTCGAAGACCACGGGGTGAAGGTGCTGGTCGATCCGAAGAGCCTGGCCTACATCGACGGCACGCAGCTGGACTTCGTGCGCGAAGGCCTGAACGAAGGCTTCAAGTTCATCAATCCGAACGAACGCGACCGTTGTGGCTGCGGGGAAAGCTTCCGCATCTGATGCGTCGTCGCTGACCGCGACCACAGCCGCCACCATGTCATGTGCTGGCGGTTTTTTCTTGCCATGAACCTGAACGACACCGACTTTGAACTGTTCGCCGTCCCGGCGACCTTCGCGCAGGACCGCATCGCGCTCGATGCGCGCTGGAAAGAACTGCAGCGCGAGGCGCACCCGGACCGCTTCGCAGCGCAGGGCGCCGCGGCGCAGCGCGTGGCCATGCAGTGGTCGGTGCGCATCAACGAGGCCTACCAGCGGCTGAAGGACCCGATTCGCCGCGCGAGCTACATCTGCGAACTGCACGACGCGCCGCTGAACGCCGAGAACAACACGGCGATGCCGCCCGACTTCCTGATGCAGCAGATGGAATGGCGCGAGGCGCTCGACGACGCCGGTGACATCGCCTCGGTCGAGAAGCTGCAGGCCGAGGTCGAGGCTGCCCGCACACGCGCGCTGTCGTCCCTCGACTGGTTGATCGACGAAAAGGGCGACTACCCCGCCGCCGCGCAGCAGGTGAGAGCCCTCATGTTCATTGAGCGCTTCGGCGAAGACGTCGAAGCCAAGTTCGATCAGTTGGGACAATAAGCCCTTATGGCTCTTCTTCAGATTTCCGAACCCGGCCAGGCGCCCGATCCGCATCAGCGCCGCATTGCCGTGGGCATCGACCTCGGCACCACGCATTCGCTGGTGGCCGCGGTGCGCAACGGCGTGGCCGAGTGCCTGCCCGATGACCAGGGCCGCGTGCTGTTGCCTTCGGCCGTGCGCTACCTCGAGGGCGACCGCCGGCAGATCGGTTTCGATGCACTCGCCGCACGCGCGCAGGACCCTGCCAACACCATCACCTCGGTCAAGCGCCTCATGGGCCGCGGCCTTGCCGACATCGCGAACCGCGAATCCATGTCGTACCGCATCGGCGGCGACGAGGGCGGCATGGTGAAGGTGCAGACCTCGGTGGGCGAAAAGTCGCCGGTCGAGATCAGCGCGGAGATCCTGGCCACGCTGCGCTTTCGCGCCGAAGACACCTTCGACGATGAGCTCTATGGCGCCGTCATCACCGTGCCGGCCTACTTCGACGAAGGCCAGCGCCAGGCCACGAAAGACGCCGCGCAACTCGCCGGCCTCAATGTGCTGCGCCTGATCAGCGAACCCACGGCCGCAGCCATTGCCTACGGGCTGGACAACGCCAGCGAAGGTGTCTACGCGGTCTACGACCTCGGTGGCGGTACCTTCGATATCTCGATCCTGCGGCTGACCCAAGGCGTGTTCGAGGTCATCGCGACCGGTGGCGATTCCGCGCTCGGCGGCGACGACTACGACCACGCGCTCGCCGATTTTGTGCTCGAGCAAACCGGCGTGAAGGCCGGCAACGACAGCGACAAGGCTGCGGTGCTCGTGGCAGCGCGTGCAGCCAAAGAGGCGCTGACCGATTCGGACACCGCTGCCTTCCATGCCGACGTGGCCGGCGGCGCAGCGCGATTCGATCTGACGCGCGCGCATTTCGACGCAGCGACGAAATCGCTCACCGACAAGACCATCGCCGCAGTTCGCAAAGCGCTGCGCGATGCAAAGCTCAAGGCCGACGACCTGCAAGGCATCGTCCTGGTCGGCGGTTCCACCCGCATGCCGCAGATCCGCGAGGCCGTGGCCGCGTTCTTCGGCCGCGAGCCGCTGGTCAACCTGAATCCGGACGAGGTCGTCGCGCTCGGCGCGGCGATCCAGGCGAACCAGCTGGCCGGCAACAACGGCGCTGGCGAACTGCTGCTGCTCGATGTGATTCCGCTCTCGCTCGGCATTGAGACGATGGGTGGCCTGGTCGAGCGCATCGTGCCGCGCAACCAGACCATCCCGACCGCGATGGCGCAGGACTTCACGACCTACCAGGACGGCCAGACGGCGCTCGCGCTGCATGTGGTGCAGGGCGAGCGTGACCTGGTGTCCGACTGCCGCAGCCTCGCGCGCTTCACGCTGCGCGGCATTCCTCCGATGGCGGCCGGCGCGGCGCGCATCCGCGTGACCTTCACCGTCGATGCCGACGGTCTGCTGAGCGTCAGCGCCAAGGAGCAGGGCAGCGGCGTCGAAGCCAGCGTGACCGTCAAGCCGTCGTATGGACTCTCCGACGACCAGATCGCGACCATGCTGCAGGAGAGTTTCTCCACCGCGCAGCAGGACATGCAGGCTCGCGCGCTCGTCGAGGCGCGCGTCGATGCCGACCGCATGCTGCTCGCCACGCAGAGCGCCCTCGATGCCGACAGTGACCTGCTGAACGAAGACGAACGCGCCGTCATCGATGCGTCGATGGCCAGGCTGCGCGAAGCCGCCAAGGGCAGCAGCGAAGCCGCAGCCATCGAAGCGGCCACCAAGACGCTGGCCAACGACACCGAAGCCTTCGCCGCCCAGCGCATGAACGCGGGCATCGCGCGCGCCCTTGCCGGCCGCAAGGTCGAATCCCTCTAGAACAACAACATGCCCACGATCAAGATCTATCCGCATCCCGAGTACTGCCCGCAAGGCGCCGAGATCACCGCGCCCGCCGGCACCTCGATCTGCGAGGCGCTGCTCGACAACCACATCAACATCGAGCACGCCTGCGAGATGAGCTGCGCCTGCACCACCTGCCACGTGATCGTGCGCGAGGGCTTCAACTCGCTCAACGAAGCGGAAGAGGGCGAAGAAGATCTGCTCGACCGCGCCTGGGGCCTGGAGCCGCAATCGCGCCTGAGTTGCCAATCGATCCTGGCGCAGGAGAATGTGACGATCGAGATTCCGAAGTACTCGATCAACCACGCCAAGGAAAACCACTGATGTCGCGCCAGATCGTTCTCGATACCGAAACCACCGGGCTCTCTGCCGAGAACGGCGACCGCATCATCGAGCTCGGCTGCGTGGAGCTTTTCGCCCGCAAGCTCACCGGCAACGACCTGCACATCTACTTCAACCCCGAGCGCGAGAGCCATGAAGACGCGCTCAAGGTGCACGGGCTGACGACCGACTTCCTGCGCGACAAGCCGAAGTTCGCCACGCTCGGCAACGACATCATCGAGTACCTGCGCGGCGCCGAAATCATCATCCACAACGCGGCTTTCGACGTCGGGTTCCTCAACAAGGAATTCGAGCGCGCCGGTTTGCCGCCGCTGCGCAGCTTTGTCGGCGAAGTGACCGACACGCTGGCCATGGCCAAGCTGGTCTACCCGGGCAAACGCAACTCGCTCGATGCGCTGTGCGACCGCTTCGGCGTCGACCGCTCGAACCGCACCTTCCACGGCGCCAAGCTCGACGCGCAACTGCTGGCCGACGTCTACATCAATCTCACGCGCGGCCAGGACGCGCTGCTGATCGACGTGGCATCGAACGAACCTGCGCAGGGCACCACCGTGGTGGCGATCGACCTGAGCCAGTTCGAGCTGCCGGTGATCACCGCCGGTGAGCAGGAACTTGCGGCGCACGAGGCGGTGTTGTCGCAGCTCGACAAATCCAGCGGCGGCCGCACGCTGTTTCGCCAAAACGGCGAAAATGCTGTGGCATAATCGAAGGCTTCGCGCAACGCGATTAATTCCACGGCACTGCACTCGCGGTGCCACGGGCGGTTAGCTCAGGGGTAGAGCACAGCATTCACACTGCTGGGGTCGGAGGTTCGAAACCTCCACCGCCCACCAATTCCACGACACGGCACCTTCGGGTGCCGTTTTCGTTGGTGCCACCGATGTCAGCGAAAGGGCACGCTGCGATAGGGGCTGCGGGCATCGCTCAGCAGCATGCGGTTCGTGCGCAGCAAGTGTTCTTCGCGCGCGTCGGAATACCGCCAGATCAAGCCGCTGGCGATGTATGCGGCACTCACTTGCGACCAGTCGGCATAGGCCTCGCGCACTTGCGAGTTCAATGCGCCAGCGAAACCTGCGAATTCCGCGCGTTCGATGAAGCCCAGCTGCACCGCCCAACGCGACAGGCTGGCCAATCGCACGGCGTCCCAGGCGACCAGGTTGGTGATCTGGGCCGGCGAAACCTTGAAGTGCTTGCGCAAGGCATTGACCCAGCTCGTGCTGCCTGACACCAGTTGGCTCAGGTCCGTCACCGACCGCCCACTCTCCGCCGCCAGCGCGCGGTAGTCCAGGCTCTTGCGCGCCTTGATCTGGAAGAACGCGGGAAACCACGCATCCATGACCAATCGCAGCACGGCCGGCGTGCTCTGGGTTGCGGAATCGACCGCCGCAACAGCCTGCCACGTGGACAGATAGGTCGAACGCTGTCCCTCCTTCGCGAGCCAACGCGCCGTTTCCTCGAAACTCTCCCGGTCGTGTACGCTCCAGACTTCCGAGATGCCCTGGCGCAACTCGTCGTCGTCTTTTCCGGTGGCCACCGCATTCACGTAGTCACCGTTGAACGCGGACAGCGGCGCGCTCAGCGTGACCAGCCATTGCTCTTCTGCGGTGAGTGTCTCCGCCGTGCCGAAATGAAGCTTCTCGTTGTCGAGCAGCGCATGCCCGAGCGTGTCCCTGATGCCCATTGATTTCCCCTCCAGTTTTTGAAACGTGAATGCATCCGGAATGGATGCTTGCCGAATTGGCGTTGGGAGGCGGATCTTAAACAGCAGTGCCCGTCTGGAATGTAGGTGACGGTGCCGGAAAATCGCATGGAAAATCGTTCGACGGCGAGATTGCTCGGTGCCCCATCCAATGGACTACAGCGATTTTTTACTTTCTTTCACCCTGACAAAAAGCGAAATGCCCGATTACCTGAATAGCGTTCTTATCCGAGCCTTGGCGATCTGGGCCGCGGCACTCATGCTGGGTCCGTTGGCATTGGCGGCGGACGATCTTCCTTCTTTGAAGACAGGTGAAGACTACGGTGCGGTGCGAACAAAAATGATCAGGGCAGGGTGGAAACCGTTCCACGCACCCGATGCCGATCGCTGCGGCTCCGAAGACGCGAGGTGCGCCAACAGGCCCGAGATGGTCGTGTGCGCCGGCACCGGACTGGCCAACTGCAAGTTCCTCTGGAAGAAGAGCTCTCGCACGGTCGCCTTGTGCACGGCAGGGGAGACGAGAGCCGTGTTCACCGGCGTTTGCCGGCTCTAGTTTGTTCGGGGAGGCAGGTCACTGCTTCGCGAATCGAGGTCCTCGTTGATCGAACTGTCGGCTCGCGCTGACGCCAAGTGCCGCTGCATGCTGGCTGGCCGTCCGTGGCAACGGCATAGAAGAGGGAAAAGGAGACGACCATGGCCACTCATCCCGATCTTCCGACTCCCGTCACACCCAACCTCCCCGTAGAGCCCGACGAAGGGCCAAGCACGCCGCCCGACGAGCCCACGGACCCGGAACCGCCGCCCTCCGTCTCGTGAACCTGCGGCGTGAGCCGCGATAAGCTCGCGCCATGGACGAACTCGATTGCGCCGTCATCGGCGGTGGTGTGGTGGGGCTGGCAGTGGCGCGCGCATTGGCGCTCGCGGGCCGCGAAGTGCTGGTGCTCGAATCCGAAGGTGCCATCGGCACCGGGACCAGTTCGCGTAACAGCGAAGTCATTCATGCCGGCATCTATTACCCGCAGGGCTCGCTCAAGGCCAAGCTGTGTGTGGAAGGGCGGAATGCACTTTACGCGTATGCGGCGGAGCGCGGCGTGCCGCACCGGCGTTGCGGCAAGCTCATCGTGGCGACCTCTGCCGAGCAGGCGGGCCAACTCGAAGCGATCCGCGTGAAAGCCGTCGCCAATGGCGTCGACGATCTGGTGCAGATCACCGCCCAACAGGCCCGGGAGATGGAGCCGCAACTGCATTGCACAGCCGCGCTGCATTCGCCCAGCACCGGCATCGTCGACAGTCATGTGCTCATGCTGAGCCTGCTCGGCGACCTGGAAAACGCGGGCGGAATGCTGGCCCTGAAGTCTCCCATCACCCGCGCCGAGTGCGGCAACGGCGGCATCGTCCTGATCGCCGAGGACGGAACGGCGCTGCGGTGCCGCAGCGTCGTCAATGCCGCGGGGCTCGGCGCGCCGTCGCTGGCCCGGCGCTTCGAAGGACTGCCTGCGTCGGCGATCCCGACCGAGTATTTCGCCAAGGGCAACTATTTCACCCTGTCGGGCCGCGCACCCTTCAGCCGCCTCATCTACCCGGTGCCCGAGCACGGTGGCCTCGGCGTTCATCTGACGATCGACCTCGGCGACCAGGCCAAGTTCGGCCCCGATGTGCAGTGGGTTGAGTCGGCCGACGACCTTGTGGTGAACCCCGCCCGTGGCGACGGCTTCTATGCCGAGGTGCGCAAGTACTGGCCCGCGCTGCCGGACGGTGGATTGATTCCGGGCTACGCCGGCATGCGGCCCAAGATCTCGGGCCCGGGCGAGCCGGCGGCCGACTTCAGAATCGACGGCCCCGCATTACACGGCGTGCCGGGGCTGATCAACCTGTTCGGCATCGAATCGCCGGGGCTCACCAGCAGCCTCGCGATCGGCGCCCATGTCGCCCGGCTGCTGGCCGATGCATGAGCCATCGCACGCACAAGTCTGCACATCTGCCGCGCATGAGGGGCTTTCGAGCCTGTAACATGACACCACGCCATTTGCTGGCGTGAAGCCGCCGGCGCGGTGCCGGTGTCATCACGGAGGAAAGATTCCAATGAGTGCATCCAACAATCTTGAAGCAGCAGCCGAAGACATCGCAAGCGACGTGCGCGGCGTGCTGGCCAGCAAGGACCTGGATTCGGTTCCCCACATCAAGGCGCTGCGCCAGCGCATCGACACCAAGCTCGCCATTGCGCGCGAGCTCGCCGCCGAGAAGAGCAAGCTCGCCGCCAAGAAGGCGCGCGAGGCGGCCTCCGCCACCAACGCCTACGCCCACGACGAACCTTGGCAGATCGCAGGCGCCGCACTGGCCGTCGGCGTGCTGGTGGGTCTGTTGCTTGGCCGCCGCTGATCGCGCTGATCCAAGCGCGCACCGCCGGATTGTTCGTCACCGCTGGTTGAGCGGGGCTGGAGCATGCCCATGAGGCTGCTCTCCCTGTTCGGGCTGAGCGGCCGCCTCCGCCGGTTGCGCATCGTCGCCGCCGAAGGCGCACTGGCTGCCGAAGACCGGGTACAGCTTTTGCGCATGGCCTGGGAGGACGAGAAGCAGCGCCTGAAGCTGATGCTCATCCTCGTGGTGGCCGTGCTGGGGCTGACCACCGTCACCGTGGCCCTGCTGTCGATGGCAGTGGTGGTGCATTTCTGGGAAACGCCATACCGCATCACGGCGGCGTGGTCGGTGGCCGGCGTGTGGATCGTGCTCTGGCTGGGCGCTGCCGTCGGCCTGTTGCTGACCCTGCGCAACGCCTCCAACAGCTTCATTCCGGCCCGCCAGGAGTTCGAGCGCGACTGGGCTTGGGTGCAGGACAGCTTCGGGCTCGGCAAGGACCCGGAGGACGAAGAAGCGCCACGCCCCCCTCGGCCGGCCACGCGCGAGGAATTGCTGGCGCGAATGGCAATTCAGCGCGAGCGCATCGCGACCCTGCAAGGCGGCCGCGAGACGCAGCCGGCGAGTACCGGGCGCGAGGCTCCTCCGCCGAACGAAACGGCCACCGCCGCCGCGCTGCGGATCGCCCGGGCGCATCCCGTGGCTGCCGGCGTGGCCGCTGCGGCCGCCGTGGTGGTGATCCGCCCGAAGCGCTTGCTGCGCTGGGCGGCGGTCATCGCGCCGATCCTCTGGCGCATGCGCTGAAGAAAGAAGGAAGGCCTCAGGCCTTGCTGCGATCGCGCAGCAGCGCCTGGGCCGCCTCGCGGACCAGCGCCGGGCCGCGGTAGATCAACCCGGTGTAGATCTGCACCACGTCCGCGCCTGCGGCGATCTTGGCCTTGGCATCGGCCGCACTGAGGATGCCGCCCACGCCGATGATCGGGAAGTCTTTCCCCAATGCCGTGCGCAGCTGCGCAATCACGCGGTTGCTCGCTTCGCGCACTGGCGCACCCGACAGGCCGCCGGCTTCTTCAGCATGCGGCAGACCAGCCACGGCATCGCGTGCCAGCGTGGTGTTGGTCGCGATCACGCCGTCCATGCCGTGGCGCCGCAGCGTCGCGGCAATGACCGCGACCTGGGCTTCATCGAGATCAGGCGCGATCTTCACGAACAGCGGCGAGCGCTTGCCATGGCGCGTGGCCAGCGCCTCGCGCCGCTCGGCCACCGCGCCGAGCAGCGCATCGAGCGCCTCGTCGCTCTGCAGCGAGCGCAGGTTGGCTGTGTTGGGGCTCGAGATGTTGATCGTCACGTAGTCGGCATGCGGGTACACGCCGTCGAGGCAGGCCAGGTAGTCGTCCACCGCGCGCTCGATCGGCGTGGCGGCGTTCTTGCCGATGTTCAGGCCGAGCAGCATCGGTGTCTTGCCGCCGACGCTCTTGCGAAAACGCGCCTTCTGTACGTTGGCCAGGAAGGCGTCGAGCCCTTCGTTGTTGAAGCCGAGCCGGTTGATCAGCGCGTCGCGCTGCGGCAGGCGGAACATGCGCGGCTTCGGGTTGCCCGGCTGCGCTTTCGGCGTCACCGTGCCGACCTCGACGAAGCCGAAACCCATGGCCGCGAAGGCGTCGATGCAGCGGGCGTTCTTGTCGAGCCCTGCGGCCAGGCCCACGCGATTCGGGAAGTTCAGCCCGGCCAGCGTGATGGGGTCGTCCGTGCGCGGGGCGGAATAGGCGCAGGCCAGCGGCGTGTTCTGCGTGCGCGCGAGGCCGTCGAGGGTGATTTCGTGGGCGTGTTCGGGATCGAAACCGAACAGGAAAGGGCGGGCCAGGCCGTAGAGCGAAGAGGGCAGCAGCAGGGGCATCGGATAATTCTCGACTTCAATGAGCCAAGGATTCTCCGCGATGACCGCACCCGCCTCCCCATCTCCCGCTGTCCTTTCCCAGGACGAACTCAAGGCCCAGGTCGGCCGCGCCGCATTGGCCTACGTGGTCAAGGGCGAGATCGTCGGCGTGGGCACCGGCTCGACGGTCAACAAGTTCATCGATGCGCTGGCGACGATCAAGGACGAGATCAAGGGCGCCGTGTCCAGCTCGGTCGCCTCGACCGAACGCCTGCGCGCGCTGGGCATCCCGGTGTTCGACAGCAACGAGGTGGAAGAACTGGCCGTCTACATCGACGGCGCCGACGAAATCGATCACCGGGGCTTCATGGTGAAGGGTGGCGGCGCGGCGCTCACGCGCGAGAAGATCGTCGCGGCGCAGTCGAAGCGTTTCGTCTGCATCGCCGACGCCTCCAAGCTGGTCGAGACGCTGGGCGCTTTCCCGCTGCCGGTGGAAGTGATCCCGATGGCGGTGCGCCGCGTGATGCGCCAGTTTGCTGCTCTGGGAGGCATTGCCCAGGTGCGCGAGAAGGACGGCCTGCCGCTGGTCACCGACAACGGCCAGCACATCGTCGATGTGACGGGCCTGCAGATCGCCGATCCGCTCGCCTTCGAGTCCGAGGTGAGCCAGTGGCCCGGCGTGGTGACGGTTGGTGTCTTCGCCCACCAGAAGGCCGATGTGTGCCTGCTGGGCACCGCGACGGGCGTGAAGACGATGCAGTTCGCCTGAAGCGGCGAACCGCCCGGTGTCAGAACTTGATGCCGGCGGGGTTGCCCGCACCCGGATCGCTGGGTGCAGCGGGCGGTGGCGCGGGTTGCGCGGCGGGTGCCGCCGCGCGGGACGCGGGCGCCGCCTGTTGCGCGGCAATCAGGGGCCGGGCGGGCCCATTGCGGTAGCCGGCGGGCAAGCTGTTGCTCTTGGGGTAGCCCGCCGCATCGAGGTACTGTGACCACTCGTTGTCCGCATAGCCTTTGAGCTGCTGCGAGCCGATGGTGAGCAGCGGTAGCGAGCTCTGGTTGCTCAGGCGCTGCAACGCCTCGATTTCTTCATTGCTCTTGACCGTGCGCTCGTCGAACGGAATACCGCGCGTGGTGAGCAGCGAGCGGGCCTGGCTGCAGGGCGCGCAATCTTCGCTGGTGTACAGCGTGACGGGATAGCGCTGCGCCACCTGCCGCAGTTCGTACGGAAGCCCTGCGGTGTTGGCCGGGGTGGCGGCGCCTTGCGGCGCCGCAGCAGGCTCGGTGCTGGCAGCGGGCGCGCGGTCCGAGAAAGTGACCTTGCCGTTCTTGTCGACGTTGCGATAGATCGGCTGGGCCATCGCGCCTGCGGCGACGAGCAGCAGGGCGAGGCCGGTCAGGCGATGCGACGGGAATTTGTAAGAGGTCGGATACATATCCCGAGTATCGCAAGCTTCAGCGCCGCATCAAGCGGGCTGGGCCTCGGCCATGCCCTGGTGTCGCAGCAATGCATCAAGCTGGGGCTCACGGCCGCGGAAAGCCTTGAACGAATCCATGGCACTGCGGCTGCCGCCGGCCTCCAGGATGGCCTGGCGGTATTTGCGGCCGGTCTCGATATTCGGCTCGCCGTCGGCGCCCACGGTTTCCTCGAAGGCCGCATAGGCGTCGGCGCTCAGCACCTCGGCCCACTTGTAGCTGTAGTAGCCGGCCGCGTAGCCGCCCGAGAAAATGTGGCTGAAAGTATTCGGTGTGCGGCTGAATGGCGGCGAAGGCATCACCGCTACTTCGCTGCGCACCTTGCCGAGCAGCGCCATCACGTCGCCGGGCTTGGCGGCAGCCGCGTGGTACTCGGTGTGCAGCAGCATGTCGAACAGCGAGAACTCGATCTGGCGCAGCGTCTGCAGGCCGCTCTGGAAGTTCTTGGCGGCGGTCATCTTGTCGAAGAGGGCACGCGGCAGCGGCTCGCCGGTGTCGACATGGGCCGTCATGTGGCTGAGCACGTCCCACTCCCAGCAGAAGTTCTCCATGAACTGGCTCGGCAGTTCGACCGCGTCCCACTCGACGCCACTGATGCCCGAGACATCGCGCTCGTTCACCTGCGTGAGCATGTGGTGCAGGCCGTGGCCGAATTCGTGGAAGAGGGTGGTCACGTCGTCGTGCGTGAGGAGCGGCGGCTTGCCGTCCACACCGCTCGCGAAGTTGCAGACCAGCTGCGCGACCGGCGTCTGCAGCACGCCGTCGTCGGGGCGGAGCCACCGGGCGCGCACGTCGTCCATCCAGGCGCCGCCGCGCTTGGCGGCACGGGCGGAGGGGTCGAGGTAGAACTGGCCGACCTTCTGGCCGCCACGCTCGATGCGGTAGAACTCGACGCTCGGGTGCCACGTTGGCGCACTGTCGCGGCGGATCGACACCTCGAACAGCGTCTCCACGATCTTGAACAGCCCCGCCATCACCTTCGGCGCGGGGAAGTACTGCTTCACCTCCTGCTCACTGAAGGCATAGCGCGCTTCCTTGAGCTTCTCGCCGATGTAGCTCCAGTCCCAAGGCTGCGGATCGGTGATGTTCAATTGCTCGGCGGCAAAGGCGCGCAGGTCGGCGAGATCGCGTTCGCCATACGGCTTGGCCTTGGTCGCGAGATCGCGCAGGAACTTGACGACCTGTTCGGGCGACTCGGCCATCTTTGGCACGACCGAGAGTTCGCCGAAATTCTTGTAGCCCAGGAGCTTGGCCTCTTCTTCGCGCAGCGCGAGGATCTCGGTGATCAGCGCGGTGTTGTCGAAGGCCGCATCGCCGAATTCGCTCGCACGCGTGACGTACGCGCGGTAGAGCGTTTCGCGCAGTGCGCTGCTCTTGGCGAACTGCATCACCGGCAGGTAACAAGGCATCTTGAGCGTGAGCTTGTAGCCGTCCTTGCCGTCGGCTTCGGCGGCTGCGCGTGCGGCGCTCACCACGTCTTCAGGCACGCCTTCGAGTTCGCCGAGCTTGGCGAAGTACGCGAAGGCGTCGGTCGCGTCGAGCGCGTTCTCGCTGAACTTCTGGCTCAGCTCGGCCTGGCGTTCCTGGATGTCGGCGAAGCGCTTCTTGGCATCGCCCTGCAGCTCGGCGCCGCCCAGCACGAAGTTGCGCACGGCGTTGCGGTGCGCCTGGCGCTGCTCGGCATTGAGCGTGGCGACGTCGATGGCCTTGTACTTGGCGTAGAGCCGTTCGTCGGAGCCCAGGCGGGTCCAGAAGGCGGTGACGCGCGGCATGGCCTCGTTGTAGGCGGCGCGCAGCTCGGGCGTGTCGGCCACGGCGTTGAGATGGCCGACGGCGCCCCAGGCGCGGCTGAAACGTTCGGAGGCCACGTCGAGCACCTTCGAGATCGCATTCCAGTCGGCGGGGAACTCGGGCGCCGTCACGGCCTGCAGCGCGGCCTCGGCATCGGCCAGCAGCGTGTCGACCGCAGGCGAGACGTGTTCGGGCTTGATGCGGTCGAACAGCGGGAGGTCGGTGAAGTCGAGGAGGGGGTTCGTCATGTGTTTATCTGGCGGCCTTGCGGCTGCAGTTCAAGGGCGTCCGGCTGCTCGTTCGGCGGATTCGACGGTGTTGACCATCAGCATCGTGACCGTCATCGGTCCCACGCCGCCCGGCACGGGCGTGATGTGGCTTGCCACCTCGCGAACGCCGGCAAAGTCGACGTCGCCGGCTAGTTTGCCGTCTTCCTTGCGATTCATGCCCACGTCGATGACGATCGCGCCGGGCTTCACCATGTCGGCTGTCAGCGTGTTGCGGCGGCCCACGGCCGCCACGACCACGTCGGCCTGCCGCGTGTAAAGACCCAGGTCCGGCGTGCCGCTGTGGCAGACGGTGACTGTGGCGTTCGCTTGCAGCAGCAGCAGGGCCATCGGCTTGCCGACCGTGTTGCTGCGGCCGATCACGACCGCGTGCTTGCCCTTCAAGTCGATGCCGGTGCTCTCGATCAGCTTCATGCAGCCGTAGGGCGTGCAGGGACGAAAGCCGGGCAGGCCGGTCATGAGTTCGCCCGCCGACAGCACCGAATAGCCGTCGACGTCCTTGCTGGTGGAAATGGCCTCGATGACCTTGTGCGGATCGATGTGCCTGGGCAGTGGCATCTGCACGAGGATGCCGTGGATCGACGCGTCGGCATTGAGTGCGGCGATGCGCGCGAGCAGATCGGCTTCGCTGAGTTCGGCGGGGTAGCGCTCGAGCACGGAGCGCAGGCCGCGTTCTTCGCAGGCCTTGACCTTCTTGCCCACGTAGACCTCGCTGGCCGGGTCGTTGCCGACCAGGATGACGGCAAGGCCGGGGGTAAAGCCGCGTGCGGTGAGCGCTGCGGCGCGGGTGGCGACTTCGGCTAAGAGCTGGCGCGAAAGCGCGGTGCCGTCGATCAGTTGGGCTGTCATCGGTTTCGATCTTCCAATTAAAAACGCCCGCTTGCGCAGGCGTGGGGAGCATTCATCGCTATCGGAGGGACAGCTTCTAGGCTTTGGCAGCCGGTGCCGCCTGTCCGAGCGCGATCTTCAGCAGATCGGCCACGGTGTTGGCGTTGAGCTTTTCCATGATGTTGGCGCGGTGCGCCTCCACCGTCTTGATGCTGATGCCCAGGTCGTCGGCGATCTGCTTGTTCAGGCGGCCGGCGACGATGCGCTCGAGCACCTGCGCCTCGCGGCCGGTGAGCTTGGACAGCAGCGCGTCGCGGCTGGCCGATTGCTGGTGCTGGGTGAAGGCGCCGCGCGCATGTTCGAGCATGCGCTCGACCAGCGTGACGAGTTCTTCGTCGTTGAAGGGCTTCTGGATGAAATCCATGGCGCCCTTCTTCATGCTGTCGACCGCCATCGGCACGTCGCCGTGGCCGGTGATGACCACGATCGGCAGCGGGGAGCGCCGCTCGATCAGTCGATCCTGCAATTCAAGGCCGGTCATGCCGGCCATGCGGATGTCGACGATCAAACAGGCGACTTCGCGCGGGTCGTATCGGGAGAGAAAGGATTCGGCGGAATCGAAACAGCGGACTCTGTAGTCCTTGCCTTCGAGCAGCCATTGCAGCGAATCGCGTACGGCTTCGTCATCGTCGACGACGTAGACCGTGCCCTTCTTCGGAATCAAACTCATGCAGGTACCTTTGCCTCGTCGCTAGCTACGGAACTGATAGCGTCCAACACCGGAATCCAGAAGGAAAAACGGCATCCGATCACATCCGGGCCATTGTAGATGTTCTCCGCCTGCATCCGGCCGCGGTGCGACTCGACGATGGTGCGGCACAAATTGAGCCCGATGCCCATGCCTTCGGGCTTGGTCGAGAAGAAGGCTTCGTAGAGCCGGTCCATCACCTCGGGCGAGAGGCCCTTGCCCGTGTCCTGCACCGAGAACTCGATGGCGTTCTGTCCCTCGATCGTCTTGGGCAGCACGCGCAACTCGACGCTGCGGCGCGCGAGCGGCCGGTCGGCGAGGTCGATGGATTCGGCCGCGTTCTTGAGCAGGTTGACCATCACCTGCTCGATCAGGATCGGGTCGACCCGCACCACCGGCAGCCGCGCGGCCACGTAGTGGTTCAGGCGCACGTTGCGGCGGCGCAGCTCGATGCCCGCGAGTTCGACGGCTTCGCTCACCATGGTGGCGACATCGGCGGGCGTGCGATTCGGTTCGCTGCGCTTCACGAAGGAGCGGATGCGCTGGATGATCTGGCCCGCGCGCTGGGCCTGCTTGGACGTCTTCTCCAGCGCCGCGAGCAGCGCCTCGGTGTCGATCGTCTGGCCCTTGATGCGCGACATCATCCCGTTGCAGTAGTTGGTGATGGCGGTCAGCGGCTGGTTGAGTTCGTGCGCCACGCTCGATGCCATTTCACCCATCGTGATGAGACGGCTCGCGGCCTGTGCCTTGTCGGCCTGCGCGGCGGCTTGCTCTTCGGCGTCGCGGCGCGGCGTGATGTCGGTGGCAATCACGAGCTGCGCGAGGCGGCCGTCGACCCACGTCAGGTAGCGCGAGCGCACTTCGAGCCATTTGCCCAGATGGGGCACGAAGATTTCGTTGTTCGCGGCTTGCGCGGCAGTGAGCGTGTCGATAGGGAGGCCGGCATAGGGGTCCACATCGTCCAGGCCTTCGTCATGCGCGTTCGACGCCGGCACGCCGGCCTGCGCCACCATGCCGAGATGGCCCACGGTGTCGGAGCCGAACCAGAGGCGGTACAGCTTGTTCGCGAACAGCAGCTCCTCGCTGCCGATGGGCGCGACCGACACCGCGGCGTCGAGCGCTTCGAGCACCGTGGTGAAGCGTTCGTAAGACGCCGACAGCTGCTCGCGGATGCGCGTGGGCTCGGTGATGTCGGTCATCGACGTCATCCAGCCGGTCTGGTGACCGCGCGCGTCGATCAGCGGAGAAACGTACAGCCGCGCGTTGAACACGCTGCCGTTCTTGCGCTTCACGCGGACCTGGAAACCGCCGGGCAGGGCGCGGCCGTGCAGTTCTTCTTCGAGCCGCTCGTTCATCACTTCGCGGTCGGATTCCAGCCAGTAGGGGAAGGGTGGCGACTGGCCGACCAGCTCGGCTTCGCTCCAGCCGGTCATCGCGCAGAACGCGGCGTTCACATAGGTGATGCGGCCTTGCAGGTCGAGCACGCGCATGCCGGTCAGCATGGAGTTTTCCATTGCGCGGCGGAAGTTGGTTTCTGCAACCAGCCGCTGCTGCGCCTGCAGGCGCCGGCGCGTGTGGCGCCAGGTGCCGATCAGCATCCAGCTCGTGAGCACGCTGAGTGCGCAGACCAGCCAGAAGAGTCCGTTGCCCACCACACCCTGCGAGGTGCGATAGGCCTGTGCGCGCAGGATCAGCGCATTGCCGACGGGCGACACCGGCACTTCGTATTCGTTGGTCCGCTCCGACCACGGCAGCAGCCGCGTGCCGCTGTCCTTCAGGTTGGTCGTGTTGCCGGCGATGACATTGCCCTTGGCGTCGAGCAGCGAGACCGCGTAGCGCGCCTGCACCTCGGAGGGCATGCCGTAGCGCAGCAGCCCGTCGACCGAGAACTCGCCGAGCACGACGCCCGCGAACAGGCCCTGGTCGAAAAGGGGGATGTGCAGTTGCAGCATCGCAGCCGGATCGCCGCCAGCCACCGGCTGCGAATACACCGGCTGGCGCAACTCGCGCGCCAGCGCGTAGTTGCTCTCGATGTCGCCCGGCCGCAGCACGTCGCCGATCAGGTGCTGCTGCGCGGGGTGCACGCTGGGCGCCGCATAGCCGGCCTTGAAGCGGCGGCGGTCGTCGATCCAGGTGATGGTCTGCAGCTCCGGGAACTGGCTCACGAGCGATTCGGCGCGGCTTGTGAACTCGGTGGGATCGATCTCGCGGTTGGAGGCATCGCGCGCGATGCGCATCAGCTGCTCCTGGCGCTCCAGCAGGCGAAGGCGCATGCGCTGTTGCGCGTATTCGACGTCGCGGCGCACCGACTCCTGCTCGCGCTCCACCTCCTCGGTGCGCAGGTACCAGAAAGCCGAAACGATGGCGGCAAGGAACAGCAGCACCGCCGCCATCGGCGCGAGCATGGCGACCGCGTCCTGCAGCACCGGCGTTTGCCGGCGCCACCAGCGGCGCCACCAGGAAAGTGGCGAGGCGTTCACGGCACTGCGGGCAACCGCCAGCGGGGAAGAAAAAGGCATCGCGCGAGTTTAAGGGGCGCCCCTTGGGAAACATCGGAAAAGCGCCAGTGTCATTGATCCCGTCGCGGTCGGGTCCTGTCGGTGAAATTCACAAAAATATCACATTAAGAAATCATCACGCGCCATTTGAAATTTGAAAGTTTCTATGCGAAACTCGCCCGCGTTTATTGCAGAGCGCACTAAATTACAGCCACAGCCCTAAAAGGAGAGACAAGCATGTCGGCAAATCCCGAGAACCTGTTCGGCTCGGCCGCAAACGATGCGGACGCCCAGGAGACCCGTGAATGGATGGATGCACTGTCTTCCGTCATCCAGAGCGAGGGTCCCGAGCGGGCCCACTTCCTTCTCGAGCAACTGCTCGAACATGCCCGGCAGCACAGCATCGACAAGCCGTTCTCTGCCAACACCGCCTACGTCAACACCATCGAGCCCGATCAGGAAGAGCGTTGTCCCGGCAACCTCGAGATCGAGGAGCGCCTGCGCGCCTACATGCGCTGGAACGCGATGGCGATGGTGGTCAAGGCCAACCGCCATCACCCCGCCGAAGGCGGCGACCTGGGCGGCCACATCGGCTCCTTCGCCTCGCTGGCAAACATGTTTGGCGCCGGCTTCAACCACTTCTGGCACGCCGAGAGCGAAAACCACGGCGGTGACTGCCTCTACATCCAGGGCCACGTCTCCCCCGGCATCTATGCCCGCGCCTACCTCGAAGGCCGCCTGACCGAAGAGCAACTGCTCAACTTCCGCCAGGAAGTGGACGGCAAGGGCCTCTCCAGCTACCCGCATCCCAAGCTGATGCCCCAGTTCTGGCAGTTCCCCACGGTGTCGATGGGCCTCGGCCCGCTGATGGCGATCTACCAGGCGCGCTTCCTCAAGTACCTGCATGCCCGCGGCATTGCCAACACCGAGAACCGCAAGGTCTGGGTGTTCTGCGGCGACGGCGAAATGGACGAAGTCGAATCGATGGGCGCCATCGGCCTCGCAGCGCGCGAAGGCCTGGACAACCTCGTCTTCGTCATCAACTGCAACCTGCAGCGCCTGGATGGCCCGGTGCGCGGCAACGGCAAGATCATCCAGGAGCTCGAAGGCGAATTCCGCGGCTCGGGCTGGAACGTCATCAAGCTGATCTGGGGCAGCGGCTGGGACCAGCTGATCGCACGCGACAAGGAAGGTGCGCTGCGCAAGATCATGATGGAGACGAACGACGGCGATTACCAGTCGTTCAAGGCCAACGACGGCGCCTACGTGCGCAAGCACTTCTTCGGCCGCGACCCGCGCACGCTGGAGATGGTCGCCAAGATGAGCGACGACGACATCTGGCAACTGCGCCGCGGCGGCCACGACTCGCAGAAGGTCTATGCGGCCTTCGACGCAGCCGTCAAGCACAAGGGCCAGCCCACGGTGCTCCTGATCAAGACGGTCAAGGGCTTCGGCATGGGCAAGATCGGCGAGGGCAAGAACAACGTCCACCAGACCAAGAAGCTCAGCGACGAGGACATCATGGCCTTCCGCGACCGCTTCAACATCCCCATCCCGGACAGCCAGATCGCCGACCTGCCGTTCTACAAGCCGGCCGACGACACCCCGGAAATGAAGTACCTGCATGAGCGCCGCAAGGCCCTCGGCGGCTACCTGCCGCACCGCCGCACCAAGGCCGACGAGAGCTTCACGGTGCCCTCGCTGGAGACCTTCAAGTCGGTGATGGAGCCCACGGCCGAAGGCCGCGAGATCTCGACGACGCAGGCCTACGTGCGCTTCCTCACGCAGCTCCTGCGCGACAAGGCGCTCGGCCCGCGCGTGGTGCCCATCCTGGTGGACGAGGCCCGCACCTTCGGCATGGAAGGGCTGTTCCGCCAGATCGGCATCTACAACCCCGCAGGCCAGCAGTACACCCCGGTCGATAAAGACCAGGTCATGTACTACAAGGAAGACAAGGCCGGCCAGATCCTGCAGGAAGGCATCAACGAAGCCGGCGGCATGTCCAGCTGGATCGCCGCGGCCACCTCGTACAGCACGAACAACCGCATCATGGTGCCGTTCTACGTGTACTACTCGATGTTCGGCTTCCAGCGCATCGGCGACCTGGCCTGGGCCGCCGGCGACATGCAGGCGCGCGGCTTCCTGCTGGGCGGCACCTCGGGGCGCACCACGCTCAACGGCGAAGGCCTGCAGCACGAAGACGGTCACAGCCACATCCTGGCCAACACCATCCCGAACTGCGTGAGCTACGACCCGACCTTCGCGCACGAAGTGGGCGTGATCCTGCACCATGGCCTCAAGCGCATGGTCGAGAAGCAGGACAACGTCTATTACTACCTGACGCTGCTGAACGAGAACTACGCGATGCCCGGCCTTCAGCCCGGCACCGAAGAGCAGATCATCAAGGGCATGTACCTGTCCAAGCAGGGCCCGGTGGTCAAGGCGGCCAAGGGCAAGGAAGCGCCGACCGTGCAACTGCTGGGCAGCGGCACCATCCTGCGCGAGAGCTTCGCGGCACAGGAACTGCTCGAGAAGGACTGGGGCGTGTCGGCTTCCGTGTGGAGCTGCCCGAGCTTCAACGAGCTCACCCGCGACGGCCAGGACGCCGACCGCTGGAACCTCCTGCACCCCGACCAGAGCCCGCGCGTGCCCTTCGTGGCAGAGCAGCTCGCGCCCACGACCGGCCCGGTGGTGGCATCGACCGACTACATGAAGGCCTATGCGGAACAGATCCGCCCCTTCATCCCGAAGGGCCGCACCTACAAGGTGCTGGGCACCGACGGCTTCGGCCGCAGCGACTTCCGCAACAAGCTGCGCGAACACTTCGAGATCAATCGTCACTACATCGTGGTGGCCGCGCTCAAGGCGCTGAGCGAAGATGGCACCGTGCCGGTGGCCAAGGTGGTGGAAGCGATCAAGAAGTACGGCATCAATGTCGACAAGGTCAACCCGCTCTACGCTTGAACATCAACAACCAACGAACGAACGGCGCCTTACGGCGGGAGACAACGATATGGCAGCAGTGGAAGTGAAGGTGCCGGACATCGGCGATTTCGATGAAGTCGCGGTGATCGAGGTGCTGGTGAAGGTGGGCGACACGGTCAAGGCCGAGCAGTCGCTCATCACTGTGGAATCGGACAAGGCGTCGATGGAGATCCCTTCGTCGACGGCCGGTGTGGTCAAGGAAATCAAGGTCGAGGTCGGCGGCAAGGTGAAGGAGGGCTCCGTGGTGCTCGTGCTGGAAGCCGAAGGTGCTGCCGCAGCACCGGCCCCCGCGCCTGCAGCGGCCCCGGCGCCTGCGGCTGCCGCTCCGGCGCCCGCTGCAGCAGCGCCCGCCCCGGCTGCCGCACCCGCAGCAGCCTCCGGTCCGGTCGAGATCAAGGTGCCGGACATCGGCGACTTCAAGGACGTCGCGGTCATCGAGCTGCTGGTGAAACCCGGCGACACGATCGCGGCCGACCAGTCGCTGATCACGGTGGAGTCGGACAAGGCCTCGATGGAAATTCCGTCGTCGGCTGCCGGTGTGCTGAAGGAACTCAAGGTCAAGGTCGGCGACACGGTCAACATCGGTGACCTGATCGCGATCCTGGAAGGTTCGGCAACTGCCGCGGCGCCCGCGCCGGCACAAGCTGCTGCAGCCGCCCCGGCCGCGGCAACCGCCAGCGCCCCCGCGCCGGCCGCTGCTTCGCCGGCCCCGGCCGCAAGCCCTGCAGCCGCCGCTGCACCGCACGACCCCACCACGGCCCCCAGCGCCAACCTGCCGCACGCTTCGCCCTCGGTGCGCAAGTTCGCTCGCGAACTCGGCGTGCCGCTCGAAGAGGTCAAGGGCTCCGGTCCCAAGGGCCGGATCACGCAGGAAGACGTCCAGGGCTTCACCAAGGCCGTGATGAGCGGCCAGGCCAGCACCAAGGCCTCGGCGGCCAAGGCGCCTGCCGGCGGCGGCAGCGCCGACGGTGCGGCACTGGGCCTCATTCCGTGGCCCAAGGTCGACTTCACCAAGTTCGGTGCGGTCGAGCGCAAGGACCTCTCGCGCATCAAGAAGCTCAGCGGCGCGAACCTGCATCGCAACTGGGTGATGATTCCGCACGTCACCAACAACGACGAAGCCGACATCACCGAGCTCGAGGCTTTCCGCGTCTCCACCAACAAGGAGAACGAGAAGTCGGGCATCAAGGTCACGATGCTGGCCTTCGTGATCAAGGCGGTGGTCGCGGCGCTGAAGAAATTCCCCGACTTCAACGCCAGCCTGGACGGCGACCAGCTCGTCTACAAGCAGTACTTCAACATCGGCTTCGCGGCGGACACGCCCAACGGGCTCGTGGTGCCGGTGCTGAAAGATGCCGACAAGAAGGGCATCCTGCAGATCAGCGCCGAGATGGGCGAGCTGGCCAAGAAGGCGCGCGACGGCAAGCTCGGTTCGGCCGACATGCAGGGCGGGTGCTTCTCGATCAGTTCGCTCGGCGGCATCGGCGGCACGCATTTCACGCCCATCATCAACGCCCCCGAAGTGGCCATCCTCGGCCTTTCCAAGGGCCAGATGAAGCCGGTGTGGGACGGCAAGCAGTTCGTGCCGCGCCTGACGCTGCCGCTGTCGCTGTCGTACGACCACCGCGTGATCGACGGGGCCCTGGCTGCGCGCTTCAACGCCTACCTGGGCCAGGTGCTCGCGGACTACCGTCGAATCCTGCTATGACCACGGTAGTGGCCGTCCGCAAGGGCGGCCAGGTCACGATGGCAGCCGACTCTCTGGTGACCTTCGGCGACACGCGCCTGTCGCACAAGGCCGAAGCGAACCAGAAGATCTTCACCGTCGAGGACGCGGCGGGCACCAGCCTGTTCGCCATGGCCGGCGCCGCGGCGCACTTCCTGGTGCTGCAGCACGCGCTGGCCGCGCAGGAGCGCGAGAAGCTCCTGTTCGGCAGCAAGCACGAGATCTTCCGCACCTTCACGATGCTGCATCCGGTGCTCAAGGACTCGTTCTTCATGCAGACCAAGGAAGACGAGCACGAGCCCTACGAGTCGAGCCAGTTCACGATGCTGATGGCCAACCAGAGCGGCATCTACGGCATCTACAGCTACCGCGAGGTGTTCGAGTTCAAGCAGTTCTGGGCCATCGGTTCGGGACGCAGCTTTGCGCTCGGCGCCATGCACGCGGCCTATGACATCAAGTCGCGCACCTCGCGCGACGTGGCGGAGGCGGGGATCGCCGCCGCCTGCGAATTCGATCGAAATTCGGCCCCACCGGTCGACGTTCTCACACTCAAACTGAAAGTGTCCAAATGAGCGAACAACAAATCAAGGTGCCCGACATCGGCGACTTCGACGAAGTCGCGGTGATCGAGGTGCTGGTCAATGTCGGAGACACGGTCAAGGCCGAGCAGTCGCTGATCACGGTCGAATCGGACAAGGCCTCGATGGAGATTCCGTCGTCGGCGGCCGGCGTGGTGAAGGCTGTCGCCGTGAAGGTGGGTGACAAGGTCAAGCAGGGCTCGGTCGTATTGACGCTCGAGGTGGACGGCGCTGCGGCGGCTGCTCCGGCAGCAGCCGCGCCAGCGCCTGCTGCAGCGGCGCCTGCACCCAAGGCAGCTGCCCCTGCACCGGCGCCCGCCGCCGCACCCGTCGCTTCCACCTACGGCGGCAAGGTCGATGTCGAGTGCGACGTGATCGTGCTCGGCGCCGGCCCCGGCGGCTACTCGGCGGCGTTCCGCGCGGCCGACCTGGGCCTGAAGGTCGTGCTGATCGAACGCTACGCCACGCTCGGCGGCGTGTGCCTGAACGTCGGCTGCATTCCCTCGAAGGCGCTGCTGCACGTGGCTTCCGTCATGGATGAAGTGAAGCATTTCGCCGACCTGGGCGTGAGCTTCGCCGCGCCCACGGTCGACCGCGCCAAGCTGCTCGGCCACAAGAACAAGGTGGTGGGCAAGCTCACCGGCGGCCTCACGGCCATGGCCAAGATGCGCAAGGTGACGGTGCTGCGCGGCGTGGGCAACTTCATCGATCCATACCACCTGGAAGTCGAAGAGACCTCCGGCACGAGCTGGGACACCACCGGCAAGAAGCAGACCGTCAAGTTCCGCAACGCGATCATCGCGGCCGGCTCGCAGTCGGTCAGCCTGCCGTTCATGCCCAAGGGCGATCCGCGCATCGTGGATTCCACCGGCGCCCTCGAAATGGGCACCGACCCCAAGCGCATGCTCGTGCTGGGCGGCGGCATCATCGGCCTCGAGATGGGCACGGTGTATTCCACGCTCGGCGCGCGCCTCGATGTGGTCGAAATGCTCGATGGCCTGATGCAGGGCGCCGACCGCGACCTGGTGAAGGTCTGGCAGAAGATGAATGCGCCGCGCTTCGACAACATCATGTTGAAGACCAAGACGGTGGGCGCCGAAGCCACGAAGGAAGGCATCAAGGTCACCTTCGAGGGCGAGAACGCGCCGAAGGAGCCGCAGGTGTACGACCTGGTGCTGCAGGCCGTGGGCCGCAGCCCCAACGGCAAGAAGATCGGCGCCGAGAAGGCCGGCGTCACGGTGAGCGACCGCGGCTTCATTCCGGTCGACATCCAGATGCGCACGAATGTGCCCCACATCTTCGCCATCGGCGACATCGTGGGCCAGCCCATGCTGGCGCACAAGGCGGTGCACGAGGCGCATGTGGCGGCCGAGGTGATCGCCGGCGAGCAGAAGGGCGACAAGGAGCTTTCCAGCGCCGCCTTCAACGCCCGCGTGATCCCCAGCGTGGCCTACACCGACCCTGAGGTGGCGTGGGTCGGCCTCACGGAAGACCAGGCCAAGGCCGAAGGCATCAAGGTCAAGAAGGGCCACTTCCCATGGACCGCTTCGGGCCGCGCCATCGCCAACGGCCGCGACGAGGGCTTCACCAAGCTGCTGTTCGATGCCGAGACGCACCGCATCCTGGGCGGCGGCATCGTCGGCACGCATGCGGGCGACATGATCGGAGAGATCGCGCTGGCCATCGAGATGGGCGCTGACGAGATCGACATCGGCAAGACCATCCACCCGCACCCGACGCTGGGCGAAAGCATCGGCATGGCGGCGGAAGTGGCGCACGGTACGTGTACCGACCTGCCGCCGGTGAAGAAGGCGGCCTGATAGAGAGGCGCTGCCGAGCGCCCATAAAAAAATCCCGCCACGGCGGGATTTTTTTCGTCCTGACCCCGAAGGATCGGAAAGAGATCAGTCGCCGGTACGGGCGGTGGCCGCTGCGGCCTTGATCTCTTCGGTCGGTGCTGCGCCGCCGAGCACGCGGCGGGCACCGTCGAAGCGGCGTTGCCAGTAGCTGCCGTTCATGTCTTCGACACGAACCTGGGCACCCGAGCGGGGGGAATGGATGAACTTGCCTTCGCCGACGTAGATGCCGACATGGCTGAAGGCGCGGCGCATAGTGTTGAAGAACACGAGGTCGCCGGGCTTGAGCTGGCTGCGGTCGATCTTCTCGGTGGCGGCGGCTTGCTCTTCGGCGCGGCGGGGGAGCATGTGGCCGACGGTCTGGTTGTACATCGCGCGGACGAAGCCGCTGCAATCGAAACCGGACTCTGCCGTGTTGCCGCCGCGGCGGTAGGGGACTCCGAGGAAGCCGACGGCGGTGAGCACCAGGTCGGAGGTTCGTTCGGCGACGGTTTGACGGACCTGCTGCAATTGCCCGATCAGACCTTTGTCTGCGAGCAAGCGGGCCATCTCGTCATCGGTACGGTCCTGTTGAGGGGCTGCGTGGGCAGCGAGGGCAAACAGGAGGGACGCGGGTAGGACGAAAAAACGCATGGCGCGTAGGATATTGATGACGCGCGGTTATGTCAATTTAATCTGAATTAGCGAATGTGTCTGCAAATCGTTGATTTGCTTGATGTTTTTCGATCCGGCCGAAGAAAAAATGTAACGGTCGACCTTTATGGCCCATAAGTGATTCGTTTCGAATGGGCCTCCGCCGCCGGGGTGAACTGTCGGAAGGGCTGGGTGCTGGCGCTATTTCCCGCCAAGATGGCTTCAATTACCCGGAAAAGACATGAACTTTCGATTTAAGGCTCTTATTCGCCTTTTGCGCCGCACCGCCGTGGTCACTGGCTTGGGTTTTTACGGCTTCGCCCTGGCGCAGGCGCGGCCTGAAACGGTGGCATCCGGCCTCGAGGACCCTTGGGGCGTCAGTTTTCTGCCGGGTGGCCGCTTCGTCGTGACCGAGCGCCCCGGGCGCCTGAGGTTGATCGGCGGAGACGGCAAGATCGGCGCGCCCATCGCAGGCTTGCCTGCCATCGCGGCGGGTGGCCAAGGTGGTTTGCTCGACGTGCTGGCCGACTCTGGCTTCGAGAAAAACCGCACGCTGTACTTCTGCTTCTCCGAGCCCGAGGCCAGCGGTTCCGGCAACAGCACCGCGCTGGCGAGCACGCAGTTGTCGGCCGATGGCGCGCGGCTGGAGAACCTGAAGATCATCTTCAGCCAGAAACCCAAGGTGGCGAGCCGCGCGCACTTCGGCTGCCGCATCGTCGAGGCGCGCGATGGCACGCTGTTTCTCACGCTGGGCGACCGCTTCAGCCGCAAGGAAGATGCGCAGAAGCTCGACAACCACCTGGGCAAGGTGGTGCGCGTCAACAAGGATGGTTCGGTGCCGAAGGACAACCCCTTCGCCGGCAAGGCGGGCGCGCTGCCCGAGATCTGGAGCTACGGCCATCGCAACGGGCAGGGCGCCACGCTCGCACCCGACGGCCGGTTCTGGATGACCGAGCACGGCCCGCAGGGCGGCGACGAAATCAACATCCCGCAGGCCGGCCGCAATTACGGCTGGCCGGTGATCACCTATGGTGAGAACTACGGCGGCGGGAAGATCGGCGACGGCATCACCGCCAAGGACGGCATGGAGCAGCCGTTGCACTATTGGGTACCGTCGATCGCGACATCAGGCATGGCGTTCCTGACGAGCGACCGCTACGGCGCCGCCTGGAAGGGCAACCTCTTCGTGGGCTCGCTGAAGTTCGGCTACCTCGACCGCATCGAACTGAAGGACGGCAAGGTGGTCGCCGAGCACAAATTGCTGGCCGACGGCCGGGCACGCATCCGCGACGTGAAGCAGGGGCCGGACGGTCTGCTCTATGTGCTGACCGACGAGGCCGACGGCAAGTTGCTGCGCCTGCGCCCGAACTGAAGGCTCGCCTCAGCCGGGGCAGCCCGGCAGCGGCAGAGTCGGCAGCATGCGGCGCCAGAGCCGCGTCCACTCGGGCCAGTCGTGGCCGCCTTCCGTAGTGAACACGCGATCCGCGGGCAATGCGGCCGCCAGCAGCCGGTGGCTGAAGGCAAAGCGGTCGTCGACCGCATAGCCGAGATAGAGCGGCGGCCTTGCGCCGAAGGTGGCGGTGGCGCCGACGTAGCCGCGCAGCCATTGCCAGAGCTGGGTTTCGTTCGGCGTGCGCGGGGCGCTGCCCGGGGGATCGCTCAATGGGCCGGTCCAGCGGGCGATGCCGCCGGCATTGGCAATGTCGGTGCTGAGTCCGCGCTCGCCGAGATAGGGCGCCAGGGTGACGAGCCCTGCGAGTTCACCGGGATGGGTCTGCGCATAGAGCAGCCCACCGAAACCGCCGACCGAGATGCCGACGATCCAGATCGCCTTGTAGCCCTGGCTGCGCGCGGGGGCCATCACGTCCTGGCTCAGGCGGTCGAGGATGGTCTTGCTGTTGTAGTAGCCAAGATGGGCGTCGACCCGCATCACGTCCACCGCGAGCCTGTTGTCGTTCAGGGCGCTGACGAAGCCTTCGCGCACGAACTCGTCGGGATGCGAGTACGCGCCGGGCAGCATCACGATCAGCGTGTCGGCATTTGCTGTGCAGGTGCTTTTCTCGAGCGTGGTCTCCAGCGGGGCCTTGGCCGTGCGCAGGCCGCCGCAGCCGGTGGCCAGGAGGGCCGCACAAAGCGCCGAAAGAATTCGCATCCGCCGGAGTCTAGGCGCGCAGAGAGATCGGCAGGTCGACCATCACCGGCTGGCCGGGCGTGGTGCAACCGGTGTCGCAGCATTTGCCGGGCTGCCGGTTCTTCGTGATGGCACGTGCCGGATCGTGCGGCGCGGCGGCCGGCGATCCGTCCACCGCGATGCCGCGCTCCAGGATGCGTTCGACCAGCTCGACCTTGGAGCCGACTGGGTAGTTGCGCCAGATCTCCTGCTTCATCGCTGCCGGCGAGCCGCCGCCGTGCAGGCTGATCACGCTGTACCAGCCGCCCTGGTAGCCCGCGGTCAGGTCTTCGATGAAGCGGGCCGTTTCGATGCGCTGCTCGTAGGGAATCGCCGGGTTGGCGCGCAGCACGTCCGACAGGCGGGCGGCGGTCTCGGGGTTGTGGTCTTCGTCGGGGCCGGGCAGGGTGACGATGAGGCCGCCGCTCACGTAGTGCGCGATACGGTGCATGTCGTAGATCTTCGTGGCGAGCAGCAGCTTGCCGATGTTGCTGAACACGGGGTCGGGCATGAAGACTTCGCAATGCTCGTCGGCCTTGCCATAGACGCTGGCTGCCACACCGCAGGCGAAGAAGCTCTCGGTGATGGTGATGAGCTCGACCATCTGCTCGCGCAGGTGACTTTCCTTGCCCGGGTCGAAGCCGTTGGCTTCGCACATCAAGGCGCCGGCGCCGATCAGCAGGTCGCCGAAGCCGGCACGGGCGCCGATGCAGCTGTGGCGATGGTGCGTGGCGTAGCTGTAGGTCAGGTGTCCGGAATGCTCCCATTCGCCGGCGTAGAACACGCGGTCCCACGGCACGAAGACCTTGTCGAACATGCACACGCCGGTGCTCTGCCCGTACTTGCGGCTGAAGAGGGCGTCGCCATGCTCGAGCTTTTCGCCAGGGCGGCCCGCCGGGCGCGCGACGATGGTGAGGCCGGGCGCGTCCAGCGGCACGGCGCAGCACACGGCGAAATCGGCGTCTTCGCGGCCCATGTTGCGGCATGGCATGACCAGCAGTTCGTGCACGTAGGGCGCGCCGGTCACGATGGCCTTGGTGCCCGAGATGACGATGCCGCGCGCATTGCGCTCGACCACATGCAGGTAGCTGTCGACGTTCGCCTGCTCGTGCGGTCGGCGGCTGCGGTCGCCCTTGGCGTCGGTCATGGCGACGCCGAGGGTCAGATCCTGGTCTTGCACGCGGTGCAGGTACTCGTGGAAGCGGGCCGTGTGCTCGGTGCTGCCGCGGGCGTCATCGATGCGGGCCGACACCTGCGCGATGGCGTTGAGCGCGTCGTGCGTCAGGTAGCGCTGGGCGCAGCCGGTTTCCTGGCAGACCAGCCGCACGGCCTCGAGCTTGTTGAGCAGGTCGCCCGAGCCGGTGTTGACGTGCGAGAGCCGGTTCACCCGCTTGCCGCTGGTGTGCTGCACGGCGGTCATCAGGGGCTCGTACTGGGTCTTCAGGGCGTAGTCGTAGGTGAGGGCGATGGCATTGATGCCGGGCTGGAAGGCGGCTTCGTCGGCCACGCTGTCGACGCGGCGGCCATCGACGAACACGTTGGGGCTGTAGCGGCGCAGCGACTCGCGGTAGTCGGCGCCGGACATGAGGGTGGCGGGGAGCGGGGCGTTCATCGTTTGTCTCCGGATTTTTGATCGTTGGCACAAATATTTGAACATTGTTCATTTTTTATATCAATGTTAAAAAATATGAACTAGGGCACAACCGAGGCTTATAGTGCTGCCCATGCACGCCAAGCTCCAACGCCGCCAGACCCTCACCGACGCCCGCCGTGCCCTGGTGCTCGACGCCGCCCGCACGGTGTTCTCGGAAGCGGGCATCGAGGGCGCGAGCATCCGCGAGATCGCGAAAAAAGCCGGCTACACGCCGGGCGCCATCTATTCGTACTTCGAGAGCAAGGAGGCGATCTACGCCGCGCTGCTCGACGAATCGCTGCTGCGCCTGCAGGCCGCGGTGGCCGAGGCGAAGGTGTCCAAATCCCGGCCCGAAAAGACCTTGGCTGCCAAGGCGCAGGCCTGGTTCGACTTCTACGCGGCGAACCCGCGCGACCTGGACCTCGGCTTCTATCTGGTCCACGGCATGCGGCCCCGGGGCCTGACCAGCGAGCTGGACCACGAACTCAACGATCGCCTCTACGACGCCCTGCGCCCCTGCGAAGACGCGCTGCTGGCCATGGGTCTCGACGCTGCCCTCGCGCTGCAGGAAAACACGGCCCTCTTCGCCCACGGCGTCGGCCTCTTGCTGATGCAGCACACCGGCCGCATCCGCATGTTCCGGCAGTCGGCCGATGCGCTGTTCAAGACCTATCTGGCGCAGCTGACGCAGCGTTCCGCCACCCCGTCCGCGAACGAAGATGCCGGCGAGCCGGCCCGCGTGGGCCAACCCGATCTTTTCGGTGGTACGGTTCAGCCCCATTCATCCGATACCTGAAAGACCCCGTTCATGCTGCTCGACGCCTCGCTCTCCCAACTCGTTCTGGTCGACTACCAGGCGCGGCTGATGCCGGCGATCTTCGAGAGCGAATCGGTCGCGCAGAACGCGGTGCGCCTGGGCAAGCTGGCGCGGCTGTTCGAGGTGCCGGTGTTCGGCACCGAGCACAACCCCTCCAAGCTGGGCGAGAACATGGCCGACATCCGCGCGCTGTGCCAGCGCACCCTGCCGAAGATGCATTTCAGCGGCGTGGAAGAGGGCCTGGGCGAATGGCTGCGCGTGCCGGCGAAGGCGCCGCAGGGCAATGCCCGCAGCCTGCCCAAGCACCTGCAGAAGCCTGCAGCCGCGGCCGAGGAGCGCAACACCATCGTGATCGCCGGCTGCGAAGCCCATGTCTGCCTGCTGCAGACCGCGCTTGACCTGCTGGAAGACGAGTTCGAGGTCTGGGTGGTCACCGACGCCTGCGGCTCGCGCACCGAGCGCAACCGCGACGCCGCCTTCGACCGGCTGGCCGGCGCCGGCGCCGAGCTCGTGACGACCGAGATGGTCGCCTTCGAGTGGCTGCGCACCGCGGAACACCCCGCATTTCCTGAAGTGCTCGCGCTGGTCCGATAACCGGATCGCGGCCTGCCGGGCAGGGCGCGGCCGGATTGTTCCGGCCGTCAGCTTGCTGCAAGATCGGTCTCCATAATTATGAATTCAGTTTTGGCGAAGCTGCCGAGACCGGACGAATAACAGGAGACAAATCCAGATGAGCCGCTACGAAGAGTTCTATCGCCAGTCCGTCAACGCGCCCGAGGCCTTCTGGGCCGAGCAGGCCAAGCTGATCGACTGGCAGACCCCCGCAGAGCAGATCCTCGATGCCAGCCAGCCGCCGTTCGCGCGCTGGTTCGTGGGCGGCACGACCAACCTGTGCCACAACGCGGTCGACCGGCACTTGGCCGCGCGCGGCGACCAGCCGGCGCTGATCTTCGTTTCCACCGAAACCGGCGTCGAGAAGAGCTACAGCTTCCACGAACTGCACGCCGAGGTGCAGCGCACCGCCGCCAGCCTGGTCGAACTGGGCGTGGGGAAGGGCGATCGCGTACTGATCTATATGCCGATGATTCCCGAGGCCGCCTTCGCAATGCTGGCCTGCGCGCGCATCGGCGCGATCCACTGCGTGGTGTTCGGCGGCTTCGCGAGCGGCTCGCTGGCCACGCGCATCGAGGACGCCGAGCCCAAGGTCGTCGTGAGCGCCGACGCGGGCTCGCGCGGCGGCAAGGTCATCGCGTACAAGCCGCTGCTCGACGAGGCGATCCGGCTGTCGAAGTACAAGCCGGCTGCGGTGCTGCTCACTGATCGCGGCCTCGCGCCCATGGACCTGACCGCCGGCCGCGACCACCTGGCCAGCGAACTGCGCCAGAAGCACATCGATGCGCAAGTGCCCTGCACGTGGCTGGCCTCGACCGACATCAGCTACACCATCTACACGAGCGGTACCACCGGCAAGCCCAAAGGCGTGCAGCGCGACGTGGGCGGCTACGCCGTGGCGCTGGCCGCGAGCATGAAGCACATCTTCGACGGCCGGCCCGGCGAAACGTATTTCTCCACCAGCGACATCGGCTGGGTCGTGGGCCACAGCTACATCGTCTACGGCCCGCTGATCGCCGGCATGGCGACGATCATGTACGAGGGCCTCCCCACCCAGGGCATCGACCAGCAGCCCGACGGCGGCATCTGGTGGCGCCTGGTCGAGAAGTACAAGGTGACGGTGATGTTCAGCGCGCCCACCGCGGTGCGCGTGCTCAAGAAGCAGGACCCGGCGCTGCTGAAGAAATACGACCTCTCGACCCTGCGCGCGCTGTTCCTTGCGGGCGAGCCGCTCGACGAGCCGACGGCGCGATGGATCAGCGAAGGCCTGGGTGTGCCGATCATCGACAACTACTGGCAGACCGAATCGGGCTGGCCGATGATCACCATCGCCAATGGCGTGGAGGCCAAGCCGAGCAAGTTCGGCAGCCCGGGCATCCCGATGTATGGCTACCGCATCAAGATCCTGCATGAATCGACCGGCGAGGAACTGACAGCGCCGAACGAAAAGGGCGTCGTGGTGGTCGAGGGTCCGACGCCGCCCGGCTTCATGCAGACCGTGTGGAAGGACGACGCGCGCTTCGTGAACACCTATTGGAAGAGCGTGCCCGGCAAGATGGTCTATTCGACCTTCGACTGGGGCATCCGCGACGCGGACGGCTACTTCTACATCCTCGGGCGCACCGACGACGTGATCAATGTCGCGGGCCACCGCCTGGGCACGCGCGAGATCGAGGAAAGCATCTCGGGCCACGCCAACGTGGCCGAGGTCGCAGTGGTCGGCGTGGCGGACGCGCTCAAGGGGCAGGTGGCGATGGCCTTCGTCGTCCCGAAGGACGGCCGCGCCGTGACCGACGCGGACGCGGCCCTCAAGCTCGAGGGCGAGATCATGAAAGTGGTGGCCGACCAGCTCGGTGCCCTGGCGCGGCCTGCCCGCGTGCGCTTCGTCTCGGGCTTGCCCAAGACCCGCAGCGGCAAATTGCTGCGCCGCGCCATCCAGGCGGTGTGCGAGCAGCGCGACCCGGGCGACCTGACCACCATCGACGACCCGGCCACGCTGCAGCAGATCAAACAGTTACTCAATCAGGGCTGACATCTCTCCGATGGGGGTTGCAGACCCCCATGGAGCCGTAATATGGTTGACGTGGCACAATGCCAAGGTACTCAGGCCCTTCCCCAGCCACAGTCGCATCCGCCAATCGGTTCAGCCGTGTCGCGGAAGGTTTCTTAACCAGCTAGTGCTTCCTTCAGGGAAGCGAAGGTCAGCGGATCATGAGCGATTCCTCTACGCCCACGGCGTACACCGCCTATCAAGGCAACACCTACCTCTTCGGCGGCAATGCCCCCTATGTCGAAGAGATGTACGAAAACTACCTCTCCAACCCCGGCAGCGTTCCCGACAACTGGCGTTCGTACTTCGACGCCCTGCAGAACGTTCCCGCGGCCGACGGCACCAACACCCGCGACGTCCCGCACCTGCCGGTCATCAACGCTTTCGCCGAACGCGCGAAGCAGGGCACGACCAAGGTGGTGCAGGCCAGCGGCGCCGACTCCGAACTCGGCCGCAAGCGCACCTCCGTCCAGCAGCTGATCGCCGCCTACCGCAACGTCGGCGCACGCTGGGCCGACCTCGACCCCCTCAAGCGCGCCGAGCGCCCGGCCATTCCGGAACTCGAGCCCTCGTTCTACGGCTTCACCGATGCCGACCTCGAGACGGTGTTCAACACCAGCAACACCTTCTTCGGCAAGGAGACCATGTCGCTGCGCGACCTGCTCAACGCCTTGCGCGAAACGTACTGCGGCACGATGGGTGCCGAGTACATGTACACCACCGACCAGAACCACAAGCGCTGGTGGCAACAGAAGCTCGAAAGCGCCCGCACCAACCCGAAGCTGAGCGCCGAGCAGAAGAAGCATGTGCTGAACCGCCTCACGGCCGCCGAAGGCCTCGAGCGCTTCCTGCACACCAAGTACGTCGGCCAGAAGCGCTTCTCGCTCGAAGGCGGCGAGAGCTTCATCGTCTCGATGGACGAACTGATCACCCAGGCCGGCGCCAAGGGCGTGCAGGAAATCGTGATCGGCATGGCCCACCGCGGCCGCCTGAACGTGCTGGTCAATTCGCTGGGCAAGATGCCGGCCGACCTGTTCGCCGAGTTCGACCACACCGCCCCCGAAGACCTGCCCAGCGGCGACGTGAAGTACCACCAGGGCTTCAGCTCGGACGTGACCACCCCCGGCGGCCCGGTGCACCTGAGCCTCGCGTTCAATCCCTCGCACCTTGAAATCGTGAACCCCGTGGTCGAAGGCTCGGTGCGCGCCCGCATGGACCGCCGCGCCGACCCGCTGGGCAAGCAGGTGCTGCCCGTCATCGTGCACGGCGACGCCGCCTTCGCAGGCCAGGGCGTCGTGATGGAAACGCTGGCGCTGGCCGAAACCCGTGGCTACTCCACCGGCGGCACGGTGCACATCGTCATCAACAACCAGATCGGCTTCACCACCAGCGACCCGCGCGACAGCCGCTCGACGCTGTACTGCACCGACATCGTCAAGATGGTCGATGCGCCGGTGCTGCACGTGAACGGCGACGACCCCGAAGCGGTGGTGCTCGCCACCCAGCTCGCGCTGGAGTTCCGCATGGAATTTCAGAAGGACGTGGTTGTGGACATCATCTGCTTCCGCAAGCTGGGCCACAACGAGCAGGACACCCCCTCGCTCACCCAGCCGCTCATGTACAAGAAGATCGCCCAGCACCCCGGCACGCGCAAGCTGTACGCCGACAAGCTGGCTGCGCAAGGCCTGGGCGACACGCTCGGCGACGACATGGTCAAGGCGCAGCGCGCGGCTTTCGACGAAGGCAAGAACACCGTCGATCCGGTGCTCACCAACTTCAAGAGCAAGTACGCCGTCGACTGGAGCCCGTACCTCAACAAGAAGTGGACCGACGCCGGCGACACCGCCATCCCGTCGTCCGAGTGGAAGCGCCTGGCCGAGAAGATCACCACGGTGCCGGCCGGCTTCACGGTGCATCCGCTCGTGAAGAAGGTGCTGGACGACCGCGCCGCCATGGGCCGCGGCGACGTCAACGTCGACTGGGGCATGGGCGAGCACATGGCCTTCGCCTCGCTGGTGGCCAGCGGCTACCCGGTGCGCCTGTCGGGCGAGGACTCGGGCCGCGGCACGTTCACGCACCGCCACGCCGTGCTGCACGACCAGAACCGCGAGAAGTTCGACGAAGGCACCTTCACGCCGCTGCAGAACGTGGCTGAAAACCAGGCACCGTTCGTCGTGATCGACTCGATCCTGTCGGAAGAAGCCGTGCTCGCGTTCGAATACGGCTACGCCTCGAACGACCCGAACACGCTGGTCATCTGGGAAGCCCAGTTCGGCGACTTCGTGAACGGCGCGCAGGTGGTGATCGACCAGTTCATCGCCTCGGGCGAAGTGAAGTGGGGCCGCGTCAACGGCCTGACGATGATGCTGCCGCACGGCTACGAAGGCCAGGGCCCCGAGCACAGCTCGGCACGCCTGGAGCGCTTCATGCAGCTGAGCGCCGACACCAACATGCAGGTGGTCCAGCCCACCACGGCCAGCCAGATCTTCCACGTGCTGCGTCGCCAGATGGTGCGCAACCTGCGCAAGCCCCTGATCATCATGACGCCCAAGTCGCTGCTGCGAAACAAGGACGCGACCTCGCCGCTGTCCGAGTTCACCAAGGGCAGCTTCCAGACCGTCATTCCCGACAGCAAGGGCCTGAAGGCCGAGAAGGTCAAGCGCCTGATCGCCTGCTCGGGCAAGGTCTACTACGACCTGGCCAAGAAGCGCGAGGAGCAGGGCAGCGACGACGTGGCGATCATCCGCGTGGAGCAGCTCTATCCGTTCCCGCACAAGGCCTTCGCCGCCGAGATCAAGAAGTACCCGAACCTCGCGGACGTGGTGTGGTGCCAGGACGAACCGCAGAACCAGGGCGCCTGGTTCTTCGTGCAGCACTACATCCACGAAAACATGCAGGACGGCCAGAAGCTCGGCTACTCCGGCCGTGCCGCTTCGGCATCGCCGGCGGTCGGGTACTCGCACCTGCACCAGGAACAGCAGAAGGCGCTCGTCGATGGCGCATTTGGCAAGCTCAAGGGCTTCGTGCTGACCAAGTAAAACAAGCCTCTTTTCACACGAACACCCTCAAGAAAAACACGGAGCAATCTCCAAATGTCTATCGTAGAAGTCAAAGTCCCCCAGCTTTCCGAATCCGTGGCCGAAGCCACCATGCTCACCTGGAAGAAGAAGGCCGGCGAAGCCGTCGCCGTCGATGAAATCCTGATCGAGATCGAGACCGACAAGGTCGTGCTGGAGGTGCCTGCACCCTCGGCCGGCGTGCTGGCCGAAATCGTGCAGCCCGATGGCGCCACCGTGGTGGCCGACCAGCTGATCGCCAAGATCGACACCGAAGGCAAGGCGGGCGCCGCCGCCCCGGCTGCAGCACCCGCTGCCGCCCCGGCACCGGCCGCTGCTGCTCCGGCAGCCGCTGCAGCCGCCACCGGCGGTTCGAAGTCCGACGTTGCCATGCCCGCCGCCGCCAAGCTGCTGGCCGACAACAACCTCAAGACCGGCGACGTTGCCGGCACCGGCAAGGACGGCCGCGTCACCAAGGGCGACGTGCTCGGCGCCGTGGCTTCGGGCGCCAAGCCTGCCGCTGCCGCCATTCCCGCACCGGCGGCCAAGCCCGCACTGCAGCAGGTCGCAGCACCGGTCGGTTCGTCCGACCTGGGCGAGCGTCCCGAACAGCGCGTGCCGATGAGCCGCCTGCGCGCCCGCATCGCCGAGCGCCTGATCCAGTCGCAGTCGACCAATGCGATCCTGACGACCTTCAACGAAGTGAACATGGCGCCCGTCATGGAACTGCGCAAGCGCTTCCAGGACAGCTTCACCAAGGAACACGGCGTGAAGCTCGGCTTCATGTCCTTCTTCGTGAAGGCCGCGGTGCATGCGCTCAAGAAGTACCCGGTGATCAACGCCTCGGTCGACGGCAACGACATCCTGTACCACGGCTACTTCGACATCGGCATCGCCGTCGGTTCGCCGCGCGGCCTGGTGGTGCCGATCCTGCGCAACGCCGACCAGATGAGCTTTGCCGACATCGAGAAGAAGATCGCCGAGTACGGCAAGAAGGCGCAAGACGGCAAGCTGGGCATCGAGGAGATGACTGGCGGCACGTTCTCCATCTCGAACGGCGGCACCTTCGGCTCGATGCTCTCGACGCCGATCATCAACCCGCCCCAGTCGGCGATCCTGGGCGTGCACGCCACCAAGGACCGCGCTGTGGTGGAGAACGGCCAGATCGTCATCCGCCCGATGAACTACCTGGCCATGAGCTACGACCACCGCATCATCGACGGCCGCGAAGCCGTGCTGGGCCTGGTCGCCATGAAGGAAGCGCTGGAAGACCCGTCGCGCCTGTTGTTCGACATCTGATCCACCCAGTCTTCGCGCACTTCGTGTCGCTTCGCCAACCCCCTCAAGGGGGCAACACCTGCGGCCCGGCAATGCCGGTTCCGCGGTGTTCGCGAAGGAAGCCTGATCCACGCTGCGCGATGGACAACTGAAACGGAAACCCAATGACCAAACAATTCGACGTCGTCGTCATCGGTGGCGGCCCCGGCGGCTACATTGCCGCCATTCGTGCCGCCCAACTCGGCTTCAACGTGGCCTGCATCGACGAGTGGAAGAACGCCAAGGGCGGTCCCGCACTCGGCGGCACCTGCACGAACGTGGGCTGCATTCCCTCGAAGGCGCTGCTGCAATCTTCGGAGCACTTCGAGCACGCCGGCCACGGCTTTGCGGACCACGGCATCAAGGTGTCGGGCCTCGAACTCGACATCGCCAAGATGCTGGCCCGCAAGGACCAGGTCGTGAAGCAGAACAACGACGGCATCACCTACCTGTTCAAGAAGAACAAGATCACGTCGTTCCACGGCCGTGGCTCGTTCGTGAAGGCCGCTGAAGGCGGCTACGAGATCAAGGTGGCGGGCGCCGCCGAGGAAACCATCGTCGGCAAGCACATCATCGTGGCCACGGGCTCCAACGCCCGCGCGCTGCCGGGTGCGGCCTTCGACGAAGAGAACATCCTCTCGAACGACGGCGCGCTGCGCATCGGCGCGGTGCCCAAGAAGCTCGCGCTGATCGGCTCGGGCGTGATCGGCCTCGAGATGGGCTCGGTGTGGCGCCGTCTCGGCTCGGAAGTGACGGTGCTCGAAGCGCTGCCCACGTTCCTGGGTGCGGTGGACGAGCAGATCGCCAAGGAAGCCAAGAAGGCCTTCGACAAGCAGGGCCTGAAGATCGAACTGGGCGTGAAGGTCGGCGAGATCAAGTCGGGCAAGAAGGGCGTCTCGATCGCCTGGACCAACGCCAAGGGCGAAGCCCAGGTGCTGGACGTCGACAAGCTGATCGTGTCGATCGGCCGCGTGCCCAACACCATCGGCCTGGCCGCCGACGCCGTGGGCCTGGCGCTCGACGAGCGCGGTGCCATCACCGTGGACGGCGACTGCAAGACCAACCTGCCCAACGTGTGGGCGATCGGCGACGTGGTGCGCGGCCCGATGCTGGCGCACAAGGCCGAGGAAGAGGGCGTTGCCGTGGCCGAGCGCATTGCCGGTCAGCACGGTCATGTCAACTTCAACACGATCCCGTGGGTGATCTACACGCACCCCGAGATCGCGTGGGTCGGCCAGACTGAGCAGCAGCTCAAGGCCGAAGGCCGCGCCTACAAGGCCGGCACCTTCCCGTTCCTGGCGAACGGCCGCGCGCGCGCGCTGGGCGACACGACCGGCATGGTCAAGTTCCTGGCCGACGCCGCGACCGACGAGATCCTGGGCGTGCACATGGTGGGCCCGCAGGTGAGCGAACTGATCTCCGAAGCCGTGGTGGCGATGGAGTTCAAGGCGAGCGCCGAGGACATCGCGCGCATCTGCCACGCGCACCCGTCGCTGTCGGAAGCCACGAAGGAAGCCGCCCTGGCGGTGGACAAGCGCACGCTCAACTTCTGATGCGCTGATCCCTTGGCCAGCGTCAAAGAGGCTTACGAAAAGGAACTCGCCCTGCGCGGGTTCCACAGCGATCCCGCGCAGCTGCACGCCGTGGAGGCGCTGGATCGCTGCGCGAACGAATGGGCCGAGTACAAGGCCCAGCGTTCGAATGCGCTGAAGAAGTTCATCAACCGGCCCGAGCTACCGCGCGGCGTCTACATGTACGGTGGCGTCGGGCGGGGCAAGAGCTTCCTGATGGACCTGTTCTTCAACGCGGTGCCGCTGCGCCGCAAGACGCGGCTGCACTTTCACGAATTCATGCGCGAGGTGCACCGCGAACTGCGGGAGCTCCAGGGCACGGTCAACCCGCTCGACGAACTGGGGCTGCGCATCTCCAAGCGCTACAAGCTGATCTGTTTCGACGAGTTCCACGTGGCGGACATCACCGACGCGATGATTCTTCATCGGCTGCTGGTGTCGCTGTTCGAGAACGGCGTGGGTTTCGTCACCACCTCCAATTTCAAGCCCGACGACCTGTATCCCGGTGGGCTGCATCGCGACCGCATCCTGCCTGCGATCGCGCTGCTCAACGAGAAGCTCGAAGTGCTGAGCGTGGACAACGGCACCGACTACCGGCGCCGCACGCTCGAGCAGTTGCGCATGTACCTCACGCCGAACGATGCGTCGGCCGAAAAGGAAATGCGCAAGGCCTTCGACAAGCTGGCCGAAACGGCCGACGAAAGCCCGGTGTTGCACATCGAGTCGCGCGAGATCCGCGCGCGGCGCAAGGCCGGCGGCGTGGTCTGGTTCGACTTCAAGACGCTCTGCGGCGGACCGCGCTCGCAGAACGACTACCTCGAAATCGCGAGCCAGTTCCACACGGTGCTGCTGTCCGATGTGCCGCACATGCCGGTGCGCATGGCCTCGGAAGCACGCCGTTTCACCTGGCTGGTGGACGTCTTGTACGACCGGCGCGTGAAGCTCATCATGTCGGCAGAGGTTCCGCCGGAGGCGTTGTACACCGAGGGTCCGCTGGCGCACGAGTTTCCGCGCACGGTCTCCCGGCTCACAGAAATGCAGTCGAGCGAGTTCCTCTCCCTGGAACGCCGCATCGTCGATACCCGACTCACATGAAAAAAATCGCCCTTGCCCTGCTGATGACGTTGGCCAGCCTGCCGCTCTGGGCGCAGTCGAACGCCGCGGCCGGCAATGCCAACCTCGAGGCCGAGCGCAGCCGGCTGTCCGCCGAGCGCGACGCGATCGAGGCGCGCTTCGTCCAGGAGCGGACCGCTTGCTACAAGAAGTTCGCGGTCGAGGATTGCCTGCGCGAAAGCCGTGGCAGGCGGCGCCAGGAGCTGGACAGCATCAAGCGCCAGGAAACCGCGATCAACGACATCCAGCGCCAGCGCGCCGGTGCGGCGGAACAGCAGAAGCTCGACCAGAAGGCCGCCACGCAGCGCCCGGCGGACAGCCAGGAAAAGCGCGACCAATCGGCCAAGGAGCAGAAGGACCGCGAGCAGCGCGCTGCCGACCATGCCACCAGCCGGGCAGCGACTGCGGGCGAAGCCGCCGAGCGCCAGAAGCAGTTCGACGACAAGCAGAAGGCGCATGCAGATGCCGAGGCCAAGGCCGCACAGCGCCGCGCCGAGGCGCCCGTCGAGGCCGGGCGCTTCGCAGAGAAACAGAGGAAGGCGGAAGAGCACAAGGCGAGCCGCGAGCGCCAGAACGCCAACCGCACCAAGCCGCGCGGTGCCCCGCTGCCGCCAGCGGCGTCTGCGTCATCGCCGGCGCGCTGAGGGCGCGGCGATCAGGCCGCCGTTGCGGTGGCCGTTGCCGTTGTCGGCAGCGGATCGAGCTTCAGCACGGCGATCGAGATGTTGTCGCCCGTGCCGCGGGCCCGACGACGCGCTTCGCCGACCAGGATCTCGACCGCATCGCGCGGCGGCTGCGCGTACAGCACGCTCGCGAGCTCCGCGGGGCTGAAGTAGTGCCAAAGGCCGTCGCTGCACGCCATCAGCAGGTCGCCCGTCTGCATCTTCGGGATGTAGTGCGGGGCGATGGGCGGTGGCGTCGTGGCCATGCCGAGGCAGCCGAGCAGGATGTTGCCCTGGGGATGCACATTGGCCTCGGCCTCGCTGATCTGGCCGCGATCGACCAGCGCCTGCACGTACGAATGGTCGCGCGTGCGCTTGATCAGTTGTCCGTCGCGGAAGTGATAGATGCGGGAGTCGCCCGCATGGATCCAGGCGCAGTCGCCCTTGGGGTTCATGAGGAAGGCCGCCAGCGTGCTGTGCGGCTCCTGCTCGCTCGAGATCGCGGTGAGCTTGATGACCGTGTGCGCGTCGTCGAGCAGCTGGCGCAACACGGCTTCGGGGTCGTCGCGGTCGGGGTGGTAGCGGGTGAAGAGCTGGCGCGCGGTCATCAGCACCTGGTCGGAAGCCTTGCGGCCCCCGCTGCGGCCACCCATGCCATCGGCGATGACGCCCAGGACACAGCCCGGCGTGCGCGGATGGCTCATCATCAACACCTGGTCCTGTTGATAGGGGCGGTCTCCCTTGTGGAGTCCGGTGGCGGCGGCAAGTCGAAAGCCTTGGGTCATGAGCACATGTGCGCCAAAGGCGCGCTTCCTGTCTTCTCGTAAATTCGTATCAGGACGTATTATCGAATGAACATGCGCCGCGCAAACCCTGCGTTCGCACACCCACCGTTGGACTCCAATCTCCACTCCCTTTCCCGCCAGCTGATCGAACTGCGCATCGAGCACGCCGATCTCGACGCCACCATCGATCGCCTCGCCGAAGCCTCGCCGCAAGACGAACTCCTGCTGCGGCGCCTGAAGAAGCGCCGTCTCGCGCTGCGCGACCAGATCACGCGCGTGGAGAACATGCTCGATCCGAGAGAGCCCGCGTGACCGAGTCGCTCGAGGACAAGGTGCGCGATGCGTTCGCGCAGGGCGGGGTGCT
Source organism: Variovorax sp. RKNM96 (assembly GCF_017161115.1). Classification (GTDB taxonomy): domain Bacteria; phylum Pseudomonadota; class Gammaproteobacteria; order Burkholderiales; family Burkholderiaceae_C; genus Variovorax. The sequence goes on along the minus strand of NZ_CP046508.1, from coordinate 4,334,305 downwards.
CTCGCACGCCGCCGATCAATTCCGTGAACGCTCGGGCCAGACCGACATGGCGATGGCGGTGGCCCGCACCATCGACCAGGGCGGCGTGCTGGTGGTCGAGGCCGGCACCGGCGTCGGCAAGACTTTCTCGTACCTCGTGCCGGCGCTGCTGAGCGGCGAGCGCGTATTGCTGTCGACCGCCACCAAGACGCTGCAGGACCAGTTGTTCGGCCGCGACCTGCCGAGGCTGGTCGAGGCCTTCGGGCTGCCGGTGCGCACGGCGCTCCTGAAGGGGCGCGGCAGCTACCTGTGCCTGCACCGGCTCGACACGGCGCGCCACGACGCCTCCTTGCCCGAGCGCGGCAGCCTGCGCACGCTCGCCAAGATCGAGCAATGGTCCAAGGCCACGCGCACCGGCGACCTGGCCGAACTGCCGGGGCTCGACGAGCGCTCGCCGCTGATTCCGCTGATCACTTCCACGCGCGAAAACTGCCTGGGCGCGCAGTGCCCGCAGTTCAAGCCCTGCCACGTCAACCTGGCGCGGCGCGAGGCGCTGGCGGCCGATATCGTGGTCATCAACCACCATCTGTTCTTCGCCGATCTCGCGGTGCGCGAAACCGGCATGGCCGAACTGCTGCCGACCGTGAGCGTGGTGGTGTTCGACGAAGCGCACCAGCTCAACGAGACCGGCGTCCAGTTTCTCGGCGCGCAACTCGGCAGCGGCCAGGCGCTCGACTTCGCGCGCGACATGCTGGGCGCGGGCCTGCAGCATGCGCGCGGGCTGGTCGATTGGCAGCAACTGGTGGCGGCGGTCGAGCGGGCCGCGCGCGAGCTGCGGCTCGTGGTCGGCAAGCAATGGCCCGGCGCCAAGCTGCGCTGGCTGGGCGAGTCGCCGGAGGGCGTCGATTCGAGTGCCTGGCAGAGGGCGCTCGAAGACCTGCAGCATTCGTTCGAACTCGCGGCCGAAGGGCTCGATACCGTCAGCGAAATTTCTCCCGACTTCGTGCGGCTGCACGAGCGGGCGCAGCAGCTCGCCAAGCGGGCTGCACGTTTCGCGTTGCCGTGCGCGGTCGATTCAGTGCGCTGGGTGGACGTGGGCTCTCAACTGCGGCTGGTCGAGTCGCCGCTCGACATTGCCGAGGCGATGCGCAAGCGCGTGCTCAAGATCAGCGAGCCGGACGACGAAGACGACAGCGACACCGACGCGTACGGCGAACGCCCCGCGGCACAGGAGCGGGAACACGACCGCCGCGCCTGGGTGTTCACGTCCGCCACGCTGGGCGATGAGCCAACCCTGCGCTGGTTCACCGAACCGTGCGGGCTGGGCGATGCCGAGGTGCTGCGCGTGCAGAGCCCGTTCGACTACGCATCGCAGGCCGCGCTCTATGTGCCGCGCGTTTTTCCGAAGCCGAACGATGCCTCGCACAGCGCGAAGGTCGCGCAACTGGCCGCACGCGGCGCAGCAGAGCTCGGCGGGCGCACGCTGGTGCTGACGACCACGCTGCGCGCATTGCGGACCATTGGCGATGCGATGAAGCAGCACTTCGAGCTGCTCGATGCGGCGGTGCGGCCCGAGGTGCTGGTCCAGGGTGAGCTGCCCAAGCGCGTGCTGATGGAGCGATTCCGTGAAGGTGCGAACGAGGGGCGCGCCGGCTGCGTGCTTGTGGCGTCGGCGTCGTTCTGGGAGGGCTTCGATGCGCCGGGCGATGCGCTGCAACTGGTGGTGATCGACAAGCTGCCGTTCCCGCCGCCCAACGATCCGCTGGTGGAAGCGCGCTCGCAGCGCCTGGAAGCGCAAGGGCGCAGTTCGTTCAGCGACTATTCATTGCCGGAGGCGGCCGTGGCGCTCAAGCAGGGGGCGGGGCGCCTGATTCGCCGCGAGACCGACAGCGGCGTGCTGGCGATCTGCGACACGCGGCTGGTGGCGATGGGCTATGGCCGCCGGTTGCTGGCGGCGCTGCCGCCGATGCGGCGGCTGGAGAGTGAAGCGGACTTCGAGAGCGCCATCGGCGCCCTCAAGAATCCGTACTAGCCGGCGCTGGTTACCAGACCTTCCACCAGGGGTCGTTGTTGCCCTTGAAGCCGTTCGCCAGGTAGGTGCTCTGCGGATAGTTGGTGGTCAGCACGCGCTGGGCATCGTCGCGCAGGTCCTTCATGCCGAGGGCGTCGTACGACTTCACCATGATGTACAGGGCTTCTTCGAGCGCCGGCACTTCGCGGTAGTCGGACAGCGCGATCTGCGCCCGGTTGATGGCCGCCAGGTAGGCGCCGCGCGTGTAGTAGTAGCGTGCCACGTGAACCTCGTACTGCGCGAGCGAATTCACGATGTAGTTCATGCGCTGGCGCGCGTCGGGGGCGTAGCGCGACTCAGGGAAGCGCGTGACGAGGTCGCGGAACGACTCGAACGATTCCTTGGCGGCCTTCTGGTCGCGCTCGGACAGGTCCTGGCGCGTGAGGAACGCGAACATGCCCAGGTCGTCGTTGAAGTTGATCACGCCCTTCAGGTAGAGCGCGTAGTCGAGCGCCGGGCTGGCCGGGTGCAGCTTCATGAAGCGGTCGATGGTGGCGATGGCGCTGGCCTTTTCGCCGCCCTTGTACTGGGCGTAGGCCTTTTCCAGTTGCGCCTGCTGCGCGAGCGGGGTGCCGGCGGCGCGGCCTTCGAGCTTCTCGTACAGCGGCACGGCCTTGTCGTAGGCGCCCGAACTGGACTCTTCCTTGGCTTCCGAGTAAATGCGGTTGGGGCTCCAGGAAGCGGTCTTGTCTTCCTTGGTGGAGGAGCAGCCGGTAGCGAGCAGAGCCGCCGCGCTGAGCGCGATCCAGGCGGGGACCGATAATTTGGCGCGAAACATCACATACGGCTTTCGTGAAACAGTTGCCTTCAATTATATCGACCGACCCTTTGGCCGATCCCCCGGAAACCATGGAGCTCGAAGAGGGCGCCGATCCGGTCGATGCGAGCGAGTTGCGCCCCTTTCTGGTCAGCGAGGCGCTGCACGGCCAGCGGCTCGACCGGGCCCTGGCGGCCCTGGTGCCCGAATTCTCCAGAAGTTACCTGCAGCAGTTGATCGAGGCGGGTGCCGTCGAGTTCCAGGGCCGCACGCTCACCAAGGCCTCGGCCACCGTGCGCGCGGGGCAGGCGGGGCACATCGAACTGCGCCCTACACCCCAGAGCCAGGCCTTCCGGCCCGAGCCGATGGATCTGGTCACCGTGTTCGAGGACGAGCACCTGCGCATCGTCGACAAGCCGGCCGGCCTGGTCGTCCATCCGGCCCCCGGCCACTGGAGCGGCACGCTGCTGAACGGGTTGCTGGCGCTCGACCCGAAGGCCGTGCTGCTGCCCCGCGCAGGCATCGTGCACCGGCTCGACCGCGATACCAGCGGTCTGATGGTCGTCGCGCGCACCCGCGCCGCGATGGATGCGATGGTGACGCTGATCGCCGCGCGCGAGGTCAAACGGCAGTACCTGGCGATCGGGCACAAGCCATGGGTCGGCGCCGCCGCCCGCCAGGTCGATGCCCCGATCGGGCGCGATCCGCGCAACCGGCTGCGCATGGCCGTGGTCGACCTGGAGCGCAACTCGGGCAAGACGGCCCGTACGTTGATCGAGCGCCTCGACAGCCATTCGGAAGGCTGCGTGGTGCGCTGCACGCTCGAAACCGGCCGCACCCACCAGATCCGCGTGCACATGGCGTCTATCGGGCATCCGCTGGTCGGCGACGCGCTATACGGCGGCGCCCCGGCCGTTGGACTGGCGCGCCAGGCGCTCCATGCGTTCCGGCTGGCCTTCGTGCACCCCATCACGCAAGCCGCGCTCGAGTTCCGTTCGCCACCGCCGCCCGACATCGCTCAGGCTTTGCAGTCCTGGGGGCTGGACTACAATCGCGCCTGACGGCCCAAGGGCCGCGCCGGCCCCCCGAAGCCGGCCCTGCGTTGCACTCGCCGCGTGCCGGCAACGCCTCCTTCTTTCATCCTTCTGAACAAGCGCCCCCGAGGCGCCTTTTCCCGGATAACGCGAACCATGAATACGGCGGATGCCAAGCGCATTCTCGAAACCGCCTTGATCTGTTCGAGCCAGCCGTTGCCGGTGCGCGATCTGCGCGTGCTGTTCGACGACGAACTGGGTGTGGACACCATCAAGGTGCTGTTGCTTGAACTGCAGGAAGACTGGGCGCAACGCGGCCTGGAGTTGGTGAGCGTCGGCAGCGGCTGGCGATTCCAGAGCCGGCCCGAGATGCGCGACCACCTCGATCGCCTGCACCCCGAGAAGCCGCCGCGCTACACGCGCGCCGCGCTCGAGACGCTGGCCATCATTGCCTATCGCCAGCCGGCCACGCGCGGCGACATGGAAGACATCCGGGGCGTCACGATCAATTCGCTGATCCTGAAGCAACTCGAGGACCGCGGCTGGGTCGAGGTGATCGGCCACCGCGAAACGGTCGGCCGGCCCGCGCTGTATGCCACCACGCGCCAGTTTCTCGATGATCTCGGTCTTGCCTCGCTTGACCAGTTGCCGCTGATCGAGACGCCCGCGCAGCAGGCCGCGCTGGTCGATGCGCTCGAGCAGGCCTCCGGCAACCAGCCGGGCCTGCCCATGGACGCCATCCCCGAGTCGGATGCCGATGCATCCGCCGATGGCGATGCGGATGCGATGCCGGAAGAAGCGCCGCTCCCGGCCGGCGACTCTGTCGAGGCCGCTCCCGAAGTGCTGGAAGCCGCCGCTGCGCAGGTGGCCGAAGACGCCGTGTCCGCCGACGTTGCCGAAGCGGATGAAGCACCGCTTCCCGAAACCGGCGAAGCCGTGTCTCCCGCTGAAGCCGAACCCACCCCCGTCACCGATTCCGACCCCGATGCCGCGTCCCAGGACGAGGTCGATCCCCACGCAGTTTCTCCGGAAAAACCTCATGAGCCCATCTGACATCGACGACGCGGGAATCCTGCCGATCGCGCCTGAATCCGAGAAGAAAGAGGCGCAAGCGCCCGAACAGGCTGCGGATGCTGCGATCGATTCCGCCGCGCCTGCCGATGGCGAGGCGCCCAAGAAGCGGCGCCCGCGCAAGAAGAAGGTCGTCGAGGCCGCCGCCGATGAGGCCGAGGCATCTCCTGCGGTCGAGGAGGCGACTCCTGCAGCGCCTGCGGTCGAGTCGCCTGTTGTCGTTGCCGAATCAGAAGAAGCCGCTCCGATAGCGACCGTTCGCCAGGAGCGCCCGACAGAGGAAGCTTCACGCGGTGACCGGAGCGACCAGGGTGACGACGAGGACGAAGACGAAGAGCCCGACGAGGAAGAAGACGACCTCGACCGCGCCCGCCGCGCCGCCGAGCGCGAACAGCGCAACGCGCTGCCGCCCGAGCCGATCCGTTTTGCGGACGTCATCTCGGGCCAGTTCGACGCTGACGAAGAAAGCCCTGAGGTGCCACCGCTCAAGCGCGTGCTGCTGCCCGAGGCCGATTCGCCCAAGCTGCACAAGGTGCTGGCCCAGGCCGGCCTGGGTTCGCGGCTCGAGATGGAGTCGCTGATCCTGCAGGGCCGGATTTCGGTCAACAACGAGCCCGCGCACATCGGCCAGCGCATCCAGTACGGCGACCAGGTCAAGATCAACGGCAAGCCGATCCGCTACCGCATCGCCCCCCCGCCGCCGCGCGTGATTGCGTACCACAAGCCCGTCGGCGAAGTGGTCACGCATGACGACCCGCAGAACCGGCCCACCGTGTTCCGCAAGCTCCCGCGCCTGCAACAGGGCAAGTGGCAGTCGGTCGGCCGCCTCGACCTGAACACCGAAGGCCTGCTGCTGTTCAGCAGCTCCGGCGACCTCGCCAATCAATTGATGCATCCGCGCTTCGGCCTGGAGCGCGAGTACGCGGTGCGCGTGCTGGGCGCCCTCAGCAGCGAAGAGAAGCAGAAGCTGCTTGACGGCGTGCGCCTCGAGGACGGCATGGCTCAGTTCGGCACCATCGAAGAGGGCGGCGGCGAAGGTTCCAACTGCTGGTATCGCGTCACGATTTCCGAAGGCCGCAACCGCGAAGTGCGCCGGCTGTTCGAGTCGGTGGGCCATGCGGTCAGCCGGCTGATCCGCATCCGCTACGGCGCGATGGTGCTGCCGCGCGGCCTGAAGCGCGGCGCCTGGATGGAGCTCGACGAGCGCGACATCCGTGCGCTATTCCAGGCCTCCGGCGGTGCGGCTGCGCGCCCCGCGGCGCCTCAGCAACGCGGCCCCGGTGGCCCCGAGGGTGGTGGTCGCAACGGGCGCAACAAGAAGCGCCGCGGCAACCGCAACGGTGGCGGCCAGGGTCAAGGGCAAGGACAGCAGCCCCGCGAAATGCGCGATGACGGGCGCGAAGCGCCCATTCCAAATCCGCTGGGCGACGGTCGTCCGCCGCGCGGCGATCGCGGTGGCCGTGCCAACCGCGGTGGCGGCAACGGCGGCCCGCCGCAGCAGCGCCGCGGCAATACCGGCGGCAACAACCGCCAAGGCCAGGGCGGCGGCAATCGCCAGCAGGGCGACGATCGCCAGCCGAGCGGCGCCAACCAGCCCGATCCGATGAAGACTTCGCTGGGCTACATCGGTGCCGACAGCTTCTCGCGCCAGCGCAAGGAGCAGCGCGGAGGGCAGGGGCGCCGCAGCGGTGGCGGTGGCGCTCCGGGTGGTGGTGGTTATGGCGGCCCGGCCGGTTCACGCCGCCGCGGACGCTGAAAGCCAGCCGTCACGGCGCGGCTTTCGCGGGGTTTTCACCAACCCCGAGGGCTGCGCCGGTTAAAATCAGAGGCTTTGTCGATTCGTGACGAAACAAATTCGTTGCAGTTGTGACAAAACACTTCAAAATCAAAGCTGCAGGAAGCATTTCAATGGCTATCGAACGTACCCTCTCCATCATCAAGCCCGACGCCGTCGCCAAGAACGTCATCGGCAAGATCGTTTCCCGCTTCGAAGCTGCCGGCCTCAAGATCGTCGCCGCCAAGCTGGTGCATCTGTCGCGCAACGAAGCCGAACAGTTCTACTCGGTCCACAAGGAACGTCCCTTCTTCAAGGACCTGGTCGAATTCATGATCTCGGGCCCCGTGTTCGTGCAAGTGCTCGAAGGCGAGAACGCCATCGCCAAGAACCGTGACCTGATGGGTGCCACCGACCCCAAGAAGGCAGCCGCCGGCACCATCCGCGCCGACTTCGCCGACAGCATCGACGCCAACGCCGTGCACGGTTCGGATGCTCCCGAAACCGCAGCGAACGAAGTCTCGTTCTTCTTCGCCGGCCTCAACGTCTACGCACGCTGAAGCTGTCTGCCGACTGATTCCATGACCACGGCCAACCTGCTCGACTTCGATCTCGAGGGTTTGGCTGCGTTCTGCGAAAAACTCGGCGAAAAGCGTTTCCGCGCCACGCAGCTGTTCCGCTGGATCCACCAGCGTGGCGCCAGCGACTTCACCCAGATGACCGATCTGGCCAAGTCGCTGCGCGAGAAACTCGCGACCACCGCGCGCGTGGAGGCCTTGCCGGTCCTCACGCAGCACGAATCCAAGGACGGCACGATCAAGTGGCTGTTCGACGTTGGCGGCGGCGATGCCGTCGAAGCCGTATTCATTCCCGAGGACGACCGCGGCACCCTGTGCGTGTCGTCCCAGGCCGGCTGTGCGGTCGGTTGCCGCTTTTGCTCGACCGGGCATCAGGGCTTCAGCCGCAATCTCAGCACGGGCGAAATCACCGCCCAGCTGTGGTTTGCCGAACATTTCCTGCGCAAGCATTTGAAGCGCAACGACCGCGTCATCTCCAACGTGGTGATGATGGGCATGGGCGAGCCGCTTCAGAACTACACCGCGCTGGTGCCCGCCTTGCGCACCATGCTCGACGACAACGCCTACGGGCTGTCGCGCCGCCGTGTCACCGTGTCGACCTCCGGCGTCGTGCCGATGATCGACCGCCTGGGCACCGACTGCGCGGTGGCCATGGCCGTTTCGCTGCACGCGCCCAACGATGCGTTGCGCGACGACCTCGTGCCGCTCAATCGCAAGTACCCGATTGCCGAATTGCTCGAGGCCTGCAAGCGCTACCTCGAACATGCGCCGCGCGACTTCATCACCTTCGAGTACTGCATGCTCGATGGCGTGAACGACCAGCCCGAGCACGCGCGCCAATTGATCGAGCTCGTGCGCAAGCACGACGTCTCGTGCAAGTTCAACCTGATTCCGTTCAACCCGTTTCCGGCCTCGGGTCTCCTGCGTTCGCCGCAGCCGCGCGTGCTGGCGTTCGCCCGGACGCTGAGCGAGGCGGGCCTCGTGACCACCGTGCGCAAGACGCGCGGCGACGACATCGATGCCGCCTGCGGGCAGCTCGCCGGCGACGTCAAGGACCGCACCCGCGCCGCCGAACGCATGGCCCAGCGCCGTGCAACGGAACGTCCCGTTGTCTTGCATCCGATGCGCAAGACCCCCACCGTCCCCCAGGAGCATTGAAGCGATGAGCCAGGCCTTTCCGATGACCACCGCGAGTGCGCAGCGCCTGCTGGCTGCAAGCCTTGCCGGTGTCGCCGTGGCGTTTCTGCTCGCGGGCTGCGTCAACACGCGGACCACCACCACCAGCCTGGCCGACACCAGCTCGGGCAAGGGCGCCGAGATGGTTACCGAGTCCGACGAGACCAACCGCCAGCGCCGCGCGCGCCTGCGCATGGAACTGGCTTCGGGCTATTTCGAGCATGGCCAGACCACCGTTGCGCTCGACGAAATCAAGCAGGCGCTGGTGGCCGACCCCAACTACGCAGACGCCTACAACCTGCGCGGCCTCGTCTACATGCGCCTGGAAGATGCGGGCCTGGCCGAAGACAGCTTCCGCCGCGCGATCGCGATCGCTCCGCGCGATCCCAACATCCGCCACAACTACGGCTGGCTGCTGTGCCAGCAGAACCGTTTTGGCGATGCCGCGCAGCAGTTCACCGAAGCGCTTGCGGTGCCCAGCTACAACGACCGCGCCAAGACGCTCATGACGCAAGGCGTCTGCGAGCTCAAGGCCGGGCTGCGTCCGCAGGCCGAACGCAGCCTGATGCAGGCCTACGAGATCGACGCCGGCAATCCGGTGGTCGGCTTCAACCTGGCCTCGGTGCTGGCGCAGCGCGAGGAGTGGCAGCGCGCGCAGTTCTACATTCGCCGCGTCAACAACAGTCCCTCGGCCAGCGCCGAGACGCTCTGGCTTGGCATCAAGATCGAACGGAAGCTCAACAACCGCGAGGCCATCGCGCAGTTGGGAGGCCAACTGCAACGCCGCTTCCCCCAATCGCGGGAGGCATCAGCGTACGAGCGCGGGAATTTCAATGACTGAACGGGTTTCGGAGTTCGGCACTTCCGCGGCACTGCCGCTCGAGGAAGGCGACATCACGCACAAGACAGCCGGCGACCTGCTGCGCGAAGCACGCGAGGCGCACGGACTGCACATCGAAATGGTCGCGGCCGCCCTCAAGGTGCCGCCGCAAAAGCTCATGGCGCTCGAGGCAGACGACATCGCTTCGCTGCCCGACCCGGTCTTTGCGCGCGCCCTGGCCAGCAGCGTCTGCCGGGCCTTGCGCATCGACCCGGCGCCCGTGCTCGCCAAGCTGCCGAACACCCAGCACACGGCGCTGGCCGTGGCCGATCGCACCCTCAAGACCAATATCGTCTCCGGCACGCCGCGCTGGAATGGCGGGCGCGCCAGCGTGCTGCCGTCGCGACCGCTGCTGACGGTGGTCGTGCTCCTGCTGATCGGCGCAGGCGCGCTGTTCTGGCTGCCGCAGTCGGTCTTCGATCAGATCGGTGCTTCTGTGTCGCGCTTCACGTCGCGCAGCGCGTCCGACACGGCCCCGACGGGCGAAGCGCCCGCGGCCGGATCGGCTTCGGGCACGCCGGGTGTTGTTGCCGAAAATGTTCCCGTGCAGGCCGTTGCGCCCACCGGAACGGCGGGTGAAGCGCCTGCGGTGGCTGCAAATGCCCCTGCAACTGCCGCTGCTGCAACCGTCGCGCCTGCTGCGGCATCTCCCGCTGCTGCTGCAAACAGCAGTCAGCAACTGGTTTTCGTGGCCCGCGAAGAGTGCTGGATCACCGTGACCGAAGCCGGCGGCAAGCAACTGCTGCGCCGCAGCCTGCAGGCCGGCGAAACCGTCGGGTTGTCGGGCACGCTGCCGCTCTCGGTGGTGGTGGGCCGCGCGTCGGCCGTCGATGTGCAGGTGCGCGGAAAGGCCTACGATCTGAAGCCTGTCACGCGCGGCGGCGGCGTGGCGCGTTTCGAGGTGACATCGTGACCAATCTCGTAGCCTGCACCCCTCAACCCATCGAATCGGCGGCGCCCAAGGCGCGCCGCTCGCGCCAGGCCAGCGTGGTCTGGGGCCCGCGTGTCGTCACGGTAGGCGGCGATGCGCCGGTGCGCGTGCAGTCGATGACCAACACCGACACGGTCGATGCCATCGGCACCGCGATCCAGGTCAAGGAGCTCGCCATCGCGGGCTCCGAGATGGTCCGCATCACGGTCAACACGCCCGAGGCCGCGGCGCAGGTGCCCTACATCCGCGAGCAACTCGACCGCATGGGCATCGACGTGCCGCTGATCGGCGACTTCCATTACAACGGCCATCGCCTCCTTACCGACTATCCGGCCTGCGCCGAGGCGCTGAGCAAGTACCGCATCAATCCCGGCAACGTGGGCAAGGGCGACAAGAAGGACAAGCAGTTCGGCCAGATGATCGACGCCGCAATGCGCTGGAACAAGCCGGTGCGCATCGGCGTGAACTGGGGCAGCCTCGACCAGGAACTGCTCGCCAGCCTGATGGACACGAACAGCCAGCGCGCCGAGCCCTGGGACGCCAAGCAGGTGATGTACGAGGCGCTGATCACCTCGGCCATCGAATCCGCCAAGCTCGCCGAATCGATGGGCATGGCCGGCAACCAGGTCATCCTGTCGTGCAAGGTGAGCGGCGTGCAGGACCTGATCTCGGTGTACCGCGAGCTCGCCAAACGCTGCGACTATCCGCTGCACCTGGGCCTGACCGAAGCCGGCATGGGCACCAAGGGCACGGTAGCGTCGGCCACGGCGTTGTCGATCCTGCTGCAGGAGGGCATCGGCGACACGATTCGCGTGTCGCTCACGCCGCAGCCGGGCGAGTCGCGCACGCAGGAAGTGCTGATCGCCAACGAAATCCTCCAGGCCCTGGGCCTGCGCGTGTTCGTGCCGAGCGTCACCGCCTGCCCGGGCTGCGGGCGCACCACGAGCACCACCTTCCAGGAACTGGCCAAGCAGATCGACGACTACCTGCGCCTGCAGATGCCGGTCTGGCGCAAGAAATATCCGGGTGTCGAGACAATGAAGGTGGCCGTCATGGGCTGCATCGTCAACGGCCCCGGCGAGAGCAAGCACGCCGACATCGGCATCAGCCTGCCCGGCACCGGCGAGGCGCCCGCCGCGCCGGTCTTCATCGACGGCGAAAAGGCCCTCACGCTGCGCGGCGACAATATCGCCAACGAGTTCCACCAGCTCGTCGAAACCTACATCGAAAAGCGCTTCGGCGGCGAACACGCCGTCGCTGCCTGACACCTCCGCAGACTCATGGCTGAAAAATTGAATGCCGTCAAAGGCATGAACGACATATTGCCGCCCGAATCGGCGCGCTGGGAGTGGCTCGAGGCCACCGTGCGCGACCTGATGGGGCGCTATGCGTACCGCAACGTCCGCACGCCGATCCTGGAGCACACCGCGCTGTTCGTGCGCGGCATCGGTGAGGTGACGGACATCGTCGAGAAGGAGATGTATGCCTTCGAGGACCGCTCCGACAAGCACGGCCAGGCCGAGCACCTCGCGATGCGTCCCGAGAATACCGCCGGCCTCGTGCGCGCCGTGATCGAGCACAACATGCTCTACGACGGTCCCCGGCGCCTCTGGTACACGGGCCCGATGTTTCGCCGCGAGAAGCCGCAGCGCGGGCGCTATCGCCAGTTCCACCAGATCGGGGCCGAGGCGCTGGGCTTTGCTGGCCCCGATGTCGATGCGGAGCTGATCCTGCTGGCCAGTGCGCTGTGGAAGGCCATCGGCCTGACCGACGTGCGGCTCGAACTCAACAGCCTGGGCCAGCCCGCCGAGCGTGCGCTGCACCGCGCCAAGCTCATCGCTCACTTCGAGCAGCACGCCGACAAACTTGACGAAGACGGCAAGCGGCGTTTGCACAGCAATCCGCTGCGCATCCTGGACACCAAGAACCCGGCCATGAAGGAGGTGGTCGAGTCGGCGCCCAAGCTGAGCGAGTTCCTCGGTGCCGAATCGCTCGCGCACTTCGAGGGGCTGCAGGACATCCTTCGGGCCAACGGCATCGCCTACACGATCAACCCGCGTCTCGTGCGCGGGCTCGACTACTACAACCTCACGGTGTTCGAGTTCGTCACCGACCGCCTCGGCGCGCAAGGCACGGTCTGCGGCGGCGGCCGCTACGACGGCCTGATCGAGCAGATCGGGGGCAAGCCCGCGCCGGCCGTGGGCTGGGCCATGGGCGTGGAGCGCATCCTCGACTTGCTGAAAGAGCAGGGCGTTGACATCCCCGCGCCGGTGCCCGATGCCTACGCCATCGTGCCCGACGCGGCCTCCATGCCGCTGGTGCTGCGCACGCTGCAGCAGTTGCGCGAAGCCGGTGCGCGTGTGCAGATGCACGGCGCCACGGCCGAGGGCCTGGCGAGCTTCAAGTCGCAGATGAAAAAGGCCGACAACAGCGGCGCCACCTACGCCCTGATCTTCGGCGCCGATGAACTTGCACGCGGCGAAGTGACTCTCAAGGCCTTGCGCGACGGCAGCGGCGCGCAAACCGCCCGGCCTCTCGCCGAAGTGGCCACTTGGGCCGCCACCCTACAATCCCCGGCTCCCAACACCTGACAGCGCATGGCAACCCATCTCGATCTCGAAGAACAGGAACAGCTCGACCAGCTCAAGCATTTCTGGAATACCTACGGCACCCTGATCACCTGGGTCGTGCTGCTCGTCGCCGGCGCCTTCGTGGCCTGGAACGGCTGGCAGTACTTCCAGCGCAGCAAGGCTGCCCAGGCCGCGGCCCTTTACGACGAGGTCGAGCGCAGCACGCAGTCCGGCGATGTCGAGCGCATCCAGCGCGTGCTGGGCGACATGAAGGAACGCTTCGCCGGCACCGCCTATGCGCAGCAGGCCGGCCTCCTGGCCGCCAAGACGCTGTACGAAAAGGGCAAGGTCGAGGAATCGCGTGCCGCACTGGGCTGGGTGGCGCAGAGCGCTGTCGACCCGGGCTACCAGGCCATCGCGAAGCTGCGGCTCGCGGCCGAACTGCTCGACGGCAAGTCGTACGACGAAGCATTGAAGCAACTCGACGGCAAGGTGCCCAAGGATTTCGAGCCGCTGGTGGCCGACCGCAAGGGCGACATCTACATGGCACAGGGCAAGCGCGACGAGGCGCAGCAGGAATACCGCAAGGCCTGGACGGGCCTGGGCGCGACCTCCGACTACCGCCGCCTGGTCGAGATCAAGCTGAACGCGGTCGGTGTCGACCCGAAGAGCTTGGCGCCGACCATCACTGTCACACCCGCAGCCCCCAAAAACTCCTGATCGCATCATGAATTTCAAGCGTCTCATGCCTGAATCGGGCGCCTTGCGCGCAGGTTCCGCTCTTGTTCTGGTAGCGCTGCTGGCCGCCTGTTCCGGCACCAGCAAGCCGAAGCCGGTCGAGCTGCCCGCCAACCCCGCCTTGCTCGGCGTGCGCCAGGCCTGGAGCGTGAAGATTCCGGAAGTGAGCTTCCCGCTCACCACTGACGTCAGCGGCGACATCGTGACCGTGGCCGGCAACGACGGCACCATCGTGGCCATCGACGCCCGTGCCGGCCGTGAAACCTGGCGCGCGAGCGCGGGCGCCACGCTGGCGGCAGGCGTCGGCAGCGACGGCTCGATGGCTGCGGTCGTCACCACCAACAACGAGCTCGTCGCCATCGAAGGCGGCAAGGTCCTGTGGAAGCAGAAGCTGTCGGCCCAGGCCTTCACCGCGCCGCTGGTCGCAGGCCGTCGCGTGTTCGTGCAGACCGCCGACCGCAGCATCAGCGCCTGGGACGGCCAGAGCGGCCGCCGCCTCTGGCTGCAGCAGCGCCCGGGTGAAAACCTGGTGCTGCGCAAGTCGGGCGTGCTGATCGCCGTGGGCGACACCCTGGTCGCGGGCATCGGCGGCCGGCTGGTCGGCATCAACCCGGCCAACGGCACCTCGCGCTGGGAGTCGCCCATCGCGGCACCGCGCGGCACCAACGACGTGGAGCGCCTGGTCGACCTGACCGGCAGCGCGAGCCGTTTCGGCGACAGCGTTTGCGCGCGCGCCTACTACGCCAGCGTCGGCTGCGTCGAGACCCAGCGCGGCGCGCTGGTCTGGAGCAAGCCGGCCTCGGGCGCGGATGGCGTCACCGGCGACGAAGGCTTTGTCTACGGCACCGAATCCGACGGCAGCGTCACGGCCTGGCGCCGCGGCGACGGCGAACGCGCCTGGCAATCGACCCGTTTCAAGAACCGTGTGCTGACCTCGCCGCTCGCGGTGGGCCGCTCGCTGATCATCGGCGAGGACACCGGGTCCCTGCATTTCGTTTCGCGCGAAGACGGCGCACTGCTCAATCGTGTCACGCCCGATGGCTCCGCCATCACCGTTGCGCCGGTCCTGGCCGGCAACACGGTCGTGGTCGTGACCGCCAAGGGCGGCGTGTTTGGCTATCGCCCTGAATAATTTCTTCTCTTCCCACTCTCAAGGCCCGACCATGAAAACCGCGCCATCGAAAGGCCGGCCATGAAGCCGGTCGTGGCCCTGGTCGGCCGCCCCAACGTCGGCAAGTCGACGCTCTTCAACCGCCTGACCCAGACGCGCGACGCCATCGTCGCCGACTATGCCGGTCTCACGCGCGACCGCCACTACGGCAATGGTCGCCTGGGCAAGCACGAGTTCATCGTGATCGACACCGGCGGCTTCGAGCCCGATGCCGGCAGCGGCATCTACAAGGAAATGGCCAAGCAGACGCGGCAGGCCGTGGCCGAGGCCGACGTGGTGATCTTCGTGGTCGATGCCCGCGAAGGCCTCTCGGCGCAGGACCATGACATCGCCAACGAGCTGCGCCGGCTGGGCAAGCCCTGCGTGCTGGCCGCCAACAAGGCCGAAGGCATGCACGACGGCACCAAGCTGGTCGATTTCTACGAACTGGGCTTCGGCGACGTGCATGGCGTGTCCGCTGCGCACGGGCAGGGCATGCGCGACCTGGTCGAGTTGGCGCTCGAACCGCTGAACCTGCCGGACCCGGATGACGAGACGGACGAAGACGACGTCAACAAGCCGATCAAGCTGGCGGTGGCCGGTCGGCCCAATGTCGGCAAGTCCACGCTGATCAACACCTGGCTCGGCGAAGAGCGCCTGGTGGCCTTCGACATGCCGGGCACCACGCGCGACGCCATCTCGGTGCCGTTCGAGCGCAACGGCCAGCGCTTCGAGCTGATCGACACCGCGGGCCTGCGCCGCAAGGGCAAGGTGTTCGAGGCGATCGAGAAGTTCTCGGTGGTCAAGACGCTGCAGGCCATCGAGTCGGCCAATGTCGTGCTGCTGTTGTTGGACGCCACGCAGGGCGTGACCGACCAGGATGCGCACATTGCCGGCTACATCCTGGAGAGCGGCCGCGCGGTGGTGATCGCCATCAACAAGTGGGATGCGGTCGACAGCTACCAGCGCGAGCAGATCCAGCGCCAGATCGAGACCCGGTTGCCGTTCCTGAAATTTGCGTCATTGCATTTCATCTCGGCCATCAAGCGCCAGGGGCTCGGTCCGGTGTGGCAGGCCATTGCGCAGGCCCACAAGTCGGCCACCCGCAAGATGTCGACGCCGGTGCTCACGCGCCTGTTGTTGGAGGCGGTGCAATTCCAGGCGCCCCAGCGCGGCGGGATGTTCCGGCCCAAGCTGCGCTATGCGCACCAGGGGGGCATGAATCCACCGGTGATCATCATCCATGGCAATTCGCTGGAGCACGTCACCGACGCGTACAAGCGATTCCTGGAAGGGCGCTTCCGCAAGGAATTCGACCTGGTGGGAACGCCCTTGCGGATCCAGTTCAAAAGCTCGCAGAATCCATTTGCGGACAAGGACAGCTGAATTGCGTTTTGGGGTGCTTGGCCACCGATGGCGGCCGATGAGTTGCAGCTGGAACGGAAGTTCCGTCTTTTGAGAACCGTTATTTTCTCAAGGCTTTTGGCTCCGATTGCTGCAGCGCAGAAACCCTGTGTTAAGGTCATCTCTCCAACAACTACTCTTGAACACGGAGAATATCGTGAGCAATAAAGGGCAACTTCTGCAAGACCCGTTTCTGAACACCCTGCGTCGCGAGCATGTGCCGGTTTCCATTTATTTGGTGAACGGCATCAAGCTGCAGGGCCAGATCGAGTCTTTTGACCAATACGTCGTGTTGCTCCGCAACACAGTGACGCAAATGGTCTACAAGCACGCCATTTCCACCATCGTGCCGGGTCGTGCCGTCAACTTCTCGGCTGCCGAGAACGACGACGCCGCAGCCTGATCGCGCGGAGCGCGGCGGAGCCCCCTCCGTCGCGCTTTTTCCATTTTCTGATTCCGCTTGTCTGAACTGATCCACCGCCAGGAAGGCGCCGCCGTTCTCGTCGGCGTCGACTTTGGGCTGCCCCATTTCGACAGCGAACTCGAGGAACTCGGCCTGCTCGCGCAGACCGCGGGCCTCACGCCTGTCGCCCGACTCACCTGCAAACGCAAGGCGCCTGATGCGGCGCTGTTCGTGGGCAGCGGCAAGGCCGACGAAATCAAGGAGCTCGCCGCCATGCATCAGGCGAGCGAGGTCATCTTCGACCAATCCTTGAGCCCGGCGCAGCAGCGCAACCTCGAGCGCCAGCTCGACATCGCTGTCTACGACCGTACCTTCCTCATTCTCGAAATCTTCGCCCAGCGTGCGCGTTCGCACGAAGGCAAGCTGCAGGTCGAGCTGGCTCGCCTGCAGTACCTCAGCACGCGACTGGTTCGCCGCTGGTCTCACCTGGAGCGCCAGACCGGCGGTGCAGGTGTGCGCGGCGGCCCGGGCGAGAAGCAGATCGAGCTCGACCGCCGGATGATCAGCGAGTCGATCAAACGCACGCGCGAGCGCCTGGCCAAGGTGCAGAAGCAGCGCAGCACGCAACGCCGGCAGCGGGAGCGCCGCGAGACCTTCAACATCTCGCTCGTGGGTTACACGAACGCGGGCAAGTCGTCGATCTTCAATGCACTGGTCAAGGCGCGCGCCTATGCGGCCGACCAGCTCTTCGCCACGCTCGACACCACGACCCGCAACCTCTACCTGGGCGATGCGAAACGCCAGGTGTCGATCTCCGACACCGTCGGCTTCATCCGCGACCTGCCGCACGGGCTGGTCGACGCGTTCAAGGCCACGCTGCAGGAGGCGGTCGATGCCGACCTGCTGCTGCACGTGATCGACGCTTCCAACCCCCATTACCCGGAGCAGATGGCCGAGGTGCAGTCCGTCCTGCGCGAGATCGGCGCGGACGCCGTCCCGCAACTATTGGTATTCAACAAGCTCGACGCTCTTGAAAGCGCGCAACGTCCACTGCATCTGCAGGACGAGATGGAAATCGATGGCGTTCAGGTCCCCCGCATCTTCCTCAGCGCCAAAAGCGGCGAGGGCGTGCCGTTGCTGCGCGCCGAGCTGGCCCGGCAATCGGGCTCCTTAGCCGATACGATGACCCCTGCGGACGACACTGAATTGCACGATGCTGCCCTTTGATTGGGCACAATCCCGCCACTGACAAGAGAACGAAGCGAATGAATGCAAAGCCAGCGTGGAGAGGGTTTCTGGGCATGTTCAATCTAAACGATGGCCGATGGGGGCGCGGCGACGAGCCGTCGTCCTCCAACGGCGACCGCCCAGCCGGCAACCGGCCCCCCGATGCCGATCCTCCGGGCGCACCGACGCCCCCGCCTTCGGGCAACAACAATAACAACGGCAACCGCCCCCGCGGCCAGGGTCCCAACCAGGGACCGCCCGACCTCGATGAACTCTGGCGCGACCTCAATCGCAAGCTCGGCGGTTTCTTCGGTGGCGGCAAGGGCGGCGGCGGCAATCGTCCCAACGGCAGCAACAGCGGCGGTGGCGGCAACGGCTACAGACCCGACATGAAAAACGCAGGATTCGGCCTCGGCCTGGTGGCTGCCGTGGCGCTCCTCA
The DNA here is from genome assembly GCF_017161115.1 of Variovorax sp. RKNM96. Lineage (GTDB taxonomy): Bacteria > Pseudomonadota > Gammaproteobacteria > Burkholderiales > Burkholderiaceae_C > Variovorax. The sequence continues at coordinate 4,316,121 of NZ_CP046508.1, read as the reverse complement.
TCTGGCTCGGCACCGGCTTCTTCATCGTGAACGAAGGCCAGCAGGCCGTGGTCACGCAGTTCGGCCGCTACAAGTCGACCGTGAACGCCGGCTTTAACTGGCGCCTGCCATACCCGATCCAGCGCCATGAGGTGGTGGTGACCACGCAGATCCGTTCGACCGACGTGGGCCGTGACGCCATCGTGCGTTCCACGGGCCTGCGCGAATCGGCCATGCTGACCGAAGACGAGAACATCGTCGAAATCAAGTTCGCCGTGCAATACCGTCTCAGCGACGCGCGTGCCTGGCTCTACGAGAGCAAGTCGCCGTCCGAGACCATCGTGCAGGTGGCCGAGAGCTCCGTGCGCGAAGTGGTCGGCAAGATGAAGATGGACGCCGCGCTCGCCGAAGAGCGCGACCAGATCGCCCCGCGCGTTCGCGCGCTGATGCAGACCATCCTCGACCGCTACAAGATCGGCGTCGAAGTCGTGGGCATCAACCTGCAGCAAGGCGGTGTTCGTCCCCCCGAGCAGGTGCAGGCTGCGTTCGACGATGTGCTCAAGGCCGGCCAGGAACGCGAGCGCACCAAGAACGATGCCCAGGCCTACGCCAACAACGTGGTGCCGCTCGCCACCGGTACGTCGTCGCGCCTGAAGGAAGAGTCCGAGGCCTACAAGGCGCGCATCGTGGCCCAGGCGCAAGGTGATGCCGGCCGCTTCAGCGCGGTGCTGGCCGAGTACCAGAAGGCGCCGCAGGTCACCCGCGACCGCATGTACACCGACGCCATGCAGCAGATCTATGCCAGCACGACCAAGGTGCTCGTCGATACCAAGCAAGGCTCCAACCTGCTGTACCTGCCGCTCGACAAGCTCATGCAGATGAGCGGCAACAGCGCCGCGGCAACGCCCGTGGATGCCGCCAGCCCGAGCGTGGCCGGCACCGCTCCGGCCCAGTCGTCGGTGATCCCGGTGGCGCCGCCCACGGGCGAGACCCGTGCACGCGACGGCCGTTCGCGTGACCGCGACGTGCGTTGATAAAGGCCAAGAAGAACATGAACAGAATCGGATTCATCGCCTCGTCGATCCTCGTCTTGCTCGTGCTGCTGAGCTCGACCCTTTTCGTGGTCGACCAGCGCCAGTTCGGCGTGGTCTACGCCCTCGGCCAGATCAAGAGCGTCATCACCGAGCCCGGCCTCAACTTCAAGTTGCCGCCGCCGTTCCAGAACGTGTCGTACATCGACAAGCGCCTCTTGACGCTGTCGAGCATCGACACCGAACCCATGCTCACGGCTGAAAAGCAGCGCGTGGTGATCGACTGGTATGTGCGCTGGCGCATCAGCGATCCGCAGGCCTACATCCGCAACGTCGGCCTCGACGAGAACGCGGGTGCCATGCAGCTCAATCGCGTGGTGCGCAATGCGTTCCAGGAAAACATCAACAAGCGCACCGTGCGCGACCTGATCTCGGTGCGTCGCGAGGCCCTCATGGCCGACGTGCAGCGCGAAGTGCTGGCCGTGGTGAAGGGCGCCAAGCCCTGGGGCGTGGACGTGGTCGACGTGCGGATCACCCGTGTGGACTACGTGGAAGCAATCACCGAATCGGTCTACCGCCGCATGGAAGCCGAGCGCAAGCGCGTGGCCAACGAACTGCGCTCGACCGGTACGGCCGAAGGCGAAAAGATCCGCGCCGATGCCGACCGCCAGCGCGAAGTGATCGTGGCGAACGCCTATCGCGACGCCCAGAAGATCAAGGGCGAGGGCGATGCCCAGGCTGCGGCTTCCTACAGCGAGGCCTTCGGCCGCGACCCGCAGTTCGCCCAGTTCTATCGCAGCCTCGAGGCCTACAAGCAGAGCTTCAACAAGAAGAGCGACGTGCTGGTGGTCGATCCGTCGTCCGACTTCTTCCGCGCCATGCAGGGCTCCGGCTCGGCGGGCAACGCACCGCGCCGTTGATCCGCTCCGGGGCTTCGTGAGCGCCGAGACCTTCTGGAGCGCGCTGGCGCTCGTCCTGGTGATCGAAGGCATCCTGCCCTTCGTGTCGCCGGGAGGGTGGCGACGGGGCTTCGGGCAGCTGATGCAGCTGCGAGACGGGCAGCTTCGATTCTTCGGTCTTTGCAGCATCTTGCTGGGTTTGGTCCTCCTTTGGGTTTTGGCGTAGCGCGGTCCCGGTAGAATCCCGGTTTAACCACGCCCCCGATCCCCATGTCCGCCTGGGTCCTCCCGGATCACATTGCCGATGTGCTGCCTTCCGAGGCGCGCCACATCGAAGAACTTCGACGCCAGCTGCTCGATACCGCCCGTGGCTATGGCTACGAGCTGGTGATGCCGCCGCTGCTCGAGCACCTCGAATCGCTGCTTTCGGGCACCGGCGAGGCGCTCGACCTCCAAACCTTCAAGCTCGTCGACCAGCTTTCCGGCCGCAGCATGGGCCTTCGCGCCGACACCACCCCCCAGGTGGCACGCATCGATGCCCACCTGCTGAACCGCGACGGCGTGGCGCGCCTCTGCTATTGCGGCCCGGTGCTCCATACCCGGCCCGACCGCCCGCATGCGACGCGCGAGCCGCTGCAGTTCGGCGCCGAGATCTATGGCCATGCCGGCCTCGAAGCCGACACTGAAACGCTCTTGCTGGCGCTCGACTGCCTCGACGCTGCCGGCCTGCGCGATGGCGTGATCGTCGACCTGGCCGATGCGCGCATCGTGCGTGCGCTGTTCGCTGGCGTGCCGGTCGATGCGGCTGCGCTCGCCCGCGTGCATGCTGCGCTGGCCGCCAAGGACGCGAGCGAGCTGCATGTGCTCACCAAGGATTTCCCGGCCGCTTCGCGCGACGGGCTGCGCGCGCTGGTCCAGCTGTACGGCGACGCGGCGGTGCTCGACGAGGCCGCCAAGGCGCTGAAGGGCACACCGGCCGTAGCCGCAGCGTTGGCCGATCTGAAGCAGCTCGCTGCCGGCCTGAACGGTACCGCAGGGCGCGAGATCAGCTTCGACCTGGCCGACCTGCGCGGCTACGCCTACTACAGCGGCATGCGCTTCGGCATCTACGTGCCGGGCGCCGCCGATTCACTGGTGCGTGGCGGTCGCTACGACGAGGTGGGGGCCGTATTCGGCCGCAACCGCCCGGCCGTCGGCTTCAGCCTGGACGTGCGCGAGCTGGTCGGCGTGCTGCCGGCGCGCCCGCTGCGCGCTGCCATTCGCGCGCCCTGGAGTGACGCGGCGGGCCTGCGCCAGGCCATCGCCCAACTGCGCAAGGCCGGTGAAACGGTTGTCTGTGTGCTGCCGGGACACGGCAGCGAAATCGATGAATTCCATTGCGACCGCGAGCTTGTCGAGCAAGCCGGCCAGTGGAGTGTCCGAGCGATCTGAATTTTTAAGCAATGGAACGAGCATGAGCGTAACCACCGGAAGAAACGTGGTCGTCGTCGGCACCCAGTGGGGCGATGAAGGCAAGGGCAAGCTGGTCGACTGGCTGACGGAGAGCGCCCAGGGCGTGGTCCGCTTCCAGGGCGGCCACAACGCGGGCCACACGCTGGTCATCAACGGCGTGAAGACCGCGCTGCACCTGATCCCGAGCGGCATCATGCGGCCCGGCGTCAAGTGCTACATCGGCAACGGCGTGGTGCTGTCGGCCGCCAAGCTCTTCGAGGAGATCGAAGGCCTAGAGAAAGCCGGCGTCGAAGTGCGCTCGCGCCTGCGCATCAGCGAGGCCTGCCCGCTGATCCTGCCGTTCCACGCCGCGCTGGACATCGCGCGCGAGGCCTACCGCGAGAAGGGCGGCGTCGAGAAGATCGGCACCACCGGCCGCGGCATCGGTCCGGCCTACGAAGACAAGATCGCTCGTCGCGCGCTGCGCGTGCAGGACCTGAAGCACCCCGAGCGCTTCGCCACCAAGCTGCGTGTGCTGCTCGACCTGCACAACCATGTGCTGACGCAGGTGCTGGGCGCACCGGCCGTCGATTTCGACACGGTCTTCGACGAAGCCATGCGCCACGCCGTGCTGCTCAAGCCAATGATGGCCGACGTGTCGCGCGAACTGAACGACGCCCACAAGGCCGGTGCCAACCTGCTGTTCGAAGGCGCGCAGGGCACGCTGCTCGACGTCGACCACGGCACCTATCCGTACGTCACCTCCAGCAACTGCGTGGCCGGCAACGCCGCCGCCGGTTCGGGCGTGGGGCCGGGCATGCTGCACTACATCCTGGGCATCACGAAGGCCTACTGCACGCGCGTCGGCGGCGGCCCGTTCCCCACCGAACTCGACTGGGCCACGCCCGGCACGCCCGGCTATCACATGAGCACCGTGGGCGCCGAAAAGGGCGTGACCACCGGCCGCAGCCGCCGTTGCGGCTGGTTCGACGCCGCGCTGCTCAAGCGCTCGGCGCAGGTCAATGGACTCTCGGGACTGTGCATCACCAAGCTCGACGTGCTCGACGGCCTCGAGAAGCTCGAGCTGTGCACCGGCTATGAGCTCGACGGCGAAACCACCGACATCCTGCCGATGGGCGCGGACGAAATCGAACGCTGCACGCCGATCTACGAAACCCTCGAAGGCTGGAGCGAAAGCACCGTGGGCGTCACGCAGTACGACAAGCTGCCGGTCAATGCGCGCCTCTATCTGCAGCGCATCGAGCAGATCACCGGTGTGCCGATCCACATGGTGTCCACGAGCCCGGATCGCGACCACACGATCATGATGCGTCACCCCTACCTGGCCGACTGAAAGAGGAACAAAGACCCATGTTGACCGAAGACGGCAAACATCTCTACGTCAGCTACGACGAGTATCACAACCTGATCGAGAAGCTCGCGATCAAGGTGCACCAGTCGGGCTGGGAGTTCGACACGATCCTGTGTCTCGCGCGCGGCGGCATGCGTCCGGGCGACGTGCTCTCGCGCATCTTCGACAAGCCGCTGGCGATCATGTCGACCAGCTCCTACCGCGCCGATGCCGGCACGGTGCAGGGCCACCTGGACATCGCCCGCTTCATCACCACGCCCAAGGGCGAGATCGCCGGCAAGGTGCTGCTGGTGGACGACCTGGCCGACTCGGGCCACACGCTGCACGCCGTGATGGACATGCTGCGCAACAACTACAAGCCCATCACCGAGCTGCGCAGCGCGGTGATCTGGACCAAGGCGCTGTCGACCTTCACGCCCGACTATTCGGTGGAGTACCTGGCGACCAATCCCTGGATCCACCAGCCCTTCGAGGGCTACGACTCGCTCGGCGCCGAGAAGCTGCTCGAGAAGTGGTCGGTCTGATCAGCTCTGGCACGACCCGTCGCCGGAAGTGAGCATCGCCGTATAGCGTCGCTGCATCTCTTCCGGCGTCAGTTTTTCGATGCTGTGCCCCACGTTCCAGCGGTGCCCGAAGGGGTCACGAAAAACCCCGGAGCGCTCACCGTAGAACTGGTCCTGCGGCGCCATGTCGAGCGTCGCGCCGGCCGCCACGGCCCGCGCCACCACCGCATCCGCATCGTCCACATGCAGGTGCAGCGTCACCGCGCTGCCGCCCAGCGTCTTGGCGCTGCGGATGTTGAACTCGGCGAACTCGTCCGAAATCATCAGGATCGCGTCGTTGTGGAAATCCAGCTCCGCATGGCCGATGCGTCCGCTGGGCTCGGTGAGGCGGAAGATCTCCTTCACCTCGAAGACCTCGCAATAGAAGTCGATGGCTGCGCCGGCATCGTCGACGCAGAGGTACGGGAACAGTTCGTGGATCGCCATGATGGATTGCCTTTCGAGGGAGAAGCCGTTGTCGTGGCGCCGATTCTGGGCCGCCGTGCCGCTAGCGTCTTGAACGAATTTGACCTGTTGTCGTGTCCGCCGGCACATGCCGCGGCGAGGTGGCTCCGGTCCGCCGCCACGCCTGCGGCGACATGCCCGCCAGCGCCGAGAACTCGCGGCTCAGGTGCGCCTGGTCGCTGTAGCCGGCGGTGAGCGCGATCTCGGCCCAGCTTTGCGCCGGGTCGGCGGCCAGCGTCAGCGCGCGGTCGAAACGCATCACGCGCGCGTACTCCTTGGGGCTGAGGCCGATGGCGCTGCGAAAGAGCGCAATGAAGCGGCGGTGGCTGTAGCCGCTGCGTGTCACCAGTCCGGCGATCGACGGGTTCTCGCGCGCAAGCGGTCCGAGCGTCGAGGCGATGGCTGGGTGCAGGCCACGCAAGCCGGCACTGAGCGAGTCGATGACACGCTGGGTGAGCAGGGCTTCGAAGACTGCCAGCTGTCGTTCGAGGCCGCCCGCCGCATGGACCTGTTCGAGCGCGGCATCGGTCTGCCGCGCGCCCCACAGCGCGTCCAGCGGCGTGTGCTGGCTGGCCAGTGCGTCCTCGGGCGCACCGAGCAGGGCCCGCGCGGCGCCGGGCTGCAACTGCGCGCCGACGGAGCGCGTCGCCACCGAAACGTCGCGCATGTAGGAGGCGGCACGTGCGCCGCCGACGATCGCGTAGTCGCAGGTCTGGCCGCGCATGTCGTCGGGGCCGCCGAACAACTTCAGCGGCGGACCCGAAAGGCGGAACACCAGGTGCATCCCGCCGGTGGGCAGCACATGCTCGCGCGCGCCCGGCCGTTCGGTCGGCACGCCATCGGGCGATGAAGCCCACAGCAGCTTCACGAAGGGCTGCAAGTGAGGGGGTGGAGGGCGCGTCAACTGCACGATCGGCGCATTGTGTGACGGAACCCCCGTGCTGCGGAATCCAGGCCTACCAGTCGCGCGTAGCGATCACTTCCTCGATATCGACATCGAACCCATAGGCCTTGACGATGGTGTCGAAGTCCGCGGCGATGGCTTCGCGAGCACCTGTTTCCAGTTCGCTGTCGTTCTCTTCGAATTCCTCGATCAGGTCGTTAAACCGATCCGTGGCGGCATGGGTGAGCTTCAGCAAGCCGGCATTGTCCGAAGGCTTTTTCGCCTCGATCGCCTCGCAGAGGTCGACCAGGATCTGCTTGCACTTGTCGACCAGGAAGTCGGGGAAATACGCGTCGCGGTACATCTCCTCGAGGAACGGGTGGTTCTGCAACTGAGGGTTCGTGATCGGCATCGGCGGGCTCCTGGAAGGGTTGTGGGGCGTGGTGCGCAAGCGCGAGGCCGCGAGTCTAGGGCGTCCGCTTTCCCCGCATGTGACGGGCGCGCTAGCATCGACACATGAGCAAGCCTTCGACCACCCTGATTCACCATCCCTACACCCCGCCCGCCAATTTCGCCGCGCCGCAGCCCGGCGTGTTCAAGGCATCGACCGTGTTCTTCGCCGACGTGGCCGCCATGCGCGCGCGCGACTGGAAGACCAAGGCCGGCTACACCTACGGCCTGCACGGCACGCCCACCACCTTCACGCTCGAGGAGCGCCTGTCCACGCTCGAAGGCGGCACCGAGTGCCTGCTGGTGCCCAGCGGCCTGGCGGCCATCTCGCTGGTCTCGTTCGCCCTCCTGAAGACCGGCGACGAGGTGCTGATTCCCGACAACGCCTATGGCCCCAACAAGGCGCTGGCCACCGGCGAGCTGGCCAACTTCGGCATTACCCATCGCCTGTACGACGCGATGAACCCGGCCGACCTGGAGGCCAAGATCTCGCACCGTACGCGGCTGGTGTGGGTCGAGGCGGCGGGCTCGGTCACGATGGAGTTTCCGAACCTGCCCGCGCTCGTGGACGTCTGCCGCGCGCGCGGCGTAGTGACCGCGCTGGACAACACCTGGGGCGCCGGCTTGGCCTTCGCGCCCTTCGACTTCAACGGCACGGGGCAGGGCGTCGACATCTCGGTGCACGCGCTCACCAAGTACCCGAGCGGTGGCGGCGATGTGTTGATGGGCAGCGTGGTCACCAACGACGAGCGGCTGCACCGCGCGCTCAAACTGGCGCACATGCGCATCGGTTTCGGCATCGGCGTGGGAGACGTGGAAACGCTGCTGCGCTCCCTGCCGAGCATCGGCCTGCGCTATGCCGCGCACGACCGCGCGGCGCGCGAACTGGCGGGTTGGCTCAATGGCTGCGAGGAAATCGCGCAGGTGCTGCATCCGGCGCTGGAAGACTCGCCCGGCCACGCCAACTGGCGCGCGCTGTGCGGCGCCACCGACCTGGCCGCGGGCCTGTTCTCGGTGGTGTTCGACGAGCGCTACAGCGCCGAGCAGGTCGACCGCTTCTGCGACAGCCTGAAGCTCTTTCGTCTCGGCTATTCATGGGGCGGGCCGATCAGCCTGGTGGTGCCCTACGACATCGGCCTGATGCGCGATGCGAGCGTGGCGCGCTGGCCCTACAAGGGCACGCTCGTGCGCTTTTCGGTCGGGCTGGAAGACGTCGACGACCTGCGTGCCGACCTGCAGCAGGCGCTGGTGCAGATGTAGGGCCCACTGCGCGCAGTGGGCAGAAAACATCGCAAGAGCCAGTCCGCCGCGACGCCTGTCGCGCGCGAGGCGACGCCGCCCGCGTCACAGGTCGTTGTGCCGCGGGTACTGACCGTGCCCGCGCATGTGCTGGAAGCGCTCGCACGGTCCGGCCCGATGGACGGCGTGCCGGACCTGCGCGGCACGCGGCTCTTCCTCGGTGGCTTCGTGGCATTTTTCGCGCTGATCGCTGTGGGGCTCGCGACCGCTGCCGTGCTGCAGGACGACTGGTCCAATGCGCGCGGCAACGAGGCGATCCTCGTGCTCCTCGGACTGGCGTTGTTCGGGCTGCTGGGTGGCGGCATCTGGTACCTGCTGCGCCAGTTGGCGCGGGTGCGCGAGGGGATGATGCTGCGGATCGATGCGCAAGGCATGCGTTGGGGCGATCCGGCGTCACCACAGGCCGTGGCATGGCGCGAGGTGTGCCGTGCGCGCCTGGGTTTCCATGACGTGAAGACCGAGTTCGTATCGAGCGAAGCCATCGTCAAGCGACTGGTGTTCCAGCAGGCGGCGAAGGGTGGCGAATCCAGGGAGATCCGGCTGCCGCTGGCGCTGACCATCGACACCGGCCGCGTCCTTCGCTTTCGCAACCGGGCGGCGCTTCTGCGCGCGCTGTTGCTGCATCTGGCGACCCAGCCCCGGCCGCGCCTGCGCTTCGACGCCGAGGTGTTCATCGATGCCGGCATCGACCCGCAAACCTGGGAGCCGATGCTCGCCCCGAGACGCTGGATGTGGCTGTCGTCCCTCGGCGGGCTGGTGCCGGTGCTGGCCGTGATCTTCCTCTGGCCGCCGGGCGAACACATGTGGTGGATGGTGGTCGCGATCGTCCTCGCCATGGTGGCCGGTGCGGGCGCGATGGGCTGGTTCATGCACCAGCGCTACCCCGGTTTGCAAGGTGTGTTCGAGTTCGAAACCGCACCCGGCGCCACGCCTTGAGACTGCACCGTTATCGCTTACAGTAGGCGACGCACAGTCACCGTGACTGTCTCGCCTCAAGGAGAAGCAGTGGCAACACCAAATTACGGCTACGAGAAGCGCCAGAAAGAGCTGGCCAAGAAGAAGAAAAAGGAAGAAAAGCTTCGGGAAAAGGCGAATCGCAAACTCAGCCCGAGCAGCGACGGACTGGCCCCCGGAGACCCGGAAACCGACGTGGCATCGCTCGAACGCGATCCCCCCACGGTGCCTGAGTTGCCCACCAAGAACGGTTGATCCGCTCCTGGCGTCCCCATCGAAAAACCGCCGCAGGCCTGCGCCTGCGGCGGTTTTTTTCTTGTGCGCCGCCGGCCTTACTTGGGCAGCAGCTTGCGCAGTTCGGGCCAGACGTTGTCGAGCAACTGCGGCTGCGCCACGGCCGTCGGGTGGATGCGGTCGGCCTGGAACAACGAGAGCGCATCGGGCGCATCGGCCACGCCCTTGAGCAGGAAGGGCACGAGCGCCGACTTGGTCGCGTTCGCCACCTTGGAGAACACCGCCTCGAAGCGCCGCGTGTAGTCGCCGCCGTAGTTCGGCGGCACCTGGATGCCGACGATCAGCACCTTGGCGCCCGCGGCCTGCGCGGCCTTGGTGATCTGCAGCAGGTTGCTCTCGGTGTCCGAGAGCGGCAGGCCCCGCAGCGCGTCGTTGGCGCCCAGCTCCACCACCACATGGCTGGGCTTGTGCTGCGCGAGCAGGGCGGGAAAGCGGGCGCGTCCGCCGGAGCTGGTGTCGCCGCTGATGCTGGCGTTGACCACGGTGGCCGCGATCTTCTGCTGGGCAAGCCTTTTTTCCAGCAAGGGTACCCAGCCTTCGCCGCGCTTCAAGCCGTACTCTGCGCTCAGCGAATCGCCCAGCACCAGGATGACCGGTTTGCCGGCCGCGTTGGTGGCCTGGGCCTGCGCCGCGGCCGTCCATGCCCCCGCGCTGCCTAGCGCGGCGGTGGTCAAGATAAAGTCACGTCGATTCAAAACCAAAGCCTTTCCATGTCCCAACCCCCGTCTGATGCCATTGTCGCCGTCGAGCATGTCTTCAAGTCCGTCACCGATTCGACCGGCACGCTGGACATTCTGCAGGACATCGATTTCACCCTCGGCGCGCGGGAAACCGCCGCCATCGTCGGCGCCTCGGGCTCCGGCAAGAGCACCTTGCTGTCGATCATCGCGGGGCTCGATACGCCCACGCGCGGCACGGTCAAGCTCGCGGGTGACGACATCTTCGCCATCGACGAGGACGAACGCGCCGCCCTGCGCGCACAGCGCGTGGGCTTCGTGTTCCAGAGCTTCCAGCTGCTGGGTAACCTGAGCGCGCTCGAAAACGTGATGCTGCCGCTGGAGCTGGCCAACCGGAAGGACGCACGCAAGGCCGCCACCGAGATGCTCGGCCGCGTCGGCCTTGGGCAGCGCCTGGGCCACTACCCCAAGGTGCTCTCGGGCGGCGAACAGCAGCGTGTGGCACTGGCCCGCGCTTTCGTGGTCCAGCCGGCCCTGTTGCTGGCCGACGAGCCCACAGGCAGCCTCGACTTCGCGACCGGCGAACAGGTGATGAAGCTGATGTTCGACCTCAACCGAGAGCTCGGCACGACGCTGGTGCTGGTCACCCACGACCGCGGCATCGCGTCTCGTTGCGAGCGCCGCATCACCATCGAGGCCGGACGCGTGTCGCTCAACGAGAAAACGCCTGTCTCGACGGTCGAGCAGGCCGCCTGAACCTCGAAGACGCAGCGAAGAGACGGCAACAACAACGAACCGAGGAGAGGTCCATGGACAAGCTTCCACCCGAAGCCATCGCGGCATTGCAGCGCGGCAGCCTGATCGAGGCGATCAAGATCGTGCGCGACAAGACCGGCCTGGACCTCAAGTCGGCCAAGGAAGCCGTCGAGCGCTACGCCAACGGCGAAGGAGCGCCGGCGGACTGGCAGGAGGGCGACTGGGGCCGCGGAGAACCCGAGGGCGCGGGCATGCAGGGCAACGGGCCTGTCGCGGTGCCGTCGGCCGCGCTCACGGCCCTGGCCAAGGGCAACAAGATCGAGGCCGTCCGCCTCACGCGCGAAGCCACGGGCCTTGGCCTGGCCGAGGCCAAGCAGTTGGTCGAGAACCACCAGAACCCGGCGGCCGGCGATTTCGGGCATCTGCCGTCGGGCATTCCGACGAATCCGATGGCCGAGCCGGGGCGGGTGTCGCAAGGGGGCTCCAAGTTGCTGCCCATCGTCATCGTCGTGCTGGTCGTGGTGCTGGCCTGGCTGTATTTCGTGAAGGGCGCCTGAAGCGATGATCGTTCCCCAGTTCTGGGCCGAGGGCCGCATCCAGGAGCGCACGGCCGGCAAGCAGATCACCGTGCGGCGCTACGGCTGGTCCGACGACAGCCCGCTGGCCGCACAGGCGCATGCCGACCAGCGCACCCGCGAGGCCTTCGACCGCATCATGAGCGGCGAGAAACTCGAGCGCCGCGAGCGCAAGCTGGCCTACAACGGCGCCGACGGCGTGCCGATCCGCGAGGAAATCGTCGAGCGGCAGGGCGAGAGCGTCATCACCCGCAACGGCTACGGTGCGCGCTGCCTCAACACGCCCGATGTGATGTTCGTCGACATCGACTTCGACGAACCCCTTCGCACCAGCGTGTTCGGCTTTGCACTGGTGCCGGCGCTCATCGCGGGCATCGTCGGCGGATGGACGGCCAAGACCTGGGTGGGCGGGCTGATCGCCGCCATCGTGGTCTTCATCGTGGCCTACCGCATCGGCTTGGCCAAGAAGCGCGGGGAGGCCAGCACGAACCCCGCGCCCGAGAAGCGCGCGGCCGAGCGCATCGGGCGCTTCATGCACCAGCATCCCGACTGGCACCTGCGGGTGTACCGCACGCCCGCGGGCTTCCGCCTGCTGGCGATGCACGATGTCTTCAGCCCGGCCGACATGAAAGTGGCCGACTGCTTCCAGGCGCTGGGCGTGGACAAGGTCTACGCGCGCATGTGCCGCAACCAGAACTGCTTTCGCGCCCGCGTGAGCGCCAAGCCCTGGCGCATCGGCATCGGCGAGCACATGCGGCCGCAGCCGGGTGTCTGGCCCGTGTTGCCCGAGAAGCTGCCCGCACGCGACGCCTGGATCGCGCAGTACGAGAAGGCTGCCGAAGGCCACGCGGCCTGCCAGTACCTGGAGAGCGTCGGCAACACAGGGCGGGTGCATCCGAACGCGCAGGCGGTGCAGGAACTGCACGACGAGCGCACGCGTGCGCTCAGCGGCCTGCCGATCGCCTGAGAGGCAAATCCCGGGGTAGGGATAATCGAGGGATGTCTTCCCCCAAAGTGATCTTCGGCTTCCATGCCGTGGGCGTGCGAATCAAGACCGCGCCGAAATCGGTGCTCGAGGTTCTGTTCGACGCCAGCCGGCGCGATGCGCGCATGAAACAGTTCATCGCGCGTGCGCAAGAAGCCGGCGTGCGGCTGGTCGAGGCCGACAGCCTGCGCATCGCCAAGCTCAGCGGCAGCCACGGCCACCAGGGCGTGGCTGCGCGGGTCGAGCCCACCGCGCAAATCCATTCGCTGGACGAACTGCTCGAAGGCCTCGAAGAGGCCGGCACCGTGCCGCTCCTGCTGGTGCTCGACGGCGTGACCGACCCGCACAACCTCGGCGCGTGCCTCCGCGTGGCCGATGGCGCCGGCGCCCATGCAGTGATCGCCCCCAAGGACCATGCGGCCGGCATCAACGCCACCGTGGCCAAGGTGGCGAGCGGTGCGGCCGAGACGGTGCCGTATTTCATGGTGACCAATCTCGCGCGCACGCTCAACGAACTCAAGGAACGCAGCATCTGGTGTGTGGGCACGAGCGACGACGCGCCGGGCACGATCTACCAGAGTGACCTGAAGCGCCCGCTGGCGCTGGTGCTGGGCGCCGAAGGCGAGGGCATGCGCCAGCTGACCCGCAAGACCTGCGACGAGCTGGTGAGCATCCCGATGGCCGGCGCGGTCGAGAGCCTGAACGTCTCGGTGGCCAGCGGCGTGTGCCTCTACGAGGCGATGCGCCAGCGCAGTCTCTGAAATCCGTCGCTAATCCTTTGGGAGCGGCCCGCCCTTGCGGTGGAAATAGACCAATTCGGCCATGCGCCGCATCGGCGACGTGCCGAGCAGGTGGTTGAACATCCAGTCGCTCTGGAAGTGGTCGAAGGCCCAGCGCAACGAGCGCTTGAGCAGGAAGCGCGGATAGCTGCGCACGAACCACGTCGCCGGATCGCCCACCTCGCCGCGCACGAAGCGCGCCACGGCCTCGCCCGCGCGCTCGCCGTGCTGCAGCGCGGTGTGAATGCCACCGGCCGTGACCGGCGACACCATGCCGGCTGCGTCGCCCACCAGCAATGCCCGTTCGCGCGCCACCACCGGAAGCACGCCGCCGCAGGGAATCATTCCCGCGCGCACGGCCACCGGCGGCGCATTGCCCGGCGACACCACCGATTCGATCTTCTTGAGCAGCGGGGCGAGCCGCAGCGCGTTCGCATCGTTGTGACCCAGGCGGCGGGCCAGGCCGATCTGGCTCACGCCCACGCCGTCGAGCGCCCAGCCGATGTAGCCGGGCGCGAGCTGGCGGTCGATGAAGCAGTGGAGAAGGTCGGGTGCCATGCGGGCGCCCTGGTATTCGTGTTCGACGCCGTAGAGAAAGCGCGTATTGCGCGAGAGGCCCAGCGCCTTGGCGACGCGTGAATGCGGACCGTCGGCGCCGACAAGGTAGGTGGCGGTGATGCAGGGACCGTGCGTCACGGGGACTTCCCACCGGTCGTTCATCCAGAGCGCCTGCTCGAAGAGCGTGCCGAGCCGCACGTCGACGCCAGAGGCGCGGGCCGAGTCCACCATCCAGTCGAGCAGCGCGGGCGCATCGGTGGCCCAGAACCAGTAGCCGGGTGCGTGCAGGTCGACATGCCGCATGTTCGGCGCATAGAGCCGCACGCCTTCGATGCGCCGCACCAGTGCGGGTGGCACTTCGGCCAACCAGGGGACGCTGTCGACCGCGTCCTTCACGATGATGCCGGTGGTGTGGAGCTTGGCGCCGGCGCTGGTCTTTTTCTCCAGCACCATCACGCTGAGGCCGGCGAGCGCCGCGGCCCGGGCGCAGGCGAGGCCCGCGAAGCTCGCGCCGATGACGAGCAGGTCTACCTTGGTGTTGGCGAAGCCGCTGCTCGCGCTGAACGGCGCGGGACAGGGCGTCGTAGATGAGGTGGAGAGCGGGGAAAAGAGGCAGGAAGAGGAGTGCATGGGTAGCTAACTGAAGCAACGCGCACCACGGTGTGTGGTGCGCGAGCGAAGTTAGCTACGCCATGTGCGCTCGGCGTGAAGGCTATGTGAACTCGATGCCGGGCCAGCGTGTCAGGACGGGTCCTTGCTGCGTGTGCGGCCCACCGCGCTGAAGATACCGATGCCCAGAAGAATCAGCGCACCGATGCCGATGTAGAGCGTGGGAACGCCGGCCACTGAAGCACCCCAGGCGATGCCGCCCAGGAAGATCAGGAACCCGATCATGTAAAGCGCAAAAGACATCATGTTCCTCCGAAGCTGAGATGCCTTGCAGTATCCCGACCAGCCCCCCAGCCCGGACCGGCCTGAATCGCCTCTGCGTGTGGGAGCGTGCCTACCGTTCGGCTAGTCCGGACACGCGACCAGCAGGTACCGGCAGGCCGTGCGCCCCAGCGCCTTGAAGACCAGCGGGCGGTCCACGCCGAAATCGAGGCAATCGCCGGGGGCCAGCTCGAAGCGCTCGTCGCCGTAATCCACCTGCAGCGCGCCTTCGAGCATCCACAGGCATTGGCGATAGGGCTTGCCGCTCCATCGCGGATAGCCGACCTGCGCCGAACGCGGCAGCTCGACCTCGACCAGTTCCACCCCGCTGCCCGTCGTGCCGCGCTCGGCGACCTGGCGGCGCAGATAGCCCGCTTCGGGATCGCGCCAGACTTCCTGCATGGCCTTCGTGCGAAGCCGCTGCGGGCCTTCTTTTTCCTCGGTGAGCAACTGTGCCAGCGACACGCCAAGTCCCGCCGCCAGCCGGCCCAGCAGCATGGCCGTAGGGCTGCTCTGCGCACGTTCCACCTTCGAGATCATGGCCTTGCTGACACCCGAGAGCTCAGCCAGCTCGGCCAAGCTGAGCCCCTTGGCTTGGCGCAGCGCCAGCAGCCGGGTCGCGATGAGGGCGTCGATGTGGCCGGCGGATTCGCCTGAAAGGGGTGATTCGTTTCTCATATGAGATTATTATTCTCCTATATTGAACGACAAAGAAGCACCATGCGCCTCATCACCTGCACCGAGGACGCCCACGCCGGCGCCATCCTCGCCATCCTCAACGACGCCATCGTCACCTCCACCGCCCTGTACGACTACAAGCCGCGCACGCCCGAGAACATGGTCGCGTGGTTCGCCACCAAGCGCGCCAACGGCTTCCCGGTGATCGGTGCGGAGGACCAGAACGGCAAGCTGCTGGGCTTTGCGAGCTACGGCACCTTCCGTGCCTTTCCGGCCTACAAGTACACGGTCGAGCACTCGGTGTACGTCGAGGCCGGCCATCGGGGCGCGGGGCTGGGGCGCACGCTCATGGAGGCGATCATTGCCGAGGCGATCGCGCGGGATGTGCATGTGATGGTCGGTGCGATCGACGCCGCGAACGCGGGCAGCATCGGCCTGCACGAGCGGCTGGGGTTCGAGCACTCGGGCACGGTGCGGCAAGCCGGCTTCAAGTTCGGCCGCTGGCTCGATGTGGCGTTCTACCAGCGGATTCTCGCGACGCCGCTGAACCCGGTCGACGGCTAGGCGAGCGCGAAAAAACGCATCACGACTTCGGCCGGGTGCCTGACACCGGCACCGACGAACATGCGCTCGTTGATCCATCGCAGCGCCGCCGAGGACGTCTCGAAACGCGGATTGCAGCGGAAGTAGACCTCTGCCGGATCGACCGCCTCGCCGCGCAGCAGCTTCGCCATCACCTCCGGCGCGGCCGAGCGCACCGCGTGGTTCTGCACGTAGATCAGGTCGCCCGCATCGGTCTCCAGGCCGTAGCGCGCGTCGAGTTCGGAGAGCGTGTCGCTCACGATCAACTGGAAGTCGCTGCCGCCCGGCAGCACGCGTGCGTGCCAGCCGTGGCCCGACGCCTCGCCGCCCGTGATGGGCACCACCCGCCGCAGTCCGCGTGCGCTCTGGCCGAGCACCTGCGGCACGCCCACTTCCACGCGCAGGTCGGCGAAGTGCTCGAGCGTGGGCGCTGCGATCGAATCGAAGAGGCTGCTGCTCATCGCAGGAGACGCCTCAGGCGGCTGCCGTCTCCGCACTCGCGCGGTCGAGCATCTCGATGGTGCCCGCGTCGAGCTTGAGCTGCGTTGCGACCACCAGCTCCTCGAGCTGCGCGATCGAGGTGGCGCTGGCGATGGGCGCCGTCACGCCCGGCCGTGCGATCTGCCATGCGATGGCGACCTGGCCCGGCTTGGCGTTGTACTGCTGCGCCACCTTGTCGAGCGCATCGAGGATGCGGAGGCCCCGCTCGTTGAGGTACTTCTTCGTCGTGTTGGCGCCTCGCGCGCTCTTCGACGCATCGGCCTCGGTGCGGTACTTGCCAGTCAGGAAACCGGCCGCGAGCGCGTAGAAGTTGATCACGCCCACTTCGCGCTTGATGCACAGCGGCTCCAGTTCGTCCTCGAACACGGCGCGGTCGTACAGGTTGTAGAGCGGCTGCAGGCTCTCGTAGCGC
The DNA here is from genome assembly GCF_017161115.1 of Variovorax sp. RKNM96. Taxonomy (GTDB): domain Bacteria; phylum Pseudomonadota; class Gammaproteobacteria; order Burkholderiales; family Burkholderiaceae_C; genus Variovorax. Next base: position 4,299,089 of record NZ_CP046508.1, on the reverse strand, counting down.
GCGATGCCCAGGCGCTCCGACACGTCCAGCGCCTCGGCCAGCCGGGGCGCCGTGTAGTTGGAGGCGCCGATGGCGCGCACCTTGCCTTCCTTGATGAGCGCATCGAAGGCGCCGAGCGACTCCTCCAGAGGCGTGTTGGCGTCGTCGTCGTGCGACTGGTAGAGGTCGATATAGTCCGTCTGCAGGCGCTTGAGCGAGGCTTCGACCGCTTCGCGGATGTACTTGGGCGCAAGGCCCACCTTGCCTTCGCCCATCGGCTTGCCGACCTTGGTGGCCAGCACCACGCGGTTGCGCTTGCCGCTCTGCTTGAGCCACTTGCCGATGATGGTTTCCGACTCGCCGCCGGTGTGGCCCGGCACCCAGGCCGAGTAGACGTCGGCGGTGTCCACGAAGTTGAAGCCCGCGTCCAGCCAGGCGTCGAGCAGCTTGAAGGAGGCGGCCTCGTCGACCGTCCAGCCGAACACGTTGCCCCCGAAGGCGAGCGGCGAAACCAGGAGGCCGGAGCGGCCGAGCGGGCGAAGTTGCGACATGAAGAAGTTTCCTGAAGAAGAAAAACGAAAGGGGAGGATCAGACGAAGCCAATGGCGCCGAGCAATGCGCCCGCGCCGAGCAGCCAGAGCAGATGGATGCGCGTGCGCCAGACGATAAGCGCGGCCACGCCGGTCAGCAGCCACAGGTGCCATGCAGGCGTGTCGCCAGCATGGTTACCCGTGGCCAGCACCCAGCCGGTGGCGATCAGGAGGCCCACCACCACCGGCGCCATGCCCTGCTTGAAGGCGCGCACTTCGCGGCGGGTGCGGTTGCGGTGGCCCCAGCGGGTGGCGACATAGGTCAGGGTGGTGCTCGGCACCATGATGCCGACCATGGTCACCATCAGGCCGAAGAAGCCGAGCAGCCAGGCCATCGGCCCGGCGCCGATGCCACCGCCTGCGTTGAGCCCGACGTTCCAGCCCATCAGCGCGACGAACAGCACGTTGGGCCCGGGCGCCGCCTGGGCGATGGCGACCGACGAGCTGAACTGCGCATCGGTGAGCCAGCCGTGCTGGGTGACGAGGTAGCGGTGCATGTCGGGCACCGTGGTGATGGCGCCGCTGATCGACAGCAGCGAGAGCAGCAGGTACTGGCCGAAGAGGGCGAGCCAGTCGTGCCATTGCATCGCGATGGTCATGGGGAGATCTTTCGCCAGGTCCAGATGCAGGCCACACCGCCCAGCACCAGCAGCACCCAGCCCAGCGGCACCTTGAACACCGCGATCGCCGCGAACACCAGCGCCATGAACGCCAGGCAAACCGGAAAGCCCAGCGGGTGCTTGCGCAGTTGCGGAATCAGCTTGATGCCCGTGGCGGCGATCAGCCCGCCCGACACCGCGCCCATTCCCCGCAGTGCCGCCGCCACCTGCGGGTTGCCGGCGTAGTGCGCATAGAGCACGGCCAGCGCGAGGATCACGACCAGCGGAATGGTCAGCATGCCCGCCACCGCGGCAATGGCGCCGCGCAGGCCGAAGTAGCGGTCGCCGATCATCAGGGCCAGGTTGATCACGTTGGGCCCGGGCATCACCTGGGCCACGGCCCAGTCTTCGAGGAACTGCTCGGGGGTGAGCCACTTCTTCTTCTCGACCATCTCGCGCTGGACGATGGCGAGGACGCCGCCGAAGCCCTGCAGCGCGAGCCAGGTGAATGAAACAAAAAGGTCGCGCGGCGACTGGGGCTGGGGCGGAGCCTGCGGCGTTGCCGCATCGGAGAGGGGCGGTTGCATGTGGATGCGATTATCGTAGGCAGGCCTGCAACATGCCGGGCATCGCGCCGACATGACCCCGGCCGATTCAACAGGGACACTCCATGCTCATGCAAATCCGCGCGCTCTTCGATCTCTGCAAACGGGCCTTCGCATCGTGGTCGAACGACTACGCACCCAGCATGGGGGCGGCGCTCGCGTACTACACGGTGTTTTCCATCGCGCCGCTGCTGCTGATCGTGATCGCGGTGGCGGGCCTGGTCTTCGGGCAGGAGGCCGCGCGCGGCGAGATCTTCGCGCAGCTCTCGGGCCTCATGGGTGCGCAGGGCGCGGCAGCGGTGCAGGGCATGCTGCAGGCGGTCAACAAGCCGGCCGAGGGCATCGTGGCCACGGTGATCGGCATCGGCCTCCTGGTGGTCGGCGCGACCACGGTGTTCGGCGAACTGCAGGACGCGCTCGACCGCATCTGGCGGGCACCGGCTCGCGCCAAGAGCTCGGGCATCTTCAACCTGCTTCGGGTGCGGCTGCTGTCGTTCAGCATGATCATGGGCATTGGCTTTTTGCTCATGGTGTCGCTGGTGGCCAGCGCGGCGCTGGCGGCGCTGGGCAAGTGGTGGTCGCCGGTGTTCGGGGCTTGGGAGAGCCTGGCGCAGGTGGTGAATTTCGTCTTCAGCTTCGCGATGGTGACGGTGATCTTCGCGATGATCTACAAGATCATGCCGCGCGCGAAGGTGCAGTGGCGCGACGTGTGGGTGGGCGCGGCGGTCACCGCGCTGCTCTTCACGGTGGGCAAGCACCTGATCGGCCTCTATATCGGCAAGAGCAGCGTGGCCTCGGGCTACGGCGCCGCGGGCTCGCTGGTGGTGGTGCTGGTGTGGGTGTACTACTCGGCGCAGATCTTCCTTCTGGGCGCCGAGTTCACCTGGGTCTATGCGCGCACCTACGGCTCGATGAAGGACAAGGCGGACTTGCCCGATGCGAATCCGTCGCCGACGCGCGACGTGCCGTTGGCGCATAACGACACCTGAACGCTCGCTGGGTCAACCGGCGAAGCCGCCTTCGTCGAGAAACTTCTGTTCTTCCGGAGTGGTGCTGCGCCCCAGCATCCGGTTGCGGTGCGGAAAGCGGCCGAAGCGCGCGACGATGTCCCGGTGCAGCACGGCGTAGCGCTGGGTGTTGGCATCGAGCGCCGCATTGAGTTCGACCGAGCGCTCCTGCTCGGCGAGCACTTCGGAGTGCATGAAGGGCAGGTAGAAGAACGCACGCAGTGCTGTTTCGAACTGCCGGTCGAAGCCCGCGTCGATCGCCTTCTTCGCCACGGCCAGCGCGAGGCCGTCGGTGGCGAGCATGTGCGGATTGTTGCGCCAGGCATTGCGTGGCAACTGGTCGAGCAACACAAGAAGGGCCAGCGTGCCCTCGGCATCGTCGGTCCAGTGATCGAGTTCGCCACGGGCAGCGGCCTGGTGCGCGGCCAGGAAGCGCGAGAGAAATTCGGTGTCGAATGCGTCGCTCTTGGCGAACCAGCGCGATGGGCCGGCTTCGCGCCAGAAACCGACCACTTCGCGGGCGGCGGGGAGTGCTTGGGAGGTCATCGTTGCATTCTCTTTCACTCTGTGGCGGCCCTGCAAAGTCGGGGCGGTGGCCGACACGGCGGGGCGCGCGTGCTGCCTATGCTGGGGAGGCTTTCACAACTTCAGGAGACAAGCTCATGACCAAATACGGCACCTTTTTGCGCGCAGCCCTCATTACCGGTGTGGCCAGTGCGGCCCTGGTCGGCTGCGGGATGATGTCCAAGTCGAACACCGCCAGCTTCAGCGGCGCGATGAACGCGGCCAGCGAAGTCCCGCCCAACATGACGCGTGGCAGCGGCATGGCCGAAGCCTGGCTCAACCGGGACACCAACGTCCTCAAGTACAAGATCACCTACACGGGCCTCAGCGGCCCGGCCACCGCGGCGCATTTCCACGGTCCTGCCGCGGCTGGTGCGAATGCCGGCGTGGTGCTGCCGTTCGCCAACGCGGCCAGCCCGATCGAAGGCCAGGCCACGCTCACGCCGGCCCAGGCGGCCGACCTCGTGGCGGGCAAGTGGTACGCCAACATCCACACCGCGGCCAACCCGGGCGGCGAGATCCGCGGGCAGATGCTGCCGAAGATGTGATCTTCTTCCGGGGGCTTCGGTCCCCGGTCAGGTTGCTGTCGCGGGGCTGGTGTTAAATGAACGCATGACGACGATCCCCAAGAAGAAACCCCGTGCGGCATCCTCCTCCCAACCCCTCAATCCTTTCGCGTCACGCCGCGAAGACATGCGCCAGGCCCGCAAGGCCCTGGTGCTGCAGGGCGGCGGCGCGCTCGGCGCCTACCAGGCGGGCGTGTATGCCGCGCTCAGCGAGACCGAGCTGCAGCCGCACTGGATCGCCGGCGTCTCCATCGGCGCCATCAATGCAGCGCTGATCGCGGGCAACGCGCCCGAGCACCGGGTCGACAGGCTGCGCGAGTTCTGGCACCTCGTGTCTTCGGGGCCTTCGCAGCGCCTGCCGTCGTGGTTCGGCGACCGGGCCACGCAGAACCAGTACAGCGCGGCGATGGCATCGCTGGTCGGCATTCCGGGATTCTTCGAGCCGCGCTATTCGCCGGCCCTGCTGATGGGCGGTGCGGCGCCGCTCCTGAGCTACTACGACACCTCGCCGCTCAAGGCCACGCTCGAGCGCCTCATCGACTTCGACCGCATCAACGCCTGCGAAGCCCGCTTCAGCGTGGGCGCGGTCAACGTGCGCACCGGCAACTCGGTGTACTTCGACAACACGCGCCAGCGCATCGGCCCCGAGCACATCATGGCCAGCGGCGCATTGCCGCCGGGCTTTGCGCCGGTGCACATCGATGGCGACGACTACTGGGATGGCGGCATCGTCTCGAACACGCCGCTGCAGTACGTGCTCGACCTCCATCCGCGCAACGAGCCCCTGGTGGTGCTGCAGGTGGACCTCTTCAATGCGCGCGGCGAGATGCCGCGCACCATGGCGGGCGTGATGGAGCGGCAGAAGGACATCACCTATTCGAGCCGCACCCGCATGAACACCGACGCGCTCGCCGCGAACATGAACCTGCAGCAGGCCATTGCCGACCTGATCACCAAGCTGCCGGCCACCCTGCGCAAGGACCCGAGCGTGCTCGCGGTGCAGTCGCAGCTCACGCACGAGCCCATCGACATCTTTCACCTGATCTACCGCGACAAGCCCTACGAGCTCGAGTCGAAGGACTACGAGTTCTCGCGCGCTGCAGTCGAGGAGCATTGGGAATCGGGCGCGCGCGACATGCGCGTGACGCTCGCGCATCCCGAGACCCTGCGCGCCGATGCCACGGTGAACGGCGTGACCACCTTCGACCTGGGCGATCACGGCTCGGGCCGGGTCAAGCGACCGGGCCTCTCGCGCTGACGGAGACGATTCAGCTTCGACTAAGAAACCAGCGCCAGACTGGGCCGGTCACTTCACCAGGAGGAAATGTTCGTGAACATTGAAGATGTACGGCGACAGGCATTCGCAATGCCGCTCACCAGCCCCGCCTTTCCGCCCGGACCGTATCGGTTCGTGCGCCGCGAATTTCTCATCGTCACCTACCGCACCGACATGGATGCATTGCGCGCCGTGGTGCCCGAGCCGCTCGAAGTGGTCGAGCCGCTGGTGAAGTACGAATTCATCCGCATGCCCGACTCCACCGGCTTCGGCGACTACACCGAGTCGGGCCAGGTCATTCCGGTGCAGCTGCGCACCGCCAAGGGCGTGGAGCAGGGCGCGTACGTGCATGCGATGTACCTGAACGACCATCCGCCGATTGCCGGCGGCCGCGAGCTCTGGGGCTTTCCGAAGAAGCTCGCCTCGCCGGTGCTCGACTACGAGACCGACGTGATCGTCGGCACGCTGGACTACGGCAAGGTGCGCGTGGCCAAGGCCACCATGGGCTTCAAGCACCGCGCGCTCGACCCCGCGCCGATCCTTGCGGGCATCGCGCAGCCGAACTTCCTGCTCAAGATCATTCCGCACGTCGACGGCACGGCCCGCATCTGCGAGCTGGTGCGCTATCACATGGTCGATGTCACGCTGCACGGCGCGTGGACCGCGCCGGCATCGCTCGAACTGCATCCGCATGCGCTGGCACCGGTGGCCGATTTGCCGGTGCTGAAGGTCGAATCGGCGGTGCACTACATCGCGGACATGACGCTCGCACTGGGCACGGTCGAGCACGACTATCTCGCCTGATTCCTGCTTGTCTTCTTTTCATCCCAACCCCGAAGGAACATTCACCATGCAACTCAAGGACAAGGTCGCCTACATCACCGGCTCGGCCAGCGGCATCGGCAAGGAAATCGCCATCCTCTTCGCACAGGAAGGTGCCAAGATCATCATTGCCGACCTCAACAAGGAAGCGGCCGACGCGACAGCGGCAGAACTCAAGGCCACGGGCGCCGAAGCCATCGGCGTGGCGGTGGACGTGACCAACGAAGACCAGGTCAACGCCTCGGTCGAGGAGGGCGCGAAGGCCTTCGGCGGCATCGACATCCTGATCAGCAACGCCGGCATCCAGATCGTGCATCCGGTCGAGGAATTCAGCTTTGCCGACTGGAAGAAGATGCTGGCCATTCACCTCGACGGCGCGTTCCTCACCACCAAGGCGTGCCTGAAGCACATGTACGCGCAGGGCCGCGGCGGAAGCGTGATCTACATGGGCTCGGTGCACTCCAAGGAAGCATCGCTGCTGAAGGCGCCTTACGTCACGGCCAAGCACGGCCTGATCGGCCTCGCGAAGACAGTCGCGAAGGAAGGCGCCAAGCACGGCGTGCGCGCCAACGTGATCTGCCCGGGGTTCGTGCGCACGCCGCTGGTCGAGAAGCAGATTCCCGAGCAGGCCAAGACGCTCGGCATCAGCGAAGAGGAAGTCATCAAGAACGTGATGCTCAAGGAAACGGTCGATGGCGAATTCACCACGACCGAAGACGTGGCGCGCGTGGCACTGCTGTTCGCGGGCTTCCCGACCAACGCGCTCACCGGCCAGTCGCTCGTCGTGAGCCACGGCTGGTTCATGCAGTAGGCGTTACAGCTTCAGCTCCCACGTCTCGGCCACGAGCTTGTGGCCGAAGCTCTCGTGCGGCTCCGACGCGGTGAGCTGGAAGCCGCGCTTGGCATAGATGCCGCGCGCGGCGGTGAGGCAGCTGTGGGTCCACAGCACCATTTTCTTGTAGCCCTTGCGGCGCGCAAAGGCGATGCATTCATCGACCAGCTTGCCGCCCAGGCCCAGCCCGCGCGCGGCCGGTGACAGGATCAACAGGCGCAGCTGCGCCACGCTGGCCGACTTGCGCACCACGAAGATCGAGCCCATGCGCTCGCCGTTGAGTTCGGCGATCCAGCAGCGCTCCCACTCGGGCTGGAACTTGAGCAAAAACTCTCCCGCGATCTGCGCCACCAGCGCCTCGAAGCTGCTGTCCCAGCCGTACTCGCGCGCATAGATCTCGCCGTGCTGCTGCACGACCCAGCCGATGTCGCCGGGTGCCGGGTCGCGCAGGACCGCGGCCTGGGGCCTGGCGGGCGCGGCTGTGGGGTCGAGCAGGGATTGCATCGTGCCCATCGCCTGCACCAGCCGGTCGCGCTGGGCCGGGGGGAGCGGCGCGAGCAGCGCGGCCGCCTCGTCGCGCGATTTCTGTTGCAGCGGCGCGAATGCGGCATGGCCGGCCTCGGTCAGGCGCAGCACGCTTTGCCGGGCATCTCGCGCATGGGGCTCGCGTGTGAGCCAGCCTTCGGATTCGAAGCGCCGCAGGATGCGGCTCATGTAGCCGGCGTCGAGCCCGAGGTCGCGGCCGATCTCGCTGGCGACCGCCGTTTCGCGGTGCGCCAGCTCGTACAGGACGCGCACGTCGGTCAGCGACATGTCGCTGCCGAGGTACGGATCGAGGGCGCCGATCTGGCGCGTGTAGAAGCGGTTGAACTGCCGGATCGCCTTGACGGCGGCGACGTCGATGGTGGGTGCGGAGGTGGACATGGTTGCCATTGTCATTCTGTTGATTGACTTTGGCAAACAATTGATGCCGGCGGAAGAACCCGGTCACTGGATGTTTGTCGCGACAGGGATGCTGGAAAACCCTAAAATCGAGGGTTGCCCACAACAGTGCCGCCACAGCGCTGTCCACTCCCACGATGAACGCCCCCGTCGACGTCTCCTTTTTTGCGCGTGCCGCCAAGCCGCTGACCAGCTACCGCAAGTACTGGGCAGCCCGTTTCGGCACGGCCAAGTTCCTGCCGACCTCGCGCAAGGAAATGGACGCGCTCGGCTGGGACAGCTGCGACATCATCGTGGTCACGGGCGATGCCTACGTCGACCATCCCAGCTTCGGCATGTCGGTGATCGGCCGCATGCTCGAGGGGCAGGGTTTCCGCGTGGGCATCATTGCCCAGCCCGACTGGCAGAGTGCCGAGCCCTTCAAGGCGCTGGGCAAGCCGAACCTGTTCTTCGGCGTGACCGCCGGCAACATGGATTCGATGATCAACCGCTACACCGCGGACCGAAAGATCCGCAGCGACGACGCCTACACCCCCGGCGACATCGGTGGCTCGCGCCCCGATCGTGCGGCCATCGTGTATTCGCAGCGCTGCAAGGAAGCCTGGAACGACGTGCCGATCATCCTGGGCGGCATCGAAGGCTCTTTGCGCCGTATCGCGCACTACGACTACTGGTCGGACAAGGTGCGCCGCTCCATCGTCGTCGACGCCAAGTGCGACCTGCTGCTGTACGGCAACGCCGAGCGCGCCATCGTCGAGATCGCGCACCGCCTGGCCGCCAAGGAGCCGGTGCAGCAGATCACCGACGTGCGCGGCACCGCCTACGTGCGGCGCGAAACGCCCGAGGGCTGGTTCGAGATCAACTCCACCAGCGTGGACGAGCCGGGCCGCGTCGAGGCGCACGTCAATCCATACCTGATGGTGTCGGACCAGGCCAAGGCCAACGGCGCCACCTGCGCGAAGGAAGACGAGGCGAAGGACGTGGCCAAGGCTGCGGAAGCTGCCGGTTCGCCGGTGCTTCAGTCGGTGCAGTCGGTCGTGAACCCGGCCATCAAGCCGCTGACCTTCATGCCCAACCCCGCGCTGCAGAGCCGCGGCAAGATCACCGTCCCACCGCGCGACCGCTCGGTGATCCGCCTGCCTTCGTACGAACAGGTGCGCAGCGACCCGGTGCTCTACGCCCACGCCAACCGCGTGCTGCACCTGGAGACCAACCCCGGCAACGCCCGCGCGCTGGTGCAGGCGCACGGCGAGGGCACCACGGCGCGCGACGTGTGGATCAATCCGCCGCCCATTCCGCTCACCACGGCGGAAATGGACTACGTGTTCGACCTGCCGTACGCGCGCAGCCCGCACCCGCGCTACGCCGACGAGAACGGCAGCCACGATGGCGCCACCAAGATTCCCGCGTGGGAAATGATCCGCTTCAGCGTGAACATCATGCGCGGCTGCTTCGGCGGCTGCACCTTCTGCTCGATCACCGAGCACGAGGGCCGCATCATCCAGAGCCGCTCCGAAGAATCGATCATCAAGGAGGTCGAGGCCATCCGCGATTCGGTCAGCGGCTTCACCGGCACCATCTCCGACCTCGGCGGCCCCACGGCCAACATGTATCGCCTCGGCTGCAAGAGCCCCGAGATCGAGGCGGCCTGCCGCAAGCCCAGCTGCGTGTACCCCGGCATCTGCCCGAACCTGGGCACGAACCACGACCCGCTCATCAAGATCTACCGTCGCGCGCGTGCGCTGCGCGGCATCAAGAAGATCCTGATCGGCTCGGGCCTGCGCTACGACCTGGCCGTGCAGTCGCCCGAGTACGTGAAGGAGCTGGTACAGCACCACGTCGGCGGTTATCTCAAGATCGCGCCCGAGCACACCGAACAGGGCCCGCTCACCAAGATGATGAAGCCCGGCATCGGCAGCTACGACAAGTTCAAGCAGATGTTCGAGAAGTTCTCGGCCGAAGCGGGCAAGAAGCAGTACCTGATTCCGTACTTCATCGCCGCGCATCCGGGCACCAGCGACGAGGACATGATGAACCTCGCGATCTGGCTCAAGAAGAACGGTTTCCGTGCCGACCAGGTGCAGACCTTCTATCCGAGCCCGATGGCCACGGCCACGACGATGTACCACACCAACAAGAACCCGCTGCGCAAGATCACGCGCGAGAGCGAGACGGTGGACATCGTGCGCGGCGACAAGCGTCGCCGCCTGCACAAGGCGTTCCTGCGCTACCACGACGCCAACAACTGGCCGCTGCTGCGCGAAGCCTTGAAGAGCATGGGCCGGGCCGACCTGATCGGCAACGGCAAGCACCACCTCATCCCGACGTGGCAGCCGCTGACCGATGGCGGCTACACGAGCGCGCGCCGCAAGAATTCGACCTCCGCGCCGGTGGCCGCCAAGGCCTCGGCGCCGGTCAGGCTCGCGCCGGTGAAGCCCTCCAAGGGCCGCATCCTCACGCAGCACACCGGTCTGCCGCCGCGGGACAACGGCAGCGGCAAGCCGATCAGCAAGCCTTCATCGCGCAAGGTGCGTTGATCGACGGGTAGCGGGCGACCGCTACGCGTACTGCATCTCTCCGTTTCCGAACGACCAGTTCTCCTTCACCACCTCCACGAGGTTGATGAACACGTCCTCGCGCCGGATGCCCAGCTTCTCGTGCAGGTCGTCGGCCACGCGCTTGTAGAAGGCCTTCTTCATCTCGACCGTGCGCCCCTGGTTCAGCGTGATCTGGATCAGCACGAAGCCCGCCGAATACTCGACGCCCAGGTAGCTCTGCGGATGGACCAGGTCCTGCGCGGCATGCCGCGTGATGACCTGGAACTTGTCGTCCTTCGGCACGTTGATGGTTTCGGTCATCGCCTGGTAGACCAGGTCGCCGATGGCGGGGCCCAGCGTTTGCGGCGAGGCATCGGACAGTTCGATTCGAACGAGTGGCATGGGAGGTTTCTCCTGGATGGGGACCGTTTCAGTCTAGGACTGCACACAACCGACGTCAGGCCACGGCGGGAATACCCCGCAGCCAGAAAACCCAGGCCAGCAACGCCGCGCAGTGGAAGGCGACGGTGGCCCGGTACACGATCAGGAAGCTCTGCTTGCTCGACTTGTGGCGCAGCAGTCGTTGCGCGGCCCAGGCACCCGGCCAGCCGCCTATCAGCGCGAGCAGGTGCAGGGTGCTTTCCTGTGTGCGCCAGCGGCCGGTCTGTGCGGCGTTCTTGTCGAGGGCGTAGGCGAAGAAGGTCAGCAGGCTGAGTCCCGGCACCACGCCGAGAACCAGCAGCGGCAAGCGGCCGGACCAGACGGCCGCGCCGAGCAGCACCCCGTAGACCAGGAGGAAGAGCAGACCCCACGAGGCCGGAGCATCGGAAGCGCTCGCGCGACGCGGATTCGCGCGCCTCGGCGCAGAGCGGCGATGGCTGTTGATGGGCGTGTGTTTCGGCCCTGACCGCGAGGCCCCGCTCGATGCTGCCTGCACCGCCACGGCGCGCGGCCCCTTGCCGCCGACATGGATCTCTTCGAAGCTCAGTTCCATGCCCACCTGCGGCTTCATTTGCCGGTCGCTGAAGTCGCGCAGATGCACGAACACATCGGCCGACACCTCGGGACTGCGGATGAAACCGAAGCCGCGCTCGGCCTCCCAGCGTACGAGTCGACCTTGGCGTTTCATGTTTCGTGGGGGGTGGGAGGAGGGCACATGGCCGCGATTCTCCCTTGCCCCTCTTGACCTCGGCTTCTATCATCGGCCGCTCATGCACCTGCACCACTCTCCCCCGCCATCGACCTGCCTCTGACGCGCGCCTCGCGCCGCGCTCAGACCCGCAAGTGGTCGCCGTCCTCCGCCTTTTGCAAGGCTGGGTGACGGCCGGATGGTCATGCCCGCCCTCTGCAGAAAAGAGCGGCTGGCGTCATGGAGAACTTTCAACAATGAACGCAAGAATGTCTGCCGCCCTGGCCTGGGGCGGTGTGTTGCTGGCTGGCGCGCTGTGGGGCGGCGGCGCGCTGGTGGCGCAATTCCTCATCGATGGCGGCATTGCGCCGCAGAGCCTGTCGCTGGCGCGCTTCGCGCTCGGGGTGCCGCTGCTGTGGTGGCTGCATTGGAGGGCGCAACGCACGCCGCAGTCCGCCAATGCGCGCTGGTGCGACCTGACCCGGCGCGAGCAGTTCCAGGTCGTCGGCACCGGTGCCGCGATGGCGCTCAATGTGAGCTGCTGGTTCGCCGGCATCGCGCACCTGGGTGCCGCATTGCCGACGGTGATCTCGATCTGCTGCGCACCGGTGATCGTCGCGCTGGTTTCCGTGCTGCGCGGCTACGAGCGCTTCGGTCTGCGCCTCGTCGCCGGGTTGGTGCTGGCGCTCGTGGGCGTCGCGCTGCTGGTGATGCCAACCGAGGGATGGGGCCCGCTGCCTGCCGGATACGTCGTCGGGCTCGCCTGGTCATTCGGCTCGGCCTTCTGCTATGCGCTGGTGGTGCTCGGCAACGCGCGCATGCCGGTGCGCGTGCCGGCCGTCACCGCGTCCGCCTGGGGCATGAGCGTGGCGGCGCTGTGCATGCTCGCGGTCGCCTGGCCGAGCGGCATCACCTGGCCCGAAGGCGGCGCCCAATGGCTGGGCGCCGCCTACACCGGCGTGGTCACGACCTCGGTGGCCTACCTGGCCTTTGCCTGGGGCGCACGGCGCCTGTCGCCGACAGCGGCGGTGGTCGGCACGCTGATCGAGCCGCTGGTGGCCGCGTTGCTGGCGGCGCTGCTGTTCGCCCAGCCGATGGCACCGAGGCAGTGGCTGGGCGCCGTGCTGCTCGCAGTGGCCATGTTGCTGCTCATGCGGCGCGGTGCGAAGACGGCACCGGAAACAGAAGCCGACTGAAGCCAAAAGTGGTCGCCCCGTTGTATGGTGTGACCCCATGAGCAGCTCGCCCCACCTGCCGGTATCGTGGACACGCACCCTGTGCGGCGCCGTCCTGTTCGCAGCAGCCTCGCTGCAGCTGTGTGCCGCAGCACCCACCGAGTCCGCCACGCCGGCCCAGGCATTGCGCGACACCCACCAGCGCCTGAGCGACAAGCTCGACCGCAGCAGCTTCGGTCGCCCCGTGCAGCTGGATTCGAGCGAAACGCCCGGCGGGCTCGAAGGCGACGTCTACGCGGTGATCGACCATCCGCTGTCGGAGGTGACGGCCGCGTTCAAGGGATCGGCCCACTGGTGCGAACTGCTCACGCTGCACATCAACAACCGGCGCTGCAAGACCGGCACGGCACAAGGGCGCGAGACGCTGACGCTCTATGTCGTGCGCCGCTACGACAAGCCGGTCGACCAGGCCTTCGAACTGCCCTTCGTCTACCGCGTGGCGAATGCGACGCCCGAGCACCTGTCGGTCGAGCTCTCGGCCGCGAATGGGCCGTTCGGCACGAGCAACTACCGCGTCACGCTCGAGGCGATTGCGCTCGATGCACAGAAGAGCTTCGTGCATTTCGGCTACAGCTACGACCACAACATGATGGTGCGGCTCGCCACCCAGGCCTACCTCGCGACCTTCGGCCGCGACAAGGTCGGCTTCACGGTGATGGGCAAGGCGCCCGATGGCAAGCCCGAGTACATCCGGGGCCTCCGGGGGCTGGTGGAGCGCAATGCGATGCGCTACTTCCTCACGCTCGATGCCTACCTCTCGAGCGACGCGAAGGATGCCGACGAGCGCCGGCAGCGCCACTGGTTCATGGCAGCCGAGCAGTACCCGCGGCAGCTGCACGAGGTCGACCTCGACACCTACCTCGCGCTCAAGCGCGAAGACCGGCAACGCGACAGCACCAGCCGATGAGGTGCTTCAGCCGGCGAGCGTGAGCAGCGGCACGTCGCGCTCGCGGCCCATGGCATCGAGCTCGGCGCGCGTGCGGGTCGCGAGCCACGCCGCCAGCGCCTCGTGCGTGGCCGTTGCCATCATGTCGGGCGGCGTCACGCCGGCGACTTCGCACAGGCGATTCGCGAAATGCGGCTCCAGCGCCGCCACCGCCACGCGGCCATCGGCACACGGGTAGACGCGATAGCCCGCATGCGCACCGCCGACCGCGCCCGAGGGCTGCGTGAGGCCCCAGGTGCGCGGCAGGGCCAGCCAGTCGGCCGACGCGTTCAGCGCCACCTCGAGGTAGATGCCTGCGGCCTTTTCACCGCCACGGGCGCGATGCAACATGGCCGTCAGCACTGCCTCGCTGGCGAGCAGGGCGCCGCCCATGTCGGCATAGAGCGTGGGCGGCAGCTCGGTGCCGGTCACGAGACCGCTCTCGGCGACGTAGGTGAGGTCGTGGCCCGGCTCTTCGGCGCGCTCGCCCGGTGCACCGACGATGGCCACCTGCGACAGCGACGGATGGCGCGCCTGCAGCGCGGGCCAGTCGAGGCCGAGCTTGCGCAGCGCGGAGGGGCGAAAGGAGGTGAGCAGCACGTCGGTCTTTGCAAGTGCGGCGTGCAGCTGCTGCTGTCCCGCTTCGGTCTTGAGGTCCGCGGATTCGATGGCGACGCCTTCGTGCAGCGCGGCATACGCCGGCTGGTTGTAGAGCGCCATGGGGTCGCCGCCCGGCGGCTCGAGCTTCAGGCAACTGGCGCCCATCCGGCGGCAGCGCAGCAGCGCGGCCGGACCGGGCAGGTTGAGCGCAAGGCTCAGGACGCGCACGCCTTCGAGGGGCAGGAAAGGGGAGGCGCTGGGGCTTGGCATAGGGCGTATATCCAAAGAACTGGTTGCTATCGAATGCGTAGCGGGCCATGCAGGCAGGAAAAGGGCTGTACGCCGCACCCGCCTCAAAAACCGCCGCCGGCGGCCTTCGCGCGCCGGGTTATCGTCGCGGCCATTCTCACTCGACGCCAGGAAGCGCCATGCACGCCGCACGCCATGTCTTTCTTGCCGCCGCGCTGCTGGGCGCGCTCGCCGGCGTTGCGCAGGCCGACACGCTGGTGCCCAAGCAGGACCTGAAGGGCCTGGTCGATCCGGCGGGCCTCAAGCGCTTCTCGGGCGCGGTGCTCGTGTACCGCGACGACGTGGCCTACGACGAGGTCAAGCTGCCGGCAGGCAAGGCTGTCTACAAGGACGAGAAGGTGACCGCCGCGCGCTCCCTCGACCGCGCGGGCCAGCGCACCGCCCTGCAATACATCACGCCACCCGACCGCAGCGCGCTCGAGGTGCTGCGCAACTACCAGCAGGAGCAGAAGGGCGCGGGCTTCGAGACGGTGTTCGAGTGCGCGGGCGAAGCCTGCGGCGACAGCCGCGACATCGACAAGACCAGCCTCTCGGCGCTGGTGTTGCCCGACACCTGGTGGACCAAGACCGGCGACAACTCGCCCGCGGCCTGCGGCGCGGGCCACTTCGTTTCCGACTTCCGCTATGCCGTGCTCGACAACAAGGCGAGCGGCGCTTCCATCGCGCTCATGGTCTGGAAGCCCGGCGACGTCTCGGTGTACTGCGACGAGAAGGAATTCAAGAAGCGCATCAGCGTGCTGGTCGTCAAGGTCGAGCCCAAGGCGCGCGAGCAGAAGATGGAAACCCTCTCGGCCTCCGAGCTCGGCAAGAGCCTGGACGCCAACGGCAAGGTCGCCGTCTACGGCATCCTGTTCGACACCGGCAAGGCCGACATCAAGCCCGAGAGCAAGGCCTCGCTCGACCAGATCGGCGCGCTGCTCAAGCAACAGGCCGCGCTCAAGCTGCATGTGGTGGGCCACACCGACAACGTGGGGGCGCTGCCGGCCAACCTCGACCTGAGCAAGCGCCGCGCCGATGCCGTGTCCGCTGCGCTCGCCAGGGACTACGGCATTGCGCGCGACCGCCTCACCGCCAACGGCGTGGCGAGCCTCGCGCCCGTGGCTTCGAATGCCAGCGATGCGGGCAAGGCGAAGAACCGGCGCGTCGAACTGGTGCTGCAGTAGCGTCGCTGCCGGCCGACGGAGCCAGATTCCGCAAGCCGCCGCTGCGACGGCGCGCGTAGCATGCGCGATGGCAGCGCTCGTCCTTGCCGCTGCCGCCAGACCCAAGGAGACCCCTTATGTTCGAAGCTTCCCTGATGAGCGGCCAGCGCATCCTCGTGACCGGCGGCGGCACCGGCCTCGGCCGCGCGATGGCCGAGCGTTTCCTCGGCCTGGGCGCCGACGTCGCCATCTGCGGCCGGCGCCAGGCGGTGTGCGAGGAAACCGCGGCCGAATGGCGCCAGCAGTTCCCAGGCCGGCGCATCGACACCTTCGGCGTGGACATCCGCATCGCGCAGAGCGTGGACGAGATGGTCGAGAGCCTGTTCCAGAGCGGCGGCCTCACCGGGCTCGTCAACAACGCCGCGGGCAACTTCGTCGCACCGACCGAGAGCCTCTCGCCGCGTGCCTTCGATGCGATCGCGAACATCGTCTTCCATGGCAGCTTCTACGTGACGCAGGCGGTGGGCAAGCGCTGGGTGGCGGGGGCCAAGTCGGGCCAGTGGAAGCAGGGCGACGCCTTTCGCAGTGTCATGAGCATCATCACGACCTGGGTCGACAACGGCAGTCCCTACGTGGTGCCCTCGGCCATGAGCAAGGCCGGCATCGACGTGATGACCAAGTCGCTCGCGGTGGAGTGGGCGCGGCACGGCATTCGCCTGAACGCCGTGGGCCCGGGCGAGATTCCGACCGAGGGCATGAGCAAGCGCCTGAACCCGGGCGAGGAGCCCGGCGCGCGCAGCAAGCAGAACAACCCGATGGCGCGCACCGGCCGCATGAGCGAACTGCAGAACCTCGCGGCCTTCCTGATGGCGCCGGGCCAATGCGACTGGCTCACGGGCCAGAGCATCATGATGGACGGCGGCAACGCGCTGGCCACCGGCGGCAACTTCTACGAGCTGCGCCAGTGGAGCGACACCGACTGGCAGGACGCGCGCGAACGCATCGAGGCGCAGAACCAGAAGGACAAGGCGCAGCGCTGAGGGCTACTTGCGCGGCGGCTTGGCCGCGTGCACGGTGACGTGCTTGTTCACGGGGCTCGACAGCACCAGCGACGTGGTCACCGCGCCGTCCACCGCCAGCGCATCGACCACGCGCTCCAGGTCGGCCGGTTCGGCGATCGCGCAGCGCACGAAGAAGCAGTCCTCGCCGGTCACGCGGTCGGCGCTCAGCACCTCGGGCATGGCGTCGAACAGCTTCAGGTACTTGGCGATGCCCGCATGCGTGGTGTCGATGCGGATGATGGCCTGAAGTCCCACACCCAGCGCGCGCAGGTTGACGCGGGCGCCATAGCCTTCGATCACGCCCGCATCCTCGAGCTTACGCACGCGCTCGCTCATCGCGGGCTGCGAGAGGCCGATGCGCTTGCCCAGCGCGGCCAGGCTCTGGCGCGCATCGGCCTGCAGGGCTTCGAGGATCAGGCGGTCCTTCTTGTCGATGTTCATGGTGTGTTTCATGACCGATGGTTGATCGGTTTGCAGCCCCGATTTTCGATGGGTTGCCATTGGGTGCGGATGCGGCGGCCGATATCGTGGCGCACACCTCCAGGAGAAACAATGCAACTCGTCGGCATGCTCGATTCACCCTATGTGCGCCGCGTGGCCATCTCGCTGCGCCTGCTCGGCCTTGCGTTCGAGCACCGGCCGGTCTCGGTCTTCAGCACCTTCGAGCAGTTTCGCGTGATCAACCCGGTGGTCAAGGCGCCCACGCTGCTGTGCGATGACGGCATGGTGCTCATGGATTCCACGTTGATCGTCGATTACGCAGAAGCCATGGCCGGGCGCAGCCTGATGCCTGCCGACCTGGCGCAGCGGCAGCGCGCCTTGCGCATCACCGGGCTGGCGCTGGCCGCCTGCGAGAAGACCGTGCAGATCGTCTACGAACACAACCTGCGCCCGGCCGAGAAGCTGCACCAGCCGTGGGTCGACCGGGTGCAGGGGCAGCTTGTTGCGGCGTACTCGGCGCTGGAGCAAGAGACGGCTGCGATGCCGCTGCCTGATGACGAAGCGACCCTGACGCAGGCCGGGGTCTCGACGGCCGTGGCCTGGTCTTTCACGCAATTGATGCTGCCCGAGGTCATCGCGCCCGCCAGCTTCCCGTTGCTGGCGGCGTACGCCGCGCGCGCAGAAAACCTGCCGGCGTTCCTGGCTTCACCCCAGGTGATTCAGCCCGCGATGTCCGCGCCGCGTTCGGCCAGCAGGCCGCGCAGCAGCGAGCGGTGGCAGCGCGATTCGTCCTCGCAATAGCAGCCGACCGCAAGTGCGGTGCCGTGCGAGAGCGCGGCGAGCAGGTCGAGGCTGCGGCTCGCGTCGGCCTCGGCCATCTCGGACTTGTACTTGCGCGCGAAGGCGTTCCATTGCGCGGGCTCGTGCGTTGCTTGCGCCTCCTGGCCCAGCTTCATCGTCTCGGCGGACGGCGCGAGATTGGGGTACCACACGTCGTACCAGTCCTGCGAGGCGAACTCGGTCTTCGGAACGCCGCGCGGCGGACGGCGAACAGTGCCGACGCGCAGGCCCTCGCCGGGTGCGCGCGGGGTGCCGAGGCGAACGATGCGGATGCTCATGGATGGATCCTCCTGCTTGTCAGGTGCCGACGATACCGCCGTCGCGACGCCGGATCGCTAGGGTCGCCGAGCGCGGCCGCGCGGAACCTGGCGTGGTGCCGTCGGGCCATGCGCTGTTGTGCGTGGCGCTGCCGTCGTCGCGCGCCTCGCCCGGATGCTGGATGTTCACGAACAGCGTGCGGCGGTCCGGCGTGACCACGCAGCCGGTGATCTCGCTGCCGTTCGGTCCGGTCAGGAAGCGCTTGATCCGGCCAGTGGCCGGGTCGGCGCACAGCATCTGGTTGTTGCCCAGCGACGCATAGGCCGGCTTGCCGATCACCTGGCCGCTCATGTCGGTCTGGATCCAGAGCAGGCCGCCGCTGTCGAAATGCAGGCCGTCGGGGCTGCCGAACATGTCGGCCTCGGCCGAGGGATAGCGCGCGCCGCTGCCTTCCTGCGCGGGGTCGCCGGCGAGCGCGAAGTGGTCCCAAGCGAAGCCGGTGGCGGCTGCATCGTTGCCGTCCTCGCGCCAGCGCAGGATGCCGCCGAAAAGGTTGTTGGCGCGCGGGTTGGCGGCATCGGGCGCGGGCTTGCCGGCGTCGCCGCGCTGGCTGTTGTTGGTGAGGGTGACGTACACCTCGTGGCTCTGCGGATGCACGGCGATCCATTCGGGGCGGTCCATCTTCGTGCCGCCGACGATGTCGCCTGCCAGGCGGGCATGGATCAGCACCTCGGCGTGGTCGGCAAAGCCGCTGGCCGCGTCGAGGCCGTTGCGGCCGTGCGTGAGTTCGAGCCACTGGCCGCGTCCGTCGGGGTCGAAGCGCGCCACGTAGAGCGTGCCCTCGTCGAGCAGGCGGCTGTTGGCCGGCGCCTGCGGCGCATCGGTCACGGCGACGATCGCGTCCTTGCTGACGAATTTGTAGACGTATTCGAAGCGCGCGTCGTCGCCCATGTAGACCACCGCGCGGCCGTCTTTCGACGTCGTGCAGGTGGCGCTCTCCTGGCGCTTGCGGCCCAGCGCCGTGCGCTTGATCGGCGCGGCGCCGGGTTCGAAGGGGTCGATCTCGACCACCCAGCCGAAGCGATGCGGCTCGTTCGGGTGGCGGCTCAGGTCGAAGCGTTCCTCGAAGCGCCAGTACTCGACCCATTGCGAACCCGGGACCGTGCCGTAGCGGCGCTGCGCATCCGTCGTGTCTTTCGCCGCATCCTTCGGTCCGCCGAAGTAGCCGTGGAAGTTTTCTTCGCAGGTGAGGTACGTGCCCCAGGGCGTGACGCCCATCGCGCAGTTGGCGAAGGTGCCGAAAACCTGGTCGCCGGCCGGGTTGGCGGCGGTGCGCATCAGCGGCGTGCCGGCAGCGGGGCCGGCGATGCGCATGGGCGTGTTGCCGTGCACGCGGCGCGCATAGGGCGAAGGCCGCACCTGTTGCCAGCCCTTGGCGGTATGCCGGATCTCGATCACCGACACGCCCATCGCATGCAGCGACTTGCGCACTTTCTCCGCCGTCCATTCCTTGATGCCGTCCGTGTGCAGCAGTTGCTCGTCGGTGTATTCGTGGTTCATCACGAGCAGGGCGCGGTCCGGCACGGAGAGCGGAAAGAAATGCATGCCGTCGTGGTGCATGCCGGCCTGGAGCGCCTGCTCGTCGGCGGTGTTGCCGGCATTCGGTGCAAAGGCCGGCTTCCGGCCCGCGACGCCCGTCGGCGTGCCCCAGGGATAGAGCAGTTGCCACTCGTATTCAGGCGGGATGACGACGGCATCGCGCAACGACGCGGGCACAGCCGTGAAGCCGAGCGCCTGGCCGGCACTGCGGCCGCGGCCGGTGACCGGCGCCGCATGGGACTGGCCGAACAGCGCCACCACGGCGGCGACCGAGCCCGATTGAAGAAGGAAGTGACGGCGATCCATCGGCATGGCGAGGGTGTTGGGTAGGCGACAGCCGCCATCATCGCCGAGCGGCCGCACCGGGCGATACTGGCCGGAACCCACAAGGAGACACGCATGAGCGATCGCATCGAATGGACCCGCCACCCCGACGGCGTGGTGGAACTGCAGCTGGCACGCGCCGACAAGATGAACGCACTCGACCCCGCGATGTTCGATGCGCTGATCGAGGCCGGCGAGGCCCTGCGCGGCGACGCGTCGGTGCGCGCCGTGGTGATCTCCGGCCGCGGCAAGGCGTTCTGCGCCGGGCTCGACATGGCATCGTTCGAGCGCATGCAGCAGGGCGCGGACACGGGTGAGGGCGTGCTGGGGGAGGGCGCGGCAGGGGCCGATCTGGTGAAGCGCACCCACGGCATTTCCAACGCCGCGCAACATGTCGCGATGGTCTGGCGCGATGTGCCGGTGCCGGTGATCGCCGCGGTGCACGGCGTGGCCTTCGGCGGTGGTCTTCAGGTCGCGCTGGGCGCGGACATCCGCATCGTCGCGCCTGACACGAAGCTGTCGGTGATGGAGATCAAGTGGGGCCTGGTGCCCGACATGGCCGGCATGGTGCTGATGCGCGAACTGGCGCGCAACGACGTGGTGCGCGAGCTCACCTTCACCGGGCGCATCTTCTCGGGCGAAGAGGCCTTGCAGATCGGTTTTGCCACACGCCTTTCGGCCGACCCGCTGGCCGAGGCGCTGCAGATAGCGCACGAGATCGCGGGCAAGAGCCCCGATGCGATTCGCGCCGGCAAGCGCCTGCTCAATGCCGCGATGTCGCAGAGCGCCGCGGAGCTGCTGATGGCCGAATCGGTCGAGCAGAAGGCGCTGATCGGCAGCGCGAACCAGGTCGAAGCCGTGAAGGCCAACATCGAGCGGCGCGCACCGCGTTTCGATCCACCTGCCTGACCTGCAGGCCACCGTTGCGTTGCACCGCTCGCGCTCCGAAAAGTAAGCGCGGCGCGTTCGTTTTCGAACGATTCAGGCATTCCGGTTATCGAAAAAATCAACACTTAACATACATCGGGTATCTGTGTGTAAGAATTAAGTAGTTGTTTTATGGGAAGGATGGCGGGAAATGGAATCACTTTGTGTGCAGAAGGTCACGTCTTGTCGGGGAGTAGTCCCTTGGAAGGATGGCTCCTGAACTCGCACTCCTTAACAATTGAACGCTTTGCCTAGCGACGGCGACCCTGCATGTCGACGACCACGTTCTTTTGTAACCTCAGCGTGCCCATCCTGGTGGGCGAGGATCGCTACAAGTACATCCCCATCGTCGGGGTTTTCCGCAGCATTCCGTTCGATCAAGTCGATGAGTGGGTGATGCACCCCGACGGCGGACCGCGCAGCGATCGCGAACTCGCGGCCGAAGTTCTTGTCGAGATCCGCAAGCCGCTCGGCGCGAGCGGACGCACCGCGCCACACGCCTTCGATGTGGCCGACATCCTGCAACTGGATCGCGCTGCCGCGATCGTTGTCTCCACCTTCCTCGCCGCGCTGCCTCGCGTCTGAGACTTCCGCTTCGCTCTTTGCGCCCTCAGGCCGCAATCGCTCCCACCGCCCAGTAGAACGTCGGCCTTGCTCCGTTGAGCAGGTGATCCCCGACCACGCGCCCCTTGTAGATCGTCGGGTTGTGCGATGCCAGCGTGCGTGCGTTGCGCCAGTGGCGGTCGAGGCGGCGGTCTTCCTGCAGTGCCGAGGCACCACCGATGTCGAAGAGCCGCGTGCCTGCCTGCAGCACCGCATCGACGATGCCGGCCTGCGCCTTGGCGGTGTTGAGCTCCACCTCGAACAGCAGGCTTTCGGGAACGGTTTCGCCGCGCTGGCGGAAGCGGTCGACCTCGCCGAGCCCGCGCGCCACGGCCTGCACGGTGGAGGCCGCGATGAACGCGGTGCTCGCGAGCTGG